>NZ_JBEOVH010000054.1:0-31472 GCF_040295385.1 Streptomyces sp. NPDC002825
GCACGCTGTTGAGTTCTCAAGGTGCGGACGCTTCCTTCGTTCCTGTTTCCAGGCCCTCCGGGCGCTTCCTTCGTTTCCGACTCTATCAGATCTTTTCGATCCGATTTCCTCGGTGCTTTCCGGTCTCGAATTTGTGTTTCTTCGAGGCCTTCCGGCGCGTTCCGACTTTATCAGAAGTTCTGAGTCGGATTTCCCGCCTCCCGGTTCATGCTCCGGGCGCACGTCGGCGCCGGGCACTTCCCGATCTGGCGGAGCCGTAAACGTACTGGAGCGGGGCGCCCCGATGCAAATCGAGGGGCCCCGCTCCCGTGACGCGCTGGTCAGACCTCCACGACGACCGGGAGGATCATCGGCCGGCGGCGGTAGGTGTCGGAGACCCACTTGCCGACGGTGCGGCGGATCAGCTGCTGGAGCTGGTGGGGTTCGACGACGCCGTCCTGGGCCGACTTGTTGAGGGCCGCGTCGATCTTCGGGATCACCGCGTCGAAGGCGGAGTCCTCGATGCCGGAGCCCCGGGCGTGGATGTTCGGGCCGCCCACGATCTTGCCGGTGGAGGAGTCGACCACCAGGAAGACCGAGATGATGCCCTCCTCGCCGAGGATGCGGCGGTCCTTGAGGGAGGTCTCGGTGACGTCGCCGACCGAGAGGCCGTCCACGTACACATAGCCCGCCTGGACCTTGCCGGTGATGCGGGCGCGGCCGTCGACCAGGTCGACGACGACGCCGTCCTCGGCGATGACGATGTGGTCCTTGGGGATGCCCGTCATCGCGCCGAGCTCGGCGTTGGCGCGCAGGTGGCGCCATTCGCCGTGGACCGGCATGAGGTTCTTCGGCTTGCAGATGTTGTAGAAGTACAGCAGCTCGCCGGCCGAGGCGTGGCCCGAGACGTGGACCTTGGCGTTGCCCTTGTGGACCACGTTCGCGCCCCAGCGGGTCAGGCCGTTGATCACGCGGTAGACCGCGTTCTCGTTGCCCGGGATGAGGGAGGACGCGAGGATCACCGTGTCGCCGGGGACGATGCGGATCTGGTGGTCGCGGTTGGCCATGCGGGACAGGGCCGCCATCGGCTCGCCCTGGGAACCCGTACAGACCAGCACGACCTCGTCGTCCGGCAGGTCGTCGAGGGTCTTCACGTCCACGACGAGGCCGGCCGGGACCCGGAGGTAGCCCAGGTCGCGGGCGATGCCCATGTTGCGGACCATCGAGCGGCCGACGAAGGCGACCCGGCGGCCGTACTCGTGGGCGGCGTCGATGATCTGCTGGATGCGGTGCACGTGGCTGGCGAAGCTGGCCACGATGATGCGCTTCGGGGCGTTCGCGAAGACGTTCCGCAGGACGTTCGAGATGTCCCGCTCCGGCGGGACGAAGCCCGGGACCTCGGCGTTCGTCGAGTCGGACAGCAGGAGGTCGATGCCCTCCTCGCTGAGCCGCGCGAAGGCGTGGAGGTCGGTCAGGCGGCCGTCCATCGGGAGCTGGTCCATCTTGAAGTCGCCGGTGGCGACGGCCATGCCCGCGGGGGTGCGGATGGCGACGGCCAGGGCGTCCGGGATGGAGTGGTTGACCGCGACGAACTCGCAGTCGAAGGGGCCCAGCTGCTCGCGGTCGCCCTCCTTCACCTCGAGGGTGTAGGGGCGGATGCGGTGCTCCTGGAGCTTCGCCTCGATGAGGGCGAGGGTCAGCTTGGAGCCGATGAGCGGGATGTCCGGCTTCAGCCGGAGCAGGTACGGGACGGCGCCGATGTGGTCCTCGTGCCCGTGCGTGAGCACGATGCCCTCGATGTCGTCGAGGCGGTCCCGGATGATGGTGAAGTCCGGCAGGATCAGGTCGACGCCGGGCTGCTCCTCCTCGGGGAAGAGGACGCCGCAGTCGACGATCAGCAGACGGCCGTCGAACTCGAAGACCGTCATGTTGCGGCCGATCTCACCGAGGCCGCCGAGCGGGATGACGCGCAGGCCGCCCTTGGGCAGCTTCGGCGGGGCGCCGAGTTCAGGATGCGGATGACTCAAAAGACTCTCCTCACCATGCGCGCCACGTACCGGTCGGGCACGTGGCGCGCATGACAATCGTGCACTTGCTGTTGTCAGTGTTCAGTTGTGAAGTCTGTTGTCAGAGTTCTACCCCGCCGGCGGCCAGGTCGACCTTGAGCTGGGCCGTCTCCTCCGGGGAGAGCTCGACGAGCGGCGGGCGCAGCGGGCCGGCCGGGAGGCCCTGGAGGGCGAGGGCGGCCTTGGTGGTCATGACGCCCTGGGTGCGGAACATGCCGGTGTAGACCGGGAGCAGCTTCTGGTGGATCTCGGTGGCCTTCTGGACCTCGCCGCCGAGGTGGGCGTCGAGGAGGGCGCGGAGCTCCGGGGTGACGAGGTGGCCGACGACGGAGACGAAGCCGCAGGCGCCGACGGAGAGCAGCGGCAGGTTGAGCATGTCGTCGCCGGAGTACCAGGCGAGGCCGGAGCGGGCGATGGCCCAGCTGGCGCGGCCGAGGTCGCCCTTGGCGTCCTTGTTGGCGACGATGCGCGGGTGCTCGGCGAGGCGGACGATCGTCTCGGTGTCGATCGGGACGCCGCTGCGGCCGGGGATGTCGTAGAGCATCACGGGGAGGCCGGTGGCGTCGGCGATGGCCGAGAAGTGCCGGTACAGGCCCTCCTGCGGGGGCTTGTTGTAGTACGGCGTGACGGCGAGGAGGCCGTGTGCGCCGTCGCGCTCGGCGGTGCGGGCCAGTTCGATGGAGTGGTGGGTGTCGTTGGTGCCGATGCCGGCGACGACGTGGGCGCGGTCGCCGACCGCCTCCAGTACCGCTCGTACGAGGTCCGATTTCTCCGCGTCGCTGGTGGTCGGGGACTCGCCGGTGGTGCCGTTGATGACGAGGCCGTCGTTGCCCGCGTCCACCAGGTGGGTGGCGAGTCGCTGGGCGCCGTCGAGGTCGAGTGCGCCGTCCGCCGTGAAGGGCGTGACCATGGCGGTGAGGACCCGCCCGAAGGGGGTCTGCGGAGTGGAGATCGGAGCCATGGGTAACACGCTACTCGCTGCTCAGCGCCTGGTGTCCCCTAGGGGGACAGGAGAAAGGGAGCCCGGCGCTGCCTGCTCGGGGGTTCAGGCAGCGCCGGGTCCGTTTGATCAGCCTAGATGAACTTCGTGAAACGTCGCAATACGGACACTTCGCATCGTGTGTTCGGACATGTGTGCCGTACGGGACTGCACAGTCGTCCAACACTGCGCCCGACCTCCTCGACCGCGTCCTACTGGAGGATGAGATACGGCCGCTTTGATGAAAAAGGGCACCAAAACGTCTCTTCCGTCGTCTGTACCTGTGACCCATGACGACAAATGAGGAGAGTGGCTCTGATGTTCCGCCGGCGAGAGGCCGTACCGTTCGCGTTCGTCGCGGAGGCCGACCACTTCCGCAGTAACGTCACTCCACCGCCCCGGGAGCGCCTCAGCGCCTCTCAGATCGTGGGCCGCAGCCTGCTCGGCCTGACCGTCGTGGCCGGCCTCGTCGGCTCCCTGATCTTCGGGATGCCCTCGCTCCAGTCGGGTGACTCGGCCACTCGTCAGCAGCAGTCCGAGGCCTCCGACAACCGCTGAGGTAGCCTCACCGGGCACTGCCCCTTCGAGCGTGCTTGTGAGTGAGGACCTGTCGTGCCCCTGCCCTTTCTGACGGCCGACCGTGCTTTTGACACGACCGACCAAGTCGCCCTGCCGTTCGACGACCACGACCAGTGGCGTCGTCCTTACCGGCCGGGCTCGTGGCGGGTGGGGGCGGCGG
Source organism: Streptomyces sp. NPDC002825 (assembly GCF_040295385.1). NCBI lineage: Bacteria > Bacillati > Actinomycetota > Actinomycetes > Kitasatosporales > Streptomycetaceae > Streptomyces > Streptomyces sp. NPDC002825. Next base: position 3,764 of record NZ_JBEOVH010000054.1, read on the forward strand.
CGCTCGCGCTGCTGCTCGCCTCGTTCGTGCTGCTCGCTGCCGTGATCATCGCGGTGGCCGGAGCCTTCGGCGGCGCGAGCGTCACGCTCGGCATCGCCGCGCTCGTCATCGTGGCCGCGCTGCGGGCGCTGCGCATGGGCACCTGGGTGAGCCGCGCCGGCGTGCGCCGCGTGGGCTTCCTCTCGACGGTGACCGTGCCCTGGGCCAAGGTGACCTCCGTACGCACCGCCCAGCAGCCGGTCCGCTGGCTCGGACTCCCCCGTACCGTCCAGGGTCAGGCCCTGGTGCTCGACCGGCAGGGTGGTGAGCAGCTGCTGCTGCTCACCGACCACAACGCCGACTTCCTCTCCCGTGTCGAGGCCTTCGACCGGGCGGCGGACACGATCGAGGCCTGGAACGCCGAGTACGGCACGGCGCCGGCCGCTACGCGCTGACCGGACGCCCCTCGTGGAGCGCGATGGCCCGCTGCATCGCCTTGCGCGCCCGGGGGGTGTCCCGGGCGTCGTGGTAGGCCACCGCGAGCCGGAACCAGCAGCGCCAGTCCTCCGGTGAGTCCTCCGTCTCGGCCTTGCGCCGGGCGAAGACCTCGTCGGCCGAGTCCCGCAGGATCCGGCCGCCCTCGGTGCGCCGCAGCTCGTCGACGGGCAGGCCGCCCTCGGCCTCCAGCTCCGCGGCCAGGCGGTTGGCCCGGCGCGCGAAGCTGGTGTTCTTCCAGAGGAACCAGCCGCCGACGGCGGGCAGCAGGAACGCCACGGCGCCCATGCCCATGGCGGCCGGCTCGCCCGTCAGGAGGAGCAGGACGCCCTCCATCGCCACCACGCCGAAGACCAGGACGAGGACGGTGGCCAGGAAGACGTACGTGATCTTTCCGCCCATGGCCGTCAGCCCAGGTCCAGGAAGTGCTCCAGGCCGAAGGTGAGGCCCGGGGCGGTGGTCACGCGGCGGGCTCCCAGCAGGATGCCCGGCATGAAGCTGGAGTGGTGCAGGGAGTCGTGCCGGACGGTGAGGGTCTCGCCCTCGCCGCCGAGCAGCACCTCCTGGTGGGCCAGCAGGCCCCGGAGGCGTACGGCGTGGACGGGGACGCCGTCGACGTTCGCCCCGCGCGCGCCGTCGAGGGCGGTGGTCGTGGCGTCGGGCTGCGGGGCGCAGCCTGCCTTCGACCGGGCCTCGGCGATCAGCTGGGCGGTGCGGGTGGCGGTGCCGGAGGGGGCGTCCACCTTGTTCGGGTGGTGCAGTTCGACGACCTCGACCGACTCGAAGTACGGGGCCGCGATCTGCGCGAACTTCATGGTGAGGACCGCGCCGATGGAGAAGTTCGGCGCGATGAGGACGCCGGTCTCCGGGGAGGCGGCGAGCCAGCCCTTCAGCTGCGCGAGGCGCTCCTCGGTCCAGCCGGTGGTGCCGACCACCGCGTGGATGCCGTGGCCCACGCAGAAGTCGAGGTTCTCCATGACCGAGTCGGGGGTCGTCAGCTCGACGACGACCTGGGCGCCCGTCTCGGTGAGCGTCTCCAGGCTGTCGCCGCGGCCGAGGGCCGCGACCAGTTCCATGTCCTCGGCGGCCTCGACGGCCCTGACCGCCTCGGAGCCGATGCGGCCCTTGGCTCCGAGGACCGCCACGCGCAGCTTGCTCATTGCTCTTCCTTAGGGGACTTGGGGATCAGGAGACCGCGTGGTGGAGGCGGTCCGCCTGCTTGTCCTTCAGCGGGCCGATCACCGACAGCGAGGGCCGCTGCTCCAGTACATCGCGTGCGACCTCGCGGACCTCGTCCGGGGTGACCGCCGCGATCCGGGTCAGCATGTCGTCGACCGACATCTGGGTGCCCCAGCACAGCTCGCTCTTGCCGATGCGGTTCATCAGCGCGCCGGTGTCCTCCAGGCCGAGCACGGTCGAGCCGGAGAGCTGCCCGACGGCGCGGGTGATCTCCTCGTCCGTGAGGCCGTCGGAGGCGACCTTGTCGAGCTCGTCCCGGCAGATCTTCAGGACGTCGTGGACCTGGCTGGGCCGGCAGCCCGCGTACACCCCGAAGAGGCCGCAGTCGGCGAAGCCCGAGGTGTACGAGTACACGCTGTAGGCCAGGCCGCGCTTCTCGCGGACCTCCTGGAACAGGCGGGAGGACATGCCGCCGCCGAGGGCGGTGTTCAGCACGCCGAGGGCCCAGCGGCGCTCGTCGGTTCGGGCCAGGCCCGGCATGCCGAGGACCACGTGGGCCTGCTCCGTCTTGCGGTTGAGGAGCTCGACGCGGCCCGCCGTACGGATGGTCCGGGAGCCCTCGCGGGGGGTGACGGGGACGGCGTCGGTACGGGTCAGGGCGCCGGCCTTCTCGAAGGCGCGGCGGACCTGGCGCACCACCGTGGCGTGGTCGACGTTGCCCGCGCAGGCGACGACCAGGTGGGTCGGGTCGTAGTGCTTCTTGTAGAAGCGGGCGATCTGGCCGCGGCTGAGCGCGTTGATCGTGTCGACGGTGCCGAGGACCGGGCGGCCCAGCGGGGTGTCGCCGAACATCGTCTGCGCGAACAGCTCGTGCACGACGTCACCGGGGTCGTCCTCGGTCATCGCGATCTCTTCGAGGATGACGCCGCGCTCGGCGTCCACGTCCTCGTCGAGGATGAGCGAGTCGGTGAGCATGTCGCAGACGACGTCGATCGCCAGGGGCAGGTCGGTGTCCAGGACCCGGGCGTAGTAGCAGGTGTACTCCTTCGCCGTGAAGGCGTTCATCTCGCCGCCGACCGCGTCGATCGCGGCGGAGATGTCGAGGGCGGACCGCTTGTGGGTGCCCTTGAAGAGGAGGTGCTCCAGGTAGTGGGTCGCGCCGTTGAGCGTCGGGGTCTCGTCGCGGGAGCCGACGTGCGCCCAGATGCCGAAGGTGGCGGAGCGCACGGAGGGGAGGGTCTCGGTGACGATCCGCAGGCCGCCGGGGAGGGTCGTGCGGCGGACCGTGCCGATGCCGTCCTTGCCCGGGAGAAGCGTTTGGGTACGGGCGACGGCCCGCCCCTCCGAAGAGGGGCGGGCCGTCGCGCGGGAACTACGGGACGTCACTTGGCAGCGTCGTCCTTGTCACCCTCGGCGCCGTCCTCGTCCGCGATCACGGGGATCAGGGAGAGCTTGCCGCGCTGGTCGATCTCGGCGATCTCGACCTGGACCTTGGAGCCGATCGCGAGCACGTCCTCGACGTTCTCCACGCGCTTGCCACCGGCGAGCTTGCGGATCTGCGAGATGTGCAGCAGGCCGTCCTTGCCCGGGAGCAGGGAGACGAAGGCACCGAAGGTGGTGGTCTTGACGACCGTACCCAGGTAGCGCTCGCCGACCTCCGGCATGGTCGGGTTGGCGATGCCGTTGATCGTGGCGCGGGCGGCCTCGGCGGCCGGGCCGTCGGCGGCACCGATGTAGATGGTGCCGTCGTCCTCGATCGTGATCTCGGCGCCGGTGTCCTCCTGGATCTGGTTGATCATCTTGCCCTTGGGGCCGATGACCTCACCGATCTTGTCCACGGGGATCTTGACGGTGATGATCCGCGGGGCGTTCGGGGACATCTCGTCCGGCGTGTCGATCGCTTCCATCATCACGTCGAGGATGTGGAGGCGGGCGTCGCGGGCCTGCTTGAGGGCCGCGGCCAGGACGGAGGCCGGGATGCCGTCCAGCTTGGTGTCGAGCTGGAGGGCGGTGACGAACTCCTTCGTACCGGCGACCTTGAAGTCCATGTCGCCGAAGGCGTCCTCCGCACCGAGGATGTCGGTGAGGGCGACGTAGTGCGTCTGGCCGTCGATCTCCTCGGAGATCAGACCCATGGCGATACCGGCGACGGGGGCCTTCAGCGGCACACCGGCGTTCAGCAGCGACATGGTGGAGGCGCAGACCGAGCCCATGGACGTCGAACCGTTGGAGCCGAGGGCCTCGGACACCTGGCGGATCGCGTAGGGGAACTCCTCGCGGGTCGGGAGGACCGGCACGAGGGCGCGCTCGGCGAGGGCGCCGTGGCCGATCTCGCGGCGCTTGGGCGAGCCCACGCGGCCGGTCTCGCCGACGGAGTACGGCGGGAAGTTGTAGTTGTGCATGTAGCGCTTGCGGGTCACCGGGGAGAGGGTGTCCAGCTGCTGCTCCATGCGGAGCATGTTGAGGGTGGTGACGCCCAGGATCTGGGTCTCGCCACGCTCGAACAGGGCGGAGCCGTGCACGCGCGGGATGGCCTCGACCTCGGCGGCGAGCGTACGGATGTCCGTGATGCCGCGGCCGTCGATGCGGACCTTGTCCTTGATGATCCGCTCGCGGACCAGCTTCTTGGTCAGCGCGCGGTAGGCGCCCGAGATCTCCTTCTCGCGGCCCTCGAAGGCCGGGAGGAGCTTCTCGGCGGCGATCTCCTTGATGCGGTCGAGCTCGGTCTCGCGCTCCTGCTTGCCGGCGATGGTGAGCGCCTGGGCGAGCTCGTCCTTGACGGCGGAGGTGAGCGCCTCCAGGACGTCGTCCTGGTAGTCGAGGTAGACCGGGAACTCGCCGGTGGGCTTGGCGGCCTTGGCGGCGAGGTCGGACTGGGCCTTGCAGAGGACCTTGATGAAGGGCTTCGCGGCCTCGAGACCGGCGGCGACGACCTCCTCGGTCGGCGCCTCGGCGCCGCCCTTGACCAGCTGGATGGTCTTCTCGGTGGCCTCGGCCTCGACCATCATGATCGCGACGTCGCCGTCCTCGAGGACGCGACCGGCGACGACCATGTCGAAGACGGCGTCCTCGAGCTCGGTGTGCGTCGGGAACGCGACCCACTGGCCCTTGATCAGGGCGACACGGGTGCCGCCGATCGGGCCGGAGAAGGGCAGGCCGGCCAGCTGCGTGGAGCAGGAGGCGGCGTTGATCGCGACCACGTCGTACAGGTGGTCGGGGTTGAGCGCCATGATCGTCTCGACGATCTGGATCTCGTTGCGCAGGCCCTTCTTGAAGGAGGGGCGCAGCGGGCGGTCGATCAGACGACAGGTGAGGACGGCGTCCTCGGAGGGACGGCCCTCACGGCGGAAGAAGGAGCCGGGGATCTTGCCGGCCGCGTACATCCGCTCCTCGACGTCCACCGTCAGGGGGAAGAAGTCGAGCTGGTCCTTGGGGCGCTTCGAGGCGGTGGTCGCGGAGAGGACCATCGTGTCGTCGTCCAGGTAGGCGACGGCGGAGCCGGCGGCCTGCTTGGCCAGACGGCCGGTCTCGAAGCGGATGGTGCGGGTACCGAAGGCGCCGTTGTCGATGACGGCCTCGGCGTAGTGGGTCTCGTTCTCCACTATGGGTTTCTCCTACGTGTTCGTCTTTGCGTCCTTCGGCCCGTGTGGCCGGGGACGGTGTGCGACGGGGCGGAGAAGCTCGCCTTTGGGTGCGGGCCGGTCTTCGATCGAAGCACCCGGGGATTCGTTTCCGGGGGCCACTACCGAGGACCGGCGGCTGGCCGGCGGCTTCACGCTCGTCGTATGGGGTTGTGCGACCAGACTAAGTGCCGATGCGCACTTTGTGCACGTACAGCAAAGGGAGCGGCCCCCTGAAAGTGGGAACCGCTCCCTTCACGGCGTGCTTACTTGGCGCCGCCGGCCGCACCGCGGCGGATGCCGAGGCGGTCGACCAGCGTACGGAAGCGCTGGATGTCCTTCTTCGCCAGGTACTGCAGCAGGCGGCGGCGCTGGCCGACCAGGATCAGCAGACCACGGCGGGAGTGGTGGTCGTGCTTGTGCTGCTTGAGGTGCTCGGTCAGGTCCGAGATGCGGCGGGACAGCATCGCGACCTGGACCTCGGGGGAGCCGGTGTCGCCCTCCTTGGTGCCGAACTCGGCCATGATCTGCTTCTTGACAGCGGCGTCGAGAGCCACGCGGATCTCCTCTAGGTGTTCGTGCGCCCGTGAGTGCCCCTGGTCTGTTTCTCAGGGGAAGCTTCCGTGACTCGACGGGCGAAGGTCCGATGGGCGCTGCTTCCAGAGGCTTCCGAGTGATCTCGGGTGCTTTCCGGGAGCGCGTACACAAACGGCCGTCACACAGCGTACCAGCTCGCCGGAGCGGGCCCCCTCATTTGCTGGTGAGGGAGCGGACCCGGGTGAAGACGTCGAGGACGGCGAGGGCGAGCGGGACGAGGGAGAGCAGGACGAAGCCCTCGGCCAGGTCGAGGAGCCGGCCCCAGAAGGGCGAGAGGCCCTTCTTCGGGATGATCAGGCCGATAGCGGTGATCAGCGCGGCGCCCGCGGCGACGGCGGCGGTGAGCCAGATCGTACGGATGTCGAGGCCGCCGCGGTCCCCGTACATGAGGAGGTCCTTGACGAGGTCGGCCGGCGGGTTGAGGGAGAGGCCAAGGACGAGCAGCGCGATGGCGGCGATGCCGGCGACGAGGACGCAGGCGACCTGCGAGGTGTACCGGAAGAGGCGGGCGCGCAGCAGCATCGCGAGGCCGGAGGCGAGGGCGAGGAGCTGGCCCCAGACGTTCCCGGCGAAGCCGAGGACGGCGGCGGTGCCGACGAGTACGGCCGCGCAGCCGCCGACCAGGCCGAGGAGCATCTCGTGGCCGCGGCGGGCCTGGAGCGCGATGCGCTCGCCGTCGACGGGCTGCGCCTCCTCGCCCTGCTGCGGGTCGCCGAGGAACTCGTCGTCGGCGGCGCTGCGCGGGGCGGCGTAGCCGATGGGGAGGCGGGCGAAGCGGGCGGAGAGGCCGGGCAGGAAGGCGACGAGTCCGATGGCGACGGGGGCGCAGGCGGCGGCCGCCTCGGTGGCGCTGGCCTCCGTGAGGATCATCAGGAAGGTGGCGAGGGTGCCGACGCCGGCGAGGAAGGTGGCGGCCACGAAGGGGGCGTCGCCGCTGGGGGTGAGCGCGACGAGGGCCACGGAGGCGACGAGGACGGTGACGCAGCCGAGCAGGAACTGCAGACGGCCGGGGCCCTGGCCGGCGTCGGCGGCGATGATGCCGGAGCCGGCGATGAGGAGCAGCGGCAGGGCGCCGAGGCCCAGGGCGACGGCGGTCGCCCGGTCCGCGTAGACGCGGGCGCGGACGCCGGCGAAGGCGGTGAGGAGGAGGCCGGCGGCGCCCGCGATGATCCCGGGGAGGCTGTGCATGTCGTGGCGGACCGGGTCGGCGAACCAGAGCACGAAGCCCATGAGGACGAGGAGCAGCACTCCGCCGACGAGTCCGGCGCCGCGCAGCAGCTCGTCGCTCCACAGGTGCCGGTCGCGGGTGACGGCGGAGGCGACGGCGTCCGAGACGTCGTCGTAGACGGCCGGCGGGAGGGACTGGGCGAAGGGGCGCAGCGAGAGCACCTCTCCGTCGAGGACCTGCTGGGCGGCGAGGGTGCGGGCGCCGTCGAGGACCGATCCGTCGCGGCGGACCAGGTGGTAGCCGGTCGGGGTGCCGGCCGCCTGGGTCTGGCCGGTGAGGCGCAGGATCTCCGGGTAGACGTCGGCGACGGCGATGTCCTCGGGGAGCGCGACGTCGATGCGGCTGTCCGGCGCCACGACGGTGACGCGGCAGAAGCCGGTCGCTGCGGTCGTACTCACGTGTGTGGACCCCCTGATTCGCGGTTGCGCCCGTCGTATTCGCGGTTGCGCCCGTTCTGATTCGCGGTTGCGCACGATGCGCGCGCCACCCTACCGGGGACGGAGGGTGGGGGCTGCAAGTAGGATCGCCGTCCCATGGGGGAAGTCCGCGCGCTCGGCTGCCGACAGGGGTGGCGTGCGGATGCTCCCGCCACGAGCCCGCCTCCAACGAGGGATTGATGCGCCGGTGAGCCAGATCGTCGTCAAACGCCCGCCGAGGTCCCTTCCTCCGGAAGTGCCCGGTGAGGAACTGGTCCTGGAGTCTCCGCCGGAACTTCCGCGGGGACAGCAGGAGTCGGCGTTGATGCAGCTCCTGCCGATGCTCGGCATGGGTTCCTCGGTCGTCTTCTTCTTCATGACGCCGTCGCCGATCATGCGGATCATGGGCACGCTGATGCTCGCGTCGACGGTCGCGATGGCCGTCGCCCAGTTCGTGAGATTCCGTCGCGGTACGCAGGGGCAAATGGCCGATGTCCGCCGCGACTACCTCAAATACCTCGCGCAGACCCGGCGTACGGTGCGGCGCACGGCGCGCAGGCAGCGGGACGCTCAGCTGTATCTGCACCCCTCCCCCGAGCAGCTGTGGTCGGTCGTGGCCGAGGGCTCGCGGGTGTGGGAGCGGCGGGTCGGCGACCACGACTTCGGGCAGGCGCGGATCGGGCTCGGGGCCCAGCAGTTGGCGACGCCGCTCGTGGCGCCGGACACGGCTCCGGTGGACGAGCTGGAGCCGCTGTGTGCGGGTGCGATGCAGCAGTTCCTCGCGGTGCACGGCACCTTGGACGGGCTGCCGATGGCGGTCTCGATGCGGGCCTTCTACCACGTGACGGTGTCGGGCGAGCCGGAGTCGGCGCAGGCGGCGGCCCGGGCGCTCGTGGCGCAGCTGGTGACGCTGCACTCCCCCGACGACCTGATGCTCGCCGTCGTGGCGGCGCGGCCGGCGCAGGAGCGCTGGGACTGGACGAAGTGGCTGCCGCACACCCAGGTGCCGGGGCAGGTCGACGGGGCCGGTACGAAGCGGCTGTTCGGCGACGACCTCGGTGAGCTGGAGAACCTGGTCCGCTCGAAGCTGGACGGGCGCACCCGGTTCTCCCGGGAGAGCCCGCCGGTGCTCGACCAGCCCCACATGGTGGTGGTCCTCGACGGCGGGATGGTGCCGCCGGACTCGATGCTCGCGGCCCCGGAGGGCCTCCAGGGCGTGACGATCGTGGAGGTCGTCTCCGGTGAGCTCGACGAGCCGCGCGGTGGCCTCTCGGTGGTGGTACGGCCGGGCCGGCTGCGTCTGGAGTCCGGTGGCGGCTTCGCGTACGAGGGGCTGCCGGACGGCATCTCGCTGCCGGCGGCCGAGGCGCTGGCCCGGCAGCTGGCGCCGCTGCGGATGGGCGGCGGGGACGACGACGAACCGCTGCTCGCCAACCTGGACTTCACGGATCTGCTGAACCTGGGCGACGCGGCCTCGGTGGACGTGGCGCGGACCTGGCGGCCCCGGTCGGTGGCCGAGCGGCTCCGGGTGCCGATCGGTGTCGGCGAGGACGGCCAGCCGGTCATGCTGGACCTGAAGGAGGCGGCGCAGGAGGGCATGGGCCCGCACGGTCTGTGCGTCGGCGCGACGGGTTCCGGAAAGTCGGAGCTCCTGCGCACGCTGGTGCTGGGTCTCGCGGTGACGCACTCCTCGGAGACGCTGAACTTCGTCCTCGCGGACTTCAAGGGCGGCGCGACCTTCGCGGGCATGTCGCAGATGCCGCACGTGGCGGCGGTCATCACCAACCTCGCCGACGACCTGACGCTCGTCGACCGCATGGGCGACGCGATCCGCGGCGAGCTCCAGCGGCGGCAGGAGCTGCTGCGCTCGGCGGGCAACTACGCCAACATCCACGACTACGAGAAGGCGCGGGCGGCGGGTGCTCCCCTGGAGCCGCTGGCCTCGCTGGTCCTGGTGATCGACGAGTTCTCCGAGCTCCTCACCGCCAAGCCCGACTTCATCGACATGTTCATCCAGATCGGCCGCATCGGCCGTTCGCTGGGTGTGCATCTGCTGCTCGCCTCGCAGCGCCTGGAGGAGGGCAAGCTGCGCGGCCTGGACACGTACCTCTCGTACCGGATCGGTCTGCGGACCTTCTCGGCGGCTGAGTCGCGCACGGCGATCGGTGTGCCGGACGCTTACCACCTGCCGTCGGTGCCGGGTTCGGGCTATCTGAAGTTCGGCACGGACGAGATGACCCGCTTCAAGGCGGCGTACGTCTCGGGCACCTACCGGACGGGCGGGCCGCGTCTGGAGATCGGGCAGATGCCGGTGGAGCGGCGGCCCGCGCTGTTCACGGCGGCGCCGGTGCCGGTGGTGTACGCGGCGCCGGACCCGGCGTACCTCACGGCGCAGCGGAACGAGGAGGACGACGCGCTCGCGGACACCGTCCTCGACGTGATCGTGCGCCGGCTGGAGGGCCAGGGGGTGCCGGCGCACCAGGTGTGGCTGCCGCCGCTCGACCAGGCGCCCTCGCTCGACCAGCTGCTTCCGGGGCTCGCGCAGACCGCGGACCGGGGGCTCACGGCGACGGAGTACACGCGTCAGGGCGCGCTCACCGTGCCGCTCGGACTCATCGACAAGCCGTTCGAGCAGCGGCGCGAGGTGCTGTACCGGGACTTCTCCGGCGCGGCCGGTCACATGATGGTGGTCGGCGGTCCGCAGTCCGGCAAGTCGACGATCATGCGGACGCTCGTCTCCTCGTTCGCGCTCACCCACACACCGGCCGAAGTGCAGTTCTACTGCCTGGACTTCGGCGGCGGCGGCATGGTTTCGCTGGCCGATCTGCCGCACGTCGGCGGGGTGGCGTCCCGGCTCGACCCCGAGCGGGTGCGCCGGACGGTCGCCGAGGTCATGGGCGTCCTGAACCGGCGGGAGGAGTTCTTCCGCGCGCACTCGATCGACTCGATCGCGACCTACCGGCGCAAGCGGGCGGCGGGCGAACTGCCGGGCGAGGCCTGGGGCGACGTCTTCCTGATCGTGGACGGCTGGGGCACCTTCCGCAACGACTACGACATGCTGGAGCCGATCGTCTCCGACATCGCGGCGCGCGGTCTGGGCTACGGCATCCACGTGGTGATCACCGCAGCCCGCTACATGGAGGTGCGGGCGGCGCTCAAGGACCAGATGCTGGGCCGGCTCGAACTGCGGCTCGGTGACGTCATGGACTCCGAGTTCGACCGCAAGGTCGCGGCGAACGTGCCGACCGGTGTCCCGGGCCGCGGCCAGGTGCCGGAGAAGCTGCACTTCATGGGGGCGCTGCCGCGGATCGACGGGTCGAGCTCCTCGGCCGACCTCGCGGACGGCACGGCGGCGTTCGTCCAGGCCGTGAAGGCGAGCTGGACCGGCGCCCCGGCGCCGGCGGTTCGGCTGCTGCCGCGCAAGCTCCCGGCGGAGCAGCTGCCGAAGGGCTTCGAGTACCCGCAGCACGGCATCGCGATCGGCATCGACGAGACGAACCTGGAGCCGGTGTTCGTCGACTTCGAGTCGGATCCGTTCTTCCTGATCTTCGGCGAGAGCGAGTCCGGCAAGACGGCGCTGCTGCGGCTGATCGCCAAGCAGCTGTGCGAGCGGTACTCGCCGGAGCAGGCGCGGATCGTGGTCGGCGACTACCGGCGGACGATGCTGGAGGCCGTGGCGCCCTCGCACCTCCTGGAGTACGCGCCGATGGCCTCGGCCATGCAGATGCACATGGACGCGGTGAACACGGTGATGACGAAGCGGGCGCCCAAGCCCGACATCACGCCGCAGCAGCTGCGCGACCGCAGCTGGTGGTCCGGTCCCCAACTGTTCGTCCTGGTCGACGACTTCGAGCTGGTGGCCACCAACTCCGGGAACCCGCTCGCGGTCCTGGTGGAGAACCTGCCGTTCGCGCGGGACGTCGGCATCCGGTTCATCGTGGCGCGCAGCCAGGCGGGTGCCTCCCGGGCGATGTACGAGCCGTTCATGCAGCGGATGCGGGAGCTGGGCGCGCAGGGCGTGATCCTCTCCGGCGACCCGCAGGAGGGCGACATCCTCGGCAGCGTCCGGGCGCGGCCGATGCCTCCGGGCCGTGGCACGTTCGTCTCCCGGAAGCGCGGGACGCCGCTGGTGCAGCTGGGCTGGCTGCCCGAGCACCACTGAGCTCCCCGCAGGGCGCGGAGCTCGCCGGAGAGCGCTGAGTTCCTCGAAGGGCCCTGGCTCCTCGAAGGGCCCTGGCTCCTCGAAGGGCCCAGGCTCCTCGAACAGCCCTGAGCGGAGCGGTCCCTCCCACTAGTGTGGGAGGGACCGCCGTACCACCGCGAAGGGAAAGCGCCGATGACCGACGCAGACAACAGCACGCGCAGCGACGTCGACAGCGCTCTGGCCGCCGAGAAGGAGCGCCAGAAGGAGGAGCTGTACGCGCTCGACATCTCCGGCGTCGAGTGGGAGGGCGCCCCGGGGACGAGCCCGGACGAGGAGCGCGTGGAGATCGCCCGGCTGCCCGAGGGCGCGGTGGCGATGCGCTCGTCCCTCGACAAGGACACGGTGCTGCGCTACACGAAGGCCGAGTGGGACGCTTTCGTCCTGGGGGCCCGTGACGGCGAGTTCGATCTGCGCCGGGCCTGACAACGCGTGAGGGGGTGGCCCGCCGGGACGGGCCACCCCCTCACGCGTACTCGCAAGGACTCACATCATGCGGAACCGGGCCGCGTTGCCCTTGTCGGTGTCCTGGTAGCCGGCGACCGACTCGTCGAGGAGCTGGGCGATGCGCGCCAGGTCCTGGTTCATGCCGGCCATGTCGCGGGTCAGGCGGTCCTGGCTCTCGCGGTAGGCGATCTTCGCCTCGCCTTCCCAGTTGGAGGCGACGCGGTTGACCTCGGCCATGAGGTCGTCGAGCTTCTGCGTGAGGGTGCTGGAGGTGAGGCGGGTGTCGGCCGCCGCCTGCGTCACGGTGTCGTAATTGACCGCAGTGGTCATGGTGTTGACTCCTCGGTTGAGAGTGGCGCGGAGGACTGGTCGGGTCGGACGGCTCAGATGCCGAGGATGGCGCTCTGGCCACCGGAGGCGCCGGCACCGGAGCTGTTGTCCATCTGACGGAAGGACCGCAGACGGTCCTCCTCCTCCTGCGAGAAGCCGTCGGCGCTCATCCGCATGATCTCCTCGAGCTTCGTGAGCTCGGCGCGCATGCTGCGCAGACGCTGGTTCAGGTCGTTCTGGACCCGGTCGTACTCCTTGCTCGCAGCGCCCTGCCAGCCCGCCTGAACGCGGTCCACCACGCCGTTGAGGGACGTGATGCGGGCCTGGAGCTCGTCGGAGAAGTCCTGGATCCGGCCGGCGAGCTTGACTTGTTCGGCACTGGTTACGTTCAGGTCTTTCGACATCTTGCCCCTTCTTCCTTCGGCGGCGTCGACGGACCGGCCGTCGGGCCTACCGGTATTGATGCGGACGGGAATCTTCTGATGCCGCCCCCGTGCTGGGTTCGCACTGCCGTGCCCCCAGCGGTCACTGTAGCCATTGACGGCGGCAGTTCCAACTGCAAAGGGAGCACCCGATACTTGACCGATACGCGCGTCATCGGGCCTCCCTCCTGCGGCGGCTGTCGCGGATCACGGTGGCCGTCCCGGCGACCACGGCCACCAGGACACCTCCGATCCCCAACGCATAGGTGGCGAGCCGTTCGGAGCGCTCCTGGGGCGTCTCCGACAGCGTCAGACGGGCCGGCTCGGGAGCCGGCGGCTTGGGCGGGCCCGGGTCGGGCACGGGCGAGGAGGCGGGCGTCCCGGGCTGGTCGGCGAGCGCCCGTACCGGATCGACCACACCCCAACCGACGTGCCTGTCACGGCCGTTGATGGGACGGACGGCGGTCTGCTCGATACGGGTGACGATCTGGGCCGCGGTCCACTCCGGGTACTTGGCACGGAGCAGGGTCGCGACGCCCGCGACGTACGGGGCGGAGAAGCTGGTGCCGTTGTCGACGCACTGCCCGCCGCCCGGGACTGTGGAGACGATGTCCACGCCGGGGGCGGCGACGCCCACGAAGTCGCCGGACTGGGAGAAGGCGGCGCGTTCGTTGTTGCGGTCGGAGGAGGCGACGGCGAGGACACCGGGGAACGCGGCGGGGTAGGTCTTCTTCGACTTTCCGTCCATGCCGTCGTTGCCCGCGGAGGCCACGACGACGACGTCCTTCTCGATCGCCTTGGCCACCGCCCTGCCCATGGGCGAGTCCTCGCTCAGCGGCTGGGTGGTGTCCTGGGAGATGTTGATGACCTTGGCGCCCTTGAGCACGGCGTACTCGATGGCCTGGGCCATGGTGTCGGACTTGCCGCTGTTCTTCTCGTCGTTCTGCCGGATCGGGATGATCGTGGCCTCGGGGGCCAGGCCGACGAAGCCGGTGCCCTTGCGGGGGCGTGCGGCGATGATGCCCGCGACCTTGGTGCCGTGACCGACCTCGTCGACGGTGCCGTCGGTCTTGCCGCGCTTGTCGTCTCCGTAGGAGGGGTTGTTCTTGTCGGGCTTGAGGTAGTCCTTGCCCGACTTGGCGTCGACGGCGTCGCGCAGCTGCGGGTTGACGTCGTCGACGCCGGTGTCGATGACGGCGACCCGGACGCCCTTGCCCTTGGTGTCCTGCCAGAGCTCGTCGAGGAGGACGCGCTGGAGCGGCCAGGGGATGCCCTCGATCTGCTTCTTCATCGGGAACGTGCACTCGCCGCTGCCGTCGAGGGCCGGGCCGTCCTGCCGCGGCGCGGCGGCCGCGGCGGGAGCGGCGAGGAGGGCCGTGAGGGTGCCCGCGGCGAGCAGGGCGGCCGTGCGCTGGGTCGTCGTCACCCGTGCCACCCCCTAGGAACCCTGCGGCTGACGCGCGCTGTTGGTGTCCAGCCGGGGGCCCTTCGAGAGGAACTCCGACCACTCGATCGGGACGAGGACCGGCTGGACCTTCTCGTAGCCGAGACGCTTCTGGGCGTCGCTGGGTTCCGGCCTGCCGTCGGTCTGCTTCTGTTCGCCCGCGCCGATCTCGGAGCGGGCGGAGTCGCTGTCGCCGTTGGCCTGGACGGCGTACCGCAGGCCGGTGTCGGTGACGAGGAAGAGGGAGCCGTCGGGCGTCTTCTGCTTGCCCTGGATCTGCGTGTAGAGGAGGCCGGTGCCGGGGGTGACGTACGTGCTGGTGCCGCCGGCCGTGATGTCGGCGGGGTACGCGGTGCCGGCCCAGGTGGTGAGCTTGGTGCCGCCCTTCTCGTCGACGTCGACGAGGACGCTGCAGACGGTGTCGCGGGCGCCCTCGCCGGCGGAGGCGTTGACCTGCCTGGACCTCAGCGTGGGCCAGTGGACGTCGCCGTGGAAGAGGGTGGGGTCCGGGACGAAGTTGGGGGCGTCGACCGTGGTGGCCTCGCCGTCCATGTCCAGGTCCCGGGTCTCCGGGGAGTTGATGAGCAGCCAGGCGGTGAAGGGGGTGACGGGCTGGATCCGGCCGGGGAGCACGACGTAGTACTGGGGGCCCGAGCCGGTCTGGGCGAGGAGGACCATGCCGATCCGGTTCTCGGTCCCGTCGAGGGTGCTGTCGGGGATGTCAGTGGGGGTGCCGACCTGACCGTCGATGTGCGGGAAGTCGATCTCGTCGCCGGTCTTCAGGGTGGCGAGCCAGTCGTCGGTGACGGGCTGCGGCTCCTTGCCGAGACCGACGAGGACGGTGAGGAGCCCGGGCCGGTCGGCCTTCACCGGGTACTTGGTGCCGGTGTGGTCGACGAGGAACTGGGCGCTGCCCTTCTGGCCCTTGACGTACAGGACCTCCCCGTTCTTCAGCTGGTTGGCGCCCTCGGTCCGCTTGGTGTCGCGCTCGGCGAAGAGGAAGGTCGCCTTCTGGACGCTGGCGCCCTTGCCGCCGCCGGGCTGCTCGCAGACGGCCCAGCGCTTCTCCGTGCCCGCGTCGGTGGCGACGGGCAGCCGGTCGGGGGCGTACGGGATGCCGAGGATGGGGCCGCGGGGCGGCTTGCCCTCGTCGAGCTTCTTGTCGTCGACCTGGATGACCTGGAACTGGTCGGGGTTGAGCAGCAGTCGGGCCGAGGCGAGGTTGAGGACGGGGTGGAGCAGGGTCTTCTTGTCCTTGCCCTTGCCGGTCTCCAGGACCACGTACCGGGTCGTCGACTGCTTGCCGACGATGACCCGGGTGCCGGGGGTGTCCCAGCCCTTGGGGGCGGTGGGGCTGAACATGCCCCAGGCGCCGAACCCGGCGACGACGAGCGCGGCGACGATCAGGCCGGGGACGACCGCGCGCAGCGGCTTCGGCGCCCCCTCCTCCGTGCCGGAGGGCGAGGGTTGGAGGAATGCCGCCACCGTGCGCTTCTTCGCAAAGGTGTACGCGTTGAGCTCGTCCCGCCGCGATGCCATGAGTCCCCATTCTCGTCAGGCGCGATCTTCGCGCGGGGCTCCTCGGTGGTGACACCCGGGCCCCGGCCTTCGGACCGGCCCCCTACTATGCCTGCTGTCCCGTGGGGTTCGTGGGGCGGGTAGGGTGATCCGGCCGCCAAAGCCCTGGCGGGCCAGGGTCATCGGGATGAATTGAGGGGGATTCTCCATCATGGCTTCCGCGAGGCGGAGGCGGCCCGATGCGGCCGCTGCCTCCACACCCCCGTCCACGGGCCCCGCGCCGGCGGTCTCACCGAGGCTCCAGGCACGTCCCGGACACTTCGGTTCGTTCCGATTGCAACAGCTCGTACTGATCGAGGTGGCGGCGGCGCTGCTGCTCCTCGCCTGGGTCGTCGAGCCGATGCTGCTGGTGCCCGCGGGCGTGGTCGCCGTCGTGCTGCTGCTGCTCGCCGTGGTCCGCCGGCACCGGCGTTCGCTGCCCGAGTGGCTGGGCACCTTCCTGGCGCTGCGCGCCCGTTCGCGCCGGGCCTCCTCGTTCACGGTGCCGGAGGGCACCGAGCCGGGCTTCGCACCGCTCGTGGAGTGCGATCCGGCGCTGCGGACCTACACGTACAGCGACCGCGACCGGCGGCCGGTCGGGATGGTCGGCGACGGCACCTTCCTGACGGCCGTCCTGCGGGTCGAGTCGGACGGCACGGCGCTGCGTCCGGACCGTGCGGCGAAGCCGCTCCCCGTCGGGCTCGTCCGGGACGTGCTGAGCGTGGACGGCATCCGGCTGGAGTCGGCGCAGATCGTGCAGCACACCCAGCCGGCGCCCGCGCCGCACCTTCCCTCGCAGTCGATGGCCGCCCGCAACTACGGGCCGCTGCAGGCGCAGACGGGTTCCCCCGCGGTGCGCATCACCTGGATCGCGCTCAAGCTCGACCCCGAGCTCTGCCCGGAGGCGGTCGCCGCGCGCGGCGGCGGCATGACCGGCGCGCAGAAGTGCGTGGTGCGGGCGGCGGACCAGCTGGCGAGCCGGCTCGCGGGGGCCGGGTTCCGGGCCGGCGTGCTCACGGAGCAGGAGCTGACCTCGGCGCTCGCCACGTCGAGCTGCGCCAGTCCGATGGCGATAGCGCAGGCGGGCCGGGGGCAGGCGCAGGGCCGCAGGACCCAGGAGACGGCGCGGACCTGGCGGGTGGACGACCGGCGGCACACGACGTACTGGGTGGGGCGCTGGCCCCAGTTGGGCGGCCGGAGCGGCGGCGCGGGCGCGTCGATGCCGCAGCTGGTGGCCCTGCTGACCTCGCTGCCCGCGCTCGCGACGACGTTCAGCCTGACGCTGAGCGGCGGAGACCGGCAGGAGGTGACGGTGACCGGACACGTGCGCATCACCGGGCGCAGCGACGAGGAACTGGTGGCCGCCCGGCACGAGCTGGAGCGTGCGGCGCGCGGCGTGAAGACGGGTCTGGTGCGCCTCGACCGCGAACAGGTGCCCGGCGTTCTGGCGACGCTGCCGCTGGGAGGTGCGCGCTGATGTCCACCGCTTCCTTCGGTACGTCCCCGGTGGGGGGCGCCCCTTCCCCGGCCGCTTCCTCCGCCCGGCGTACGGGCCGTGCCACGCGGCCCCGGTTCGGTTTCGGGCTCGTCGGGCCGCGCCGCGACCGGCACTCCGTACCCCTGGAACAGCTGGAGGCGCTGGCCCTGCCGGTCGGCGACGACGGCGTGGTGATCGGCGTGGACGCCGAGAGCCGTCCGGCGGTGCTCGGCATCAACCGGCCCGTCCCGTACGACGTGACCCTCATCGGTGGTCTGTGGACCGCGCAGGTGCTCGCTCTGCGGGCGGCCGCGACGGGCGCCCGGGTGGCGGTCGAGACCGGCCGCGCGCAGGCGTGGACGGCCCTCGCGCAGGCGGCGGGCGGTGGCCAGCCGTGCATCACGCTGCACGACGTGGGCCGGGTGCCGCCGCAGGGCGCCTCGGCGGGCAGTCCGGTGGTCGTGGTGCGCGACTGCGGCATGCGGCCGCCGCGCGGCCGGGTCGTGTCGGCGCCCTGGCAGTCGGTGGTGACGCTGCTGCCCTATCTGAGCCCGGTCGCGCCCCGGCTCCTGGAGAAGTCCTCCCTGGTCGGGGTCCAGCGGGTGTCCCCCGACGAGGCGGCCCAGATCGGCCGGATCATGAGCCTTCCGCGGCACGAGTACGAGGCGCTGTCCACGCTCGCCGACGGGGTGACCCTCTGGTGTACGCAGAACGACCGCCAGTTCGTGATGACGCAGGCGACGGACGCCGAGACCGGATTGTTGGGCGGCGCCCGCCGGATGGACTGAGCGGCACGGACTCGCTTACGTACGTCCGTTTTTGCATCGTTTTGAACGGTGGGGGTTCTCACTCTGCGGCGCGACCGGGTCACTTGGGGCCCGGACCCGTTCGCGGAGGCGGGCGCGGAGGGGCCGTCGGCCCTGCCCGGGGGCGGCTCGCGGCGATTAGGGTGGAAGGGCCCCGCCCACAACGGCACAAGGGTGCTCGACCACACCAGGAGGCAAAGTGAACGGCGATCGCGACGAGATCCACGGGGGTTGGAATCCGCCCGCCGACGATCAGTCCGACGCGGATCCCGCCGAGATGACGGGTGAGTTCACCATCGACTACACCCCGCCCGCCTGGTACACGCAGAACGCGTCGGGCGGTACGGGGGCGGGCGGTGCCACTCCCCCGCCGCCGAGCGGAGCGCCGGTCGCCGTGCCGGGTCTTCCCGCCGGCAGCGGCTTCGAGCCCAGCTGGAACGTGGCGCCGCCGGCCCCGCCGGTCGTGCCCGCGCCCGCGCCTGTACCGGTGGTCGAGCCGGTCGCGCCCGTGACTCCCGCGCCGGTCCCGCCGGCCGCCGCGGTGCCTCCGGTGGGTGTGCCGCCGTTCGCCGCGCCGGGTGCGGTCGCGCCTGCCGCGCCCGGTCCCGTTCCGCCCGGTCCTGTGCCGCCTGCTGCTGTTCCGCCTGCCCCTGTCGCGCCTGCTCCCGTCGCGCCTGCCGCGGGCGCTCCCGCGCCGGCGTTCGCGCCCGTGGCGCCGGTTCCGGGTGCGCCTGCGCCCGGTGTCCCGAGTGCGCCTGTGCCGGGTGCGCCGGTCGTCGACGCCTCGCTGCCTCCCGCCGCCGCGCCCGCGGCCTCGTTCGGGGGCGGGGACGTCGAGAGCGGCGCCACCATGCGCTTCTCCCCCGCCGCCCTCCAGAGCGAGATCGCCGAACGCACGGCCGAGAAGGCGGAGGAGGCGGGGAGTTCCGAGGGCTCCGCCACCGCCGAGGCGGCGGAGCCGGCCGCGAGCGGTGGCACCGCCGAGCCCGTCGGTACGGCGGACGCCGCGCAGGACTCCCCCGCCGATCCCGCCGATCCCGGCGAGCCCGCCGGCTCGGCAGCGGCGGAGACCACGACCGGCGCGGGCAGCGACGACGTGACCGACGAGGCGTCGACCGCGTCGGAGGGCGAGGAGCCCGCCGAGGCCGCCGCCGACACGGCCGACGCGGGGGCCGAGGCCGCCGCCGACGCGTCGGGCCCGGAGGACGAGCCGGCCGCGCCCGCCACGGAGACGGAGACGGGCGCCGAGGCGGAGAACCCCGCCGCTGCCGCCACCCCCCTCCCCGCCGCGCAGCCGGTCGCCGACGCGCCGCAGGGCTTCGGCCCCGGCCCGGTCCCCGGCCCCTTCCCCGGCGCCCCCGCCGCTCCCGGGCCGTACCCGGCCGCCGGCCCGCAGGCCGGGCTTCCGCCGCTGCCCCCGTCCTTCCAGCCGGCCGCCCCCGAGCCCGCGCAGCAGTGGCCCGCGCAGCCCCTCCCGGGTGCCCAGCCGACCGCGCCGGCCGCCCCGCTGCCGCCCACCGCCGCCTGGCCGGCCCCCGGGGCACCCGTACCGCCGCAGGCCGAGCCCCAGGCGCCCGCCGGGTACGGCTACCCGCAGCCCCCGCAGGAGCCCCAGGCCCCGCAGGGCGGTTACGGCTTCCCGCAGCCGGGGACGCCTCCGCAGCAGGCCGGTTACGGCTATCCGCAGCAGCCCGGGGCGCCCGCCGGCGTCCCGCCGCAGGCGCAGGCGCCGGGCGGCTACGGCTACCCGCATCCCGGAGCCGTACCCCCGCAGGCCGCGCAGGCCCCGCAGCCGCCGTACGACGGTCAGCCGCCGGTGGATCCGCGGACCGGTGCCGCCTGGCCCTCGCCGGTGACGCACGACCACCGGGAGCGTTCCGTGCCGGGCGCCCCGCTCGGCTACAACGCGGCCGTCGAGCTCTCCTCCGACCGGCTCCTGCGCAACAACAAGCAGAAGCCCAAGTCCAGCCGGAACCCCGGCGCCGCCAACCGCTTCAAGCTCGGCGGCAAGAAGGAGGAGGCGGAGCGGCAGCGGAAGCTGGACCTGATCCGGACGCCGGTCCTGTCCTGCTACCGGATCGCGGTCATCTCGCTCAAGGGCGGTGTCGGCAAGACCACGACGACCACCGCGCTCGGCGCGACCCTCGCCACCGAGCGGCAGGACAAGATCCTGGCCATCGACGCCAACCCGGACGCCGGCACGCTCGGCCGCCGGGTGCGGCGCGAGACCGGGGCGACCATCCGCGACCTGGTGCAGGCGATCCCGTACCTCAACTCGTACATGGACATCCGCCGGTTCACCTCGCAGGCGCCGTCCGGCCTGGAGATCCTCGCCAACGACGTGGACCCGGCCGTCTCGACGACCTTCAACGACGAGGACTACCGGCGCGCGATCGACGTCCTCGGCAAGCAGTACCCGATCATCCTGACCGACTCGGGTACGGGTCTGCTGTACAGCGCCATGCGTGGCGTCCTGGACCTGGCCGATCAGCTGATCATCATCTCGACGCCCTCCGTGGACGGCGCCTCCAGCGCCTCGACGACCCTCGACTGGCTGTCCGCCCACGGCTACGCCGACCTGGTGCAGCGCTCCATCACGGTCATCTCCGGTGTCCGCGAGACCGGCAAGATGATCAAGGTCGAGGACATCGTCCAGCACTTCCAGACCCGCTGCCGCGGCGTCGTGGTCGTGCCCTTCGACGAGCACCTGGCGGCCGGCGCCGAGGTGGACCTCGACATGATGCGGCCGAAGACCCGGGAGGCGTACTTCCACCTCTCGGCGATGGTGGCCGAGGACTTCGTACGGGCGCAGCAGGCGCAGGGGCTGTGGACCGGTGACGGCCAGGGCGCGATGCCGCCGCACATGGCCCCGCCGATGCCGGGCCAGCCGATGCCCGCCCCCGGGATGCCGGGGCAGCCGGTGCCGGGGCAGTTCGCGCCCGGTCAGCCGATGCCCGGGCAGCCGATGCCGGGTCAGGTGCCCGGGCAGGCCGGTCCGATGCCGGGCCAGTACGCGCCCGGACAGCCGGTGCCCGGACAGCCGTACGCGCCGCAGCCGCCCCAGCCCGGTCAGCCGTACCCTCAGCCGGGCCAGCCCTACCCGCCGCAGGGCTACCCGCAGCCTGGCCAGCCGATGCCGGGTCAGGTGCCCGGGCAGGCCGGTCCGATGCCGGGCCAGTACGCGCCCGGACAGCCGGTGCCCGGTCAGCCGTACGGCGCCCCGGCGGGCCAGCCGTACCCGCCGCAGCCGGGTCAGCCCGGGCAGCCGGGTGTGCCGCAGGCCTGGCAGCAGCCTCAGGACGGGAACGAGTCCCAGCCGGGGCAGCCGCTGCCCCCGCAGACGGACCCGCAGGGTCCGCCGCAGGCGCCGCCAGCCCCTCAGCAGTAGGGCGTCACAGGATTAGACCAATGAGGCTCCGTATCGGCTCACCGATACGGAGCCTCTTGGCGTTCCCGCAGCCCACAAGGGGTTTGATCGATCGTTGACGACGGCAGACCACCGCTGATACACCTTCGCTTCACCGCTCGTCAGCCCAAGATCCACGACAGAAACTCCGACGCGAGGTCACGTCCCATGGTCATGGTCACGAAGGTTCCACCCCGTCCCGCCCCCGCCCGAAGAGCCCTCCGACTGCTGCTCGCCACCGGTCTCGCCGGCACCTCGCTCGTCGTCCTCCCCGGCACCGCGCAGGCGGAGGACGGGAAGTCCGGCGGCACCACGCTCACGGTCGCCGTCTCGCAGAGCATCGACTCGCTGAGCCCGTTCCTGGCCCAGAAGCTCACCTCGACCAGCATCCACCGGCTGGCGTACGAATACCTCACGAACTACGACCCGAAGGACGCCCGTACGATCCCGGGTCTGGCGACCGCGTGGACGTCCTCGGCCGACAAGCTGACGTGGACGTACACCATCCGCAAGGACTCGACCTGGTCCGACGGGCAGCAGGCCACCGCCGAGGACGCGGCCTGGACCTTCAACAAGATGATGACCGACCCGAACGCCGCCACCGCCAACGGCAGCTTCACGGCCAACTTCGCCCAGGTCACCGCGCCCGACCCGCAGACGCTCGTCATCAAGCTCAAGAAGCCGCAGGCGACGATGACGGCCCTCGACGTGCCGATCGTGCCCAAGCACGTCTGGGAGAAGGTCACCGACTTCTCGAAGTTCAACAACGACAAGACCTTCCCGATCGTCGGGAACGGTCCCTTCGTCATCACCGACTTCAAGGTCGACCAGTACATCAAGCTCAAGCCGAACAAGAAGTTCTGGCGGGGCGCCCCCAAGTTCGACGAGCTGGTCTTCAAGTACTACAAGGACGGGGACGCGGCCGTCGCCGCCCTCCAGAAGGGCGAGGTGTCCTTCGTACCGAACCTGACGCCGGCCCAGGCGGCCGCCCTGAAGACCCAGAAGAACATCAAGGTCAACGACGCCCCCGGCCGCCGCTTCTACGCCCTCGCCACCAACCCGGGCGCGAAGGCGCAGGACGGCAAGACCTTCGGCAACGGCAACAAGGCGCTGCTCGACCCCGAGGTGCGCAAGGCGCTCTTCCTCGCCGTCGACCGCACCACCCTCGTCGACAAGGTCTTCCAGGGCCACGCCGTCGAGGGCGAGGGGTACATCCCGCCGCGCTTCGGCTCGTACTTCTGGAAGCCGGAGGCCGCGCAGAAGCGGGCGTACGACCCTGCCCAGGCGGAGAAGGTCCTCGACGCCGCCGGATACCGCAAGGACGGCGCCGGCAAGCGGCTCGGCAAGGACGGCAAGCCGCTGGAGTTCCGGATCCTCTGTCACGCCACCGACCCGAACGACAAGGCCGTCGGCAAGTACCTCCAGGAGTGGTGGGGCAAGCTCGGCATCGGCCTGAAGGTCGAGTGTCTGGACAGCGTCTCCGACCCCTGGGTCAAGGGCGACTACGACCTCGCGTTCGACGGCTGGTCGGTCAACCCCGACCCGGACTACGTGCTCTCCATCCACACCTGCGGCACGCTCCCGGCGACCCCGAAGGACTCCGGCGCCACCGACAACTTCATCTGCGACAAGGAGTTCGACGGGCTCTACGCGCAGCAGGCGGTCGAGTACGACGCCGCCAAGCGGGCGGATCTGGTGAAGCGGATGCAGTCCCGGCTGTACGACACGGGGTACATGAACATCATGGCCTACCCGAACGCCCTGGAGGCGTACCGCACGGACCAGATCAAGTCCATCACGACCATGCCCGAGGCCGCCGGGAACCTGTGGGGCCAGGACGGCTACTGGAGCTGGTGGTCGGCCGTGCCCACGGCCCAGGCAGAGGACTCCGACGGCGGCTCGTCCACCGGGGTGATCATCGGCATCGCCGCGGCCGTGGTCGTCGTGGTCGGTCTCGGCGTCTTCCTGGGGATGCGCCGCCGCTCCACCGCCGACGACCGCGAGTAGTACGTGACGACGGCAAGCACCCCCGCCGACGTGGCGCGGGCCGAGAAGGCCCGCGCCGCGGACGGCGCACCCCGCACCGGTTCCTCCCTCGGCTATCTCCGCCACGCGGCGGGGAAGCTGGGCGGCGCGCTCGTCTCCCTCTTCGCCGTCCTGGTCACCAGCTTCTTCCTCTTCCGGATCATCCCCGGTGACCCGGTGAAGGCGATGACCCATGGCGTGCCCACCTCCGCCGAGCAACTCGCCACCCTGCGCCGCCAGTTCGGGCTCGACCTGCCGCTGTGGCAGCAGTTCACCGACTACTGCGCCAAGGCGCTGAGCGGCGACCTCGGCACCTCGTTCCAGTTCCGCGCCCCCGTCGGGGACCTCATCGCGGAGAAGCTCCCGGCGACGCTGCTGCTCACCGGGGTCGCCGTGGTGATCTACTCGGCGCTCGGGCTGTGGCTGGGCACCCGCTCGGCCTGGCGGCACGGCGGCCTCGGCGACAAGCTGAACACCGGGATCGCGCTGACCCTGTGGTCGGTGCCCTCCTTCTGGCTCGGACTGCTCCTCATCATCGTCTTCTCGGTCGGCATGGGGCCGATCCCGGGGCTCTTCCCGACCGGCGGCATGGAGTCGGGCACGGGAGAGACCGGCTTCGCGTACGTCCTGGACGTCGCCCACCACCTGGTCCTGCCCGTGGTCACGCTCGTCGCCGTCGGCTACGCGCAGACCCTCCTCGTGATGCGGTCCTCGCTGCTCGACGAGATGGGCGGCGACTATCTGACGACGGCGCGGGCCAAGGGGCTGCGGGACGACGCCGTGCGGCGCCGGCACGCCGTGCCGAACGCGCTCCTGCCGACCGTCACCATGATCTTCATCAACCTGGGCCATGTGGCGGCCGGTTCGATCCTGGTGGAGACGGTGTTCTCCTGGCCGGGGCTCGGCGGGCTCTTCTACCAGGCGCTGAGCGTGCCCGATCTGCCGCTCGTGCAGGGCCTGTTCGTGGTCTTCGCCGGAGCGATGATCCTCATGAACCTGATCGCCGACCTGCTCTATCCGCTGCTCGACCCCCGGGTGGGCCGATGACCTCTCTCGCATGGGAGCGCCGCAAGGGTTCGGTCGCGCGCTTCTGGACCTCGTACCGGACCCACCGCGCCGGTCTCTACGGTCTCGTGGGCCTCGCCCTGATCGCCCTGCTCGCGCTCACCGCCCCGCTGACCGTCGGCGCCGACGTGCAGTCGGTGACCGAGGCTCCGGGCACGGCCCTGGAGCCGCCGAGCGCCGAGTTCCCGCTGGGCACCGACCAGTTCGGGCGCTCGCTGCTCGGCCTGCTGATCTGGGGCGCCCGGATCTCGCTGCTCGTCGGTCTGCTCGCGGCGGCCCTGTCAGTCGCGATCGGGACCCTGGTGGGCATCATCGCCGGGCACTACGGCGGCTGGTTCTCGACCGTCGTCATGCGGATCACCGACTGGTTCCTGGTGATGCCGACACTGGTGCTCGCGATCGTCCTCGCGACCGTCATGTCCCGGTCGATGTGGACGGTGGTCCTGGCGATCGGCGTGACCTCCTGGCCGACGACCGCCCGACTCGTACGGGCGCAGACCATCGCGGTGGAGTCCCGCCCGTACATCGAGCGGGCGACCGCGCTCGGCGGCGGCCACCGGCACGTCATGACCCGGCACGTGCTGCCGAACGTGATGCCGCTGGTCCTCGCCCAGACCACGCTCGGCATCTCGACCGCCATCCTCACCGAGGCCACCCTCGCCTTCCTCGGCCTCGGCGACCCGACGGTCGTCTCCTGGGGCGGGATGCTCCAGGACGCCCGGGAGGCGGGCGCCGTCTCCTCCGGGCACTGGTGGTACCTGGCCCCGCCCGGGATCGCGATCGCGCTGGTCGCGCTCGCGTTCACGCTCTGCGGCCGGGCCGTGGAGTCCGTGCTGAACCCGAAGCTGGGGGTGGGGCGATGAGCCTCCTGGAGGTACGGGACCTCAGGGTCACGTACGGGTCGGGCGCGGCCGCCGTGCCCGCCGTACGCGGAGTCGACCTGACCCTGGAGTCGGGGACCAAGCTGGGCGTCGCCGGCGAGTCGGGCTGCGGCAAGTCCACGCTCGCGCTCGCGCTGCTCCGGCTGCTTCCGGCCTCGGCGCGGATCGAGGGCGAGATCCTGCTCGACGGCGACGACGTCCTCGCCATGTCGTGGGGGCGCCTGCGGGCCGTGCGCTGGGCGGGCGCGTCGATCGTCTTCCAGGGCGCGATGCACTCGCTGAACGCGGTGCACCGGATCGGCGACCAGATCGCCGAGCCGCTGCTCGTGCACGGCCGGGCGACCCCGGCGGCGGCCCGCAAGAGGGTCGGCGAGCTGCTCGAACACGTCGGCCTTCCGGCCGCCCGGGCCGCCGCCTATCCGCACGAGCTGTCCGGCGGGCAGCGGCAGCGCGTGATGATCGCGATGGCGCTCGCCTGCGATCCGCGGCTGATCGTCGCGGACGAGCCGACGACCGCGCTCGACGTGATGATCCAGGCGCAGATCCTGCGCCTGATCGAGCGGCTCGTCGCCGAGCAGTCCATCAGCCTCCTGATGATCAGCCACGACCTGGCGGTGCTCGCCGACACCTGCGACCGGCTCGCCGTGATGTACGCGGGCCGGATCGTCGAGGAGGGGCCGGCGCGGGCGGTGTACGAGGCGGCCGAGCACCCCTACGGGCGGGCGCTGTCCTCGGCGTTCCCGCGGATCGGGGACCTCGCGTCCCGGCGGGCGCCGCGCGGCCTGCCCGGTGACCCGCCGGACCCGGCGGACCTGCCCGGCGGCTGCACCTTCCATCCGCGCTGCCCGGTCGCGGTGGACGCCTGCGCGGAGCTCGATCAGGAACTGCGGGAGGCCGGCGCGGGACGCCGGGCCGCCTGCGTACACGTGGGGAGCGCGTCATGAGCCTGCTGTCGGCGCGCGGACTGCACGTGACCTTCCCCGGCCGCCGGGGCGCGCCGCCCGCGCGTGCGGTGGACGGCGTGGACCTCGACATCGGCGCCGGGGAGATCGTGGCCCTGGTGGGCGAGTCGGGCTGCGGCAAGACGACGCTGGCCCGCTCCCTGCTCGGCCTGGTCCGGCCGACGTCGGGGGCGGTCTCCTTCGACGGGCAGCCGCTTTCGTACTCCTCCGGGGCGCTGCGGGCCTACCGGAAGCGGGCGCAGCTGGTCCTCCAGGACCCGAGCGGTTCGCTGAACCCCCGGCACACCGTGTACGACGCGGTGGCGGAGGGGCTGCGGATCCACGGCCACGCGGGGGACGAGCGGGCGGCCGTCGCAGAGGCCCTGTCCCGGGCCGGACTCCGCCCCCCTGAGCGCTTCTTCCTCCGCTACCCGCACGAGCTGTCCGGCGGCCAGCGGCAGCGCGTGGTCATCGCGGGCGCGCTCGTCCTCGAACCCGAACTGATCGTCGCCGACGAGCCGGTGGCCTCCCTCGACGCGTCCGTACGGGGCGAGATCCTGGCGCTGCTGCTGCGGCTGCGCGACGAACTCGGCCTGTCGGCCCTGGTGGTGACCCACGACCTGGGGCTCGCGTGGAACATCGCGGACCGGGTGGCGGTGATGTACCTGGGGCGGGTGGTGGAGACCGGCACGGTGGAGTCCGTCCTGAAGAACCCTCAGCACCCCTACACGCGGGCGCTGTTGTCGGTGCTTCCGGAGTCGGAGGGGGCGCCGGTGGTGCTGACCGGCGAGCCGCCGGACCCGTCCCGCATCCCGTCCGGCTGCCGCTTCCACGCCCGCTGCCAGCTCCTCGCCTCGGGCGAGGCGGCGGTCGTCGCGGACCGCTGCCGGGGGGAGGACCTGGCGGTCCTGTCGGGGGGTGGGGAGGGGGTGGCGTGCCACTGGGTGACACGGAGCTGAGCGAGGGCCCGGCCGTTGTGGGCATGCGTTCCGCCGGGGCGGTGCCCACCCCCGTTGTGGGCATGCGTTCCTCCCCCAGACTTCGTCCGGGAGGTGCCCCCAGGGCGGAACGGGTGGGCACAACGGACGGCGCCCTTGCCGGCGCCAGAGGCTTCCGCGCCTGGACCCGCACCACCCGCTCGCGACTCCCCGCGCCCGCGGCGGGAGCCGATCCGCGGAGGCGTTGTCAGTACC
>NZ_JBEOVH010000055.1:0-29813 GCF_040295385.1 Streptomyces sp. NPDC002825
CGCGAGCGCCGCCTCCGCCAGACCCCGGTGCGACAGCCACGCCGTGCGCGCCGACTCCGGCAGCGGGTAGGCGAGGACCCCCTCCTCGACCAGGGCGGGACCGTTCCACGGCGAGAACAGGTTGTCCAGGTACACCGGCGGCCTGACCACGACGAGCGGCACCCCGCTGTCCCGCAGCACCCGCTCCGCGAGCCGCCGCGTCTCGAAGGCGGGGACGTCCGTCGGCCCCAGCGGGAGCCGGGTGTTGGCGTTGAACACCAGGCGCTCCGTGCCGGCCGCGAGGGCCGCCTCCGCGATGTTCCGCGCGTACGCCTCCACCCGCGTCTCCTCGTACACCAGCGGCATCGTGACGAACGCGTGCGTCGTCCCCGCGAACAGCCGCCGCACGTCCCCCGGCACCCCCAGGTCCCCGGAGAGGAAGAAGGCTCCCGGCAGCGGCGGCCGGTCCGCCTCCGCGCGCCGGGTCAGCGTCCGCACCCGGTGATGCCGCTCGGCGAGCAGGCGGGCCACCGCGCCGCCCTGAAAGCCGGTCGCGCCCACGACCGCCACCCGCATCGGAATCTCACTGTCCATGTCTGTCCAAGGCCCTTCGATAGGCTGTCACCGCTGCCGTGACGGCGTCCCTCCAGGCTCCCCGCGGCGGCTTCGGCCGTTCAATTAACAAACCGGGGCGGAAGTTGAAGGATCGTCCATGGAAACCGTGGGAACCGACCGTCACGACCAGCGCGACCCCCTCGATCCTCCCGGTGAAGGGGAGCACGAGGACCTGCTGAGCGAGCTCCTCAAACCCCTCCGGCTCACCGGAGTCTTCGACAGCCGCTGGCACGTCCGCGCCCCCTGGGCCATCGAGGGCGACGCCGAACGCAGCTGCGCCGTCCTCCACTACGTCGTCGAGGGCGACTGCTGGATCACCGCCGAAGGCGAGACCCCCGTCGAACTCCGCGCCGGCGACCTCGTCGTCTTCCCCACCGGCGCCGCCCACCGCCTCTCCGACCGGCCCGAACGCCAGGGCGTCCCCCTCAAGGCCGTCCTGCCCGAACGGCAGCCCGGCACCTCGGGCGAGATCGTCATCGAGGGCAGCGGACCCGAGAGCCGCCTCCTGTGCGCCGGACTCCACTACGACGCCAGCGCCGCCACCGGCCTCTACACCTCGCTGCCCTGGGCCCTCGTCCTCGACGGCCGCCAGGTCGACCGCGAACCCCTGCTCCGCGACACCCTCCGGCTGCTCGCCGCCCCCGACCGGCCCGTCGGCCCCGGCGACCGGCTCATCACCCTGCGCGCCTTCGAGATGGCCCTCGTCCTCGCGCTCCGCCCGCTGCTCCGCGAGCTCGCCGGGAACCCGGCCTCGCTGCCGCTGCTCCGCCACCCCGGGATCAGCAGGGCCGTCGTCATGATGGCGACCCGGTTCGCCGAACCGTGGACCATCGACACCCTCGCCCGCGAGGTCGGCATGTCCCGCTCCGCCTTCACCGCCGCCTTCCGGGACCTCGTCGGCGACTCCCCGGCCCGCTACCTCGCCGCCCGCCGCATGCAGGAGGCCGGCCGGCTCCTCACCGAGACCTCCCTGCCGCAGTCGGCCCTGCCCGCCCGCGTCGGCTACCGCAGCGCCGTCGGCTTCCACCTCGCCTTCCGCAAGTGGTTCGGGGTGACCCCGGGCGAGTACCGGACCGCCTGAGACCGCGCGACTCCTCCGACCTGACATCTTCGGGGGCCCCTGGACGGTTCTTAAGGACCCCTGGACGGACGTTCATTGTCCGTCCGGGGCGCCCCCGGACAGGCTCGGGACCGGCAGAGCCGTGACATCCGAGGAGAGGCGAGACACCGGTGACGAGGTCCGGGCAGGAGTATCTGGAGGGACTGCGCGACGGGCGCGAGATCTGGCTCGACGGCGAGCGGGTCAAGGACGTCACCGCCCACCCCGCCTTCCGGGCCACCGCCGCCTCCTTCGCCGGCCTGTACGACCTCGCCGACGACCCCGTGCACCGGCCCGTCCTCGTCCAGGGCGGGGTCCGCCGCGCCTGTGCCGTGCCCCGCTCGTACGAGGACCTCGTCGCCCGCCGCCGCGCCTTCCGCACCACCGCCGAGGCGAGCTACGGCTTCCTGGGCCGCACCCCCGACTACATGGCCGCCGGCGCCGCCGGGTTCGCCGCCGCGCCCGCCGTCTTCACCGGCGACACCTTCGACGGCGCCGAGCACGCCCTCGCCTTCCACCGCAGGCTCGCCGAGGGCGACCTGCACACCGCGTTCACCCTCACCAACCCGGCCTCGGCACGCGTCTCCGGTTCCGGGTCCCGCTCCGGTGAGGACGACCTCACCCTCCGGGTCGTCGCCGAACGCGACGGCGGGATCGTCGTCCGCGGCGCCAAGACCATCGGCACCGGTGCGGTCTTCGCCGACGAACTCCTCGTCGGCACCATCGAACCGCTGGCCGCCGACGACACCGAGCACGCCGTCACCTTCTCCGTACGCCTCGACACCCCCGGCCTCAAGCTGATCTCCCGCACCTCCTACGAGGAACGCGCCCGGTCCGTCTTCGACCACCCGCTCTCCTCCCGGTACGACGAGAACGACGCGATGCTCGTCTGCGAGGACGTGTTCGTGCCCTGGGAACGCGTCCTCACCTACCGGGACCCGGTCACCACCGGCGCGATCTGGTGGCGGACCCCCGCCTACCTGAACTTCGTCCACCAGTCCGCCACCCGGTTCTGGACCAAGCTGGAGTTCCTCACCGGCCTCGCGATCCTCCTCGCCCGCTCGAACGGCACCGGGGAACTGCCGCCCGTCACCCAGGCCATCGGCCGGCTCCTCGGCATGGTCGCCCAGGCCAAGGCCTTCGTCCTCGGCGCCGAGGCCTCGTACGAGGAGGTCGACGGCGGGCGCGGCGGAGTCAGGCCCGGGCAGGAGATCTCCTTCGCCCAGCGGATCATGGCCGGCGAGCTCTACCCGCGCGCCGTCCAGGACATCAAGCTCCTCGCCGGAGGCGCCCTCGTCCAGCTCCCCGCGAGCGGCCGCGACCTCCTCCACCCCGAACTCGGGCCGCTGGTCCGCCGCTACTTCGCGGCCCCCGGCCAGCCCGCCGAGGACCGCGTCAAGCTCCTCAAACTCGCCTGGGACGCCCTCGGATCGGAGTTCGCCGGCCGTCACGAGCAGTACGAGCGCTTCTACCACGGCGCCCCGCACGTCTACCTGACGATGCAGACCTGGGCCGGCGCGGCGGAGGAGTGCGAGAGCCTCGCCCGGGCCTGCCTCGACGGCTACGGCCTGGGGACCACCCGGTGACCCGAGGGCCACGGCGCGGGGCGCTCGCGCTCCTCGCCTCCACCCAGCTGCTGCTGATCACGGACACCGCGATCGTCAACGTCGCCCTGCCCTCCGTCGGCGAGGACCTCGGCTCCGGCTCCACCGGCCTGTCCTGGGTCGCCAACGCCTACCTCATCGCCTTCGGCGGGCTGCTCCTGCTCGGCGGACGCGTCGCCGACCTCCTCGGCCACCGGCGGGTCTTCCTCGGCGGCCTCGGCCTGCTCGCCGTCGCCTCCGCCGCCGGTGGTCTCGCCCCCGGCGCCGACGCCCTCGTCGTGGCCCGCGCCGCCCAGGGCGTCGGCGCCGCCCTCGCCGCGGCCGCCGCCTTCGCCCTGCTGCTCCTGCTC
Source organism: Streptomyces sp. NPDC002825 (assembly GCF_040295385.1). Lineage (NCBI taxonomy): Bacteria > Bacillati > Actinomycetota > Actinomycetes > Kitasatosporales > Streptomycetaceae > Streptomyces > Streptomyces sp. NPDC002825. The sequence goes on from NZ_JBEOVH010000055.1 coordinate 3,648, forward strand.
TTCCCCGACGGGCCCGCCCGGCACAGGGCGCTGGGCGCGTTCGCCGCCATGGGCGGTCTCGGCGGCGTCCTCGGCACGGTCCTCGGCGGTGTCCTGACCGATCTCCTCGGCTGGCGCGCCACGTTCTGGCTGAACGTCCTCCTCGCCGCAGCCCTCGCCGCCCTCGCGGTCCGGATCCTCGACCCGCGAGCGGGAGTGGCCTTCCGGGGCGGCTTCGACCTCACCGGGGCGCTCACCGCCACCGCCGGACTCGGTCTCGTCGCCTACGCCCTCGTCGGCGGCGCCGAAGCGGGATGGCTCACCACCCGCACGCTCGGCGCCGGAGGAGCCGGTCTGGCGCTGCTCCTCGCCTTCGCCGCCACCGAGACCCGGGCCGCCGCCCCGCTCGTGCCGCCCTCCGTCCTCGCCCGGCCCGCACTGCGCCGGGCCAACGTCCTCGCGGCGCTCGCCCAGACCACGCTGTTCCCGATGTTCTTCCTGGTCAGCCTCTATCTGCAGAGCGTCCTCGGGTACGCGCCCCTCGGCGGCGGCCTCGGACTCCTGCCGCTCTCCCTCGTCGTCGTCGCGGTCGCCCCGCAGACCGGCCGGATCATCTTCCGCCTCGGCCTGCACCGGACCATGACCCTCGGCTTCGTCCTGCTGTGCGCCGGGACCGCCTGGCTGGCCCTCGCGCTCACCCCGGACGGCACCTTCACGAGCACCGTCCTCGCCCCCAGCCTCCTCCTCGGCGCCGCCCTGCCGCTCGTCATGGTCACCACCAACGTCGCCGCCACCGCCGACGCCGCGCCCGAGGAGACCGGACTCGCCTCCGGACTCGTCAACACCAGCCAGCAGTTCGGCTCCGTCCTCGGCCTCGCCGTCCTGGTGGCCGTCGCCACGACCCGTACAGGAGACGCCGGTCGTACGGCGGACACCACGCGTACCGGCGCCGTCGACGCCGCCCGCGCCGCCGCCGAGACCGCCGGCTTCCGCGCCGCCCTGCTCACCGGCGCCGCCCTCGCCGCGCTCGCCGCCCTGCTCTCCGTACGCCTGCCCGCGGGGGAGCCGGTGCACGAACCGCGCTGACCGCGACCCCGACCCGAACCCCCGGAAGAAGGAGTGCTGCCTTGCTCGGCGACCCGCGTCACACGACCGAGGACATACGCGCCGCCGACCCGCTGGGCGCCGACGCCCTGCTCGCCGCGGTGCCCGGGATGAACGCACGGGCCGACACGGCCGCCCTCACCGTCGCCCTGCGCGCCCTGGTCCCCGACCCCGAGGAGGCCGCCCAGTGGAGCGTCGGCGGCGCGCTCGCCGCCATGCGGGACCTCGGCATCCTCCTCGGCTCCCTCAAACGGCACGGCGTACAGCCTCTGGCCGCCGTGCCCGAGGCGCTGCCCGTCCTCGAACTCCTCGGCCGGCGCACCGACATGATCCCCCGGGACACCGTCCACCACTACACGAGCTGGAACCCGACGGGCCCCCGCCGCCGCACCTACACCGGCCACCCCACCGAGGCCCGCCTCCAGGACGCCGTACGGATGGTCTTCCCCGGACTCGTCGCCGCCGTCGAGGACTGCGCCCGGCTCGCCCGCCTCGAACCGTACGACCCCGGCTTCCCGGCCGCCCTCGACCGCATCGCCGGACACGTGCGGGTCATGGTCGACTCCATCGACCTCACCGTCGCCCAGGTCCCGCCCGCGTACTTCGCGCTCACCCTCCGCCCGTACTTCGAGGAGGTCGAGATCGCCGGCCGCGACTACCTCGGCCCGGCCGCCGCCCAGGTCCCGCTCTGGCTCGTCGACCTGACGCTGTGGCAGTGCGACCGCTCCGACACCGTCTACGACGCCTTCCTCGACGAGTCCCTGCCCTACGCCCTGCCGTCCTGGCGCGCCTTCCACGCCCGGCACCGCGGCGGGATCTCCGCCGTCAGCAAACTGTCGGCCGCCGTCAGCTGGGAGGGCGCCGACCGGCTGCCGCCCTCGCTCACCGCCTCCGCGGAGGCCCTCGGCCGCGTCCTGCGGCTCCTGAAGACCTTCCGGGCCCGGCACCTCGGCATCGCCCGCAAGGCGTACAGCGACGACCTGCGCCTGTACGAGGAGGGCAGCGGCGGGGCCCCCGTCGCGCTGCTGCGCTCCATCCTGGACCTGACCAGGGAGAACGAGACCATGGTGCGCCGCGCGACCGTGCGGCGCTCGCCCGCCGGGGCCCCCGTCGGCCCGGCCGCGTAGGACACGCCCCCTCGGTGCGAAGGAGCAGACCAGATGTCCCCCCACACCCCGTACGGGCCGCCGTACGGTCAGAGCCCCCACATCGTGATCGCCGGCGGCGGCATCGCCGGACTCACCGCCGCCCTCGCCCTGCACACCGCCGGATTCGAACGGGTGACGGTCATCGAGGCCTCGGCCGCCATCCGGCCCGTCGGCGCCGGACTCAACCTGATGCCGAACGCCGTCCGCGAACTCGACGCCCTCGGCCTCCTCGACGCCCTGGAGGCCGGCGCCCTGCGCACCCGCGAGCTCCGCTACTACCACCGCTCCGGCGGCCTCATATCCCGCGAACCGCGCGGCCTCCACGCCGGCTACCGCTGGCCCCAGCTCTCCGTCCACCGCGGCCACCTCCAGCAGGTCCTCGCCGGCGCCGTCCGCGCCCGGCTCGGCACCGCCGCCCTCGTCACCGGCGTCAGGGCGACCGGCGTCGAACTCCTCCCCGACGGCCGGACCCGGCTGCGCCTGGAGCACCGCGAAGGGCCCATCAGGGGCCGGGCCTCCCTCGAACCGGACGTCCTCATCGGCGCCGACGGCATCCGCTCCGCCGTCCGCGCCGCCCTGAACCCGGCCGAGGGCGCGCCCCCGTGGAACGGGATGCTCGTCTGGCGCGGGGTGTCCCGGATGCCCGCGCGGGCCGTCGGCTCCTTCATGTTCATCGCCGGAGACGACCGGCAGAAGGCCGTCGTCTACCCCATGAGCCGCCCCACCGGACCCGGCCGTGAGGTCCTCGTGAACTGGGCGCTCGCCCGGCCCGCCGACACCCCCCGCGAAGCCCGCGAGGAACGCCTCCGGGGCGACTGGAACCGGCCCGTCCCCGTCGACAGCTTCCTCCCGTACTACGAGGGCTGGGAGTTCGACGGCGTCAGCGTCCCGGCCGTCCTGCGCGCAGCCGACACCGCCCACGTCTATCCGATGGTCGACCGCGACCCCCTCGACCGGTGGACCCACGGCCGCACCACCCTCATCGGCGACGCCGCCCACGCCATGTACCCCATCGGCTCCAACGGCGCGACCCAGTCGATCGTCGACGCCCGCGCCCTGGCCCACGCCCTCGCCCTCCACCCCGACCCGGCCGAAGGCCTCGCCGCGTACGAGCGCGAACGCCGCCCCGCCATGACCGCGCTCCAGCACGCCAACCGGGAACTCGGCCCCGAGGTCGTCATTAACCTCGCCCACGCGCGCGCCCCACACGGCTTCACCGACATCCGGCAGGTCATTCCCGCCGAGGAACTCACGGCGATCGCCGCCCGGTACGCCGCCACGGGAGCCTTCGACCCGGCCACCGTCAACGAGGGCTCTCCGTACGAGCCGGCGGTCCCCACCGCCTGACGCCCCGGGACCGGCGGGCGCGGCCGGCAGACGCCCCGTGGACCGACGAGCGGGCGTGCCCTACCGTCTTGGCGGCACACAGCGTGGTGCGCCCGCTCCGTTCCGTACTCGCCTGCGAAGGTGGACAGCGTGAAGGCAATCCGTCGATTCACCGTGCGTCCCGTCCTCCCCGACACCCTTCGACCCCTCGCCGGCCTCGCGCACAACCTGCGCTGGTCCTGGCACGAGCCCACCCGGGCGCTCTTCGACTCCCTCGCGCCCGAGACCCCGGCCGGCGCCGACCCCGTCCGGGTCCTCGGCGCCCTCGAAGCGCCCCGGCTGGCCGCGCTCGCCGCCGACCAGGAGTTCCTGGGGCGGCTGCGTACCGCCGCCGATGACCTCGATCAGTACCTGCGCGGACCCCGCTGGTACCAGGAGCGGCCCGGCGACGCCCCGGCCGCCGTCGCCTACTTCTCGCCCGAGTTCGGCGTCGCCGCCGCCCTGCCCCAGTACTCCGGCGGCCTCGGCATCCTCGCCGGAGACCACCTCAAGTCCGCCAGCGACCTCGGCGTCCCCCTCATCGGCGTCGGCCTGCTCTACCGGCACGGCTACTTCCGGCAGTCCCTCGGCCGCGACGGCTGGCAGCAGGAGCAGTACCCCGTCCTCGACCCCGGCGAGCTGCCCGTCACCCTGCTCCGCGAGGCCGACGGCACCCCCGCCCGGATCAGCCTCGCCCTGCCCGGTGGGCGGAGTCTGCACGCCCAGATCTGGATCGCCCAGGTCGGCCGTGTTCCGCTGCTGATGCTCGACTCCGATGTCGAGGAGAACGCCCCCGGCGAACGGAACGTCACCGACCGGCTGTACGGCGGCGGCAGCGAGCACCGGCTGCTCCAGGAGATGCTCCTCGGCATCGGCGGCGTCCGCGCCGTCCGCACCTACACCCGACTCACCGGCCACCCCGCACCCGAGGTCTTCCACACCAACGAGGGCCACGCCGGCTTCCTCGGTCTCGAACGCGTCCGTGAACTCGGCGGCGAGGGGCTGGACTTCGACGCTGCCCTGGAGGTCGTCCGGGCCGGCACCGTGTTCACCACCCACACCCCCGTCCCCGCCGGCATCGACCGCTTCGACCGGGCCCTCGTCGCCCGCCACCTCGGCGACGACGGCGCCCTCCCCGGCGTCGACCTCGGCCGGATCCTCGCCCTCGGCGACGAGACCCCGCTCGGCGGCGAGCCCGGCGTCTTCAACATGGCCGCCATGGGCCTGCGCCTCGCCCAGCGCGCCAACGGCGTCTCCACCCTCCACGGTGCCGTCAGCCGCTCCATGTTCGCCGGACTCTGGCCCGGCTTCGACGCCGACGAGGTGCCGATCGGCTCGATCACCAACGGCGTCCACGCCCCCACCTGGGTCGCCCCCGAGGCCGCCCGGCTCGGACCCGACGCGAGCGACCGGGAGCTGTGGGAGCTGCGCCGCACGCTGCGCGAACGGCTCGTCGGCGACGTACGGGACCGGCTGCGGGCCTCCTGGCGGCAGCGCGGCGCCGCCGACGCCGAACTCGGCTGGACCGAGACCGTCCTCGACCCCGACGTCCTCACCATCGGCTTCGCCCGCCGCGTCCCCTCGTACAAGCGGCTCACCCTCATGCTCCGGGACAAGGACCGGCTCCGGTCGCTGCTGCTCCACCCCGAGCGGCCCGTGCAGCTCGTCGTCGCCGGCAAGGCCCACCCCGCCGACGACGGCGGGAAGCGGCTCGTGCAGGAACTCGTCCGGTTCGCCGACGACCCCCGGGTGCGGCACCGCATCGTCTTCCTGCCCGACTACGGCATGGAGATGGCCCGCGGCCTCTACCCCGGCTGCGACGTCTGGCTGAACAACCCCCTGCGCCCCCTGGAGGCCTGCGGCACCAGCGGCATGAAGGCCGCCCTCAACGGCTGCCTCAACCTGTCCGTCCTCGACGGGTGGTGGGACGAGTGGTTCGAGCCCGACTTCGGCTGGGCCATCCCCACCGCCGACGGCGCGGCCGCCGCCGACGAGGACCGCCGCGACGACCTGGAGGCCGCCGCCCTCTACGAGCTCATCGAGCGCCGGGTCGCCCCCCGCTTCTACGACCGCGGCCCCGACGGGGTCCCGGCCGGCTGGACCGCCATGGTCCGGCGGACCCTCGCCGACCTCGGGCCGAAGGTGCTCGCCGACCGGATGGTCCGCGCGTACGTCGAGGAGCTGTACGTGCCCGCCGCCGGCGCCCGCCGCGCCCTCACCCCCGACCGGGCGCGGCACCTCGCCGCCTGGAAGGCCCGGGTCCGTGAGGCGTGGCCGGCGGTGGCCGTGGACCACGTGGAGATCGGCGACGACCTCGCCGAGGCCGACGCCGAACTCGGCGCGACGCCCGTCGTCCGCGTCCGGGTCGCGCTCGGCGGCCTCGAAGCCGACGACGTCGAGGTGCAGGCCGTCACCGGCCGCGTCGACGCCGACGACACCCTCACCGCCACCCGCACCGTCACCCTCAAGCCGGCGGGCGGCCCCGACCTGGAGGGACGGCTGCCCTACGCCGGCACCCTGGAGCTCGACCGGACGGGCTCCTTCGGCTGCACCGTCCGCGTCCTGCCCGCCCACCCGCTCCTGGCCCACCCGGCCGAACTCGGCCTCGTGGCCCTGCCGGAGGAGACGACGGGGGAGGGGGCGGGGGTCCTCCTGAGGTAGCCCGGGACGCGCGGGCGCCCGGAGGGAAGGTTCCCTCCGGGCGCCCGCTGCTTCGTTCCGGCCTTACGGGAAGGTCAGCTTGAAGCTGTTGATGTAACCGGTGTCGATCGACGCCTTGTCCTGGACGCGGAGCTTCCAGACGCCGTTGGCGACCTCGGAGGAGGCGTTCACGGTGTAGGTCTGGTTGATGTTGTCCGCGCTGCCGCCGGCCCGGTTGCTCAGGTTGTAGACCGAGCCGTCGGGGGCGATCAGGTCGACGACGAGGTCACCGATGTAGGTGTGGACGATGTCCACGCCGACGGCGAGGTTGCTCGGCGCGTTGCCGGAGACACCCGAGACGGTCAGCGAGGAGGTCACCGCGACGCCGTTGTCCGGGATGGACACGTCGGCGTCGTTGGTGAACACCGTGCCGCCGCCGGGGCCGCCGGGGCGGGAGCCGACGTTGACCGCGGCCCAGGCGTTCTCGACCGCCGCGACCTCGGCGCTGCCCGCCCCGTACAGGTCGGTGGCCGCCGCGACGGTGCCCGTGCGGGCGCCGGCGTAGTTGGTCGACGAGCCGAACTTGGTGGTGAGCGCCTTGAACCAGATCATGCGGGCCTTGTCGAGGCCTATGCCCGTGACCGGCAGGCCGTCGGAGGTCGGCGAGTCGTAGCTCACGCCGTTGACGGTCTTGGCGCCGCTGCCCTCGGAGAGCAGGTAGAAGAAGTGGTTCGCCGGGCCCGAGGAGTAGTGGACGTCGATGGAGCCGATGCCCGAGTACCACGCGTCCTTGGACGAGCCGTCCTTGCTCGGCTTGTCCATGTAGCGCAGCGGGGTGCCGTTGCCGCGGATGTCGATCTTCTCGCCGACGAGGTAGTCGCCCTTGTCGTTGGCGTTGTTGGCGTAGAACTCGACGGCCGCCGCCATGATGTCCGAGGTGGCCTCGTTGAGGCCGCCGGACTCACCGCTGTAGACCAGGCCGGCGGTGTTCGAGGTGACGCCGTGCGTCATCTCGTGCGCGGCCACGTCGATGGACGTCAGCGGCTTGGCGTTGTTGGTGCCGTCGCCGTACGTCATGCAGAAGCAGGAGTCGGACCAGAAGGCGTTCACGTAGGCGTTGCCGTAGTGGACGCGGGAGTACGCGCCGACGCCGTCACCGCGGATGCCGGAGCGGCCGTGCACGTTCTTGTAGTAGTCCCACGTGAGGGCGGCACCGTAGTGCGCGTCCGCGCCCGCGGTCTCCTTGTTGGACGGGAGGCCGTTGCCCCAGGTGTCCGTGGTGTTGGAGAACAGCGTCCCGGTGCCCGACGTACCGCCGTTGAGGTTGTACGTCTTGTGGTTGCCGCGCGTGGTGTCGGTCAGCGTGTACGAGGGCGCGGTGCCGAGCGTCACCTGGCCGCTGTACATGGTGTTGCCGATGCCGGTCTCGATGGCCTGCCACTCGTAGAGCTTCGCGCCGGTGTTCGCGTCCGTCACGACGTGCAGCTCGTTCGGGGTGCCGTCGTGCTGGAGGCCGCCGACGACGGTCTCGTACGCGAGGACGGGCGCGCCCTGGGCCATCCAGACGACCTTGCGCGGGGCGCGGTCGGCGGCGGTCTTCTTCGAGCCCTCCGCGGCGGCGAGGCCCAGGGCCTGCTTCTCGGCGGCGGCCGGGGCGACGTCGGCGGCGAGGTCGACGTTCTTGAGCTCGGCGCGGTTGGACTTGATGACGCCGGTGGTGGCGCCGGCCTTGGTCTCGGCGACGATCAGGTCACCGCCGAGGACGGGGAGTCCGGCGTAGGTGCGCTCGTAGCGCGTGTGCGTCGTGCCGTCGCGGTCCTGGACCACGTCGCGGACGACCAGCTTCTCCTGGGCGCCGAGGCCGAGGGACTTGGCCGTGGCGGCCTTGTCGGCGTCCGCCGCCTTGATGAGCGCGGTGCGCTCGGCGGGGGAGAGGTCGGCCGGGAGCTTGCCCGGGTTGACCTTGCCGAGGGGCGACGCCGCGGGGGCTGCCCCGAAGGTGCCGGCCGAGGCGGTGCCGGCCTGCACGCCGAGGGTGAGCATGGCGGCGGCGGCGATCAGAGCGCCGGTCGCGGTGGCGCGACGGCTGGGCGTGGATCTCACGCAGACTCCTTATGCGAGGGGGGTACCGGCGGGCTTGGGTGGGTCCGTCCGGGCGGAGCAAGGAGAGCTGTGGAGCAGGTACTTGTGACGCCTCGGGTGTGCGGGCTCGCGATGCTGAACCCGTTCGGGTGAGGCGGTGAACTGTGGTGCGAACAACCGGGGAGAGAGTGACAGAACTGTCGGGTACCTGTCAGGACCGTGTCGGGAAGTTGGCTGGAAACCGTCCGCTGCCCGTACGGTAGTGTTCGTTAACCGGACGTTTCGTCGATCATGGCCGCGATGCCGTCCAACGTTCGGCGGAGCCCGAATTCGAAGAGCGCCTCCAGGTCCAGACCGAAGCCCCCGCCGCTGGTGACCGCCGCCAGCTCCGGGTACTGGCCGGCCGCCTGGATCGCGTCGAACCGTGGCTCATTCTGTTCCATCCACTCGCCGTCGGAGATCCCCGTGTCCTGACGCGCCTGCTCCTCCAGATCGTTCGCCATCGACAGGCCCTGGATGTACGCGAAGATCAGGAGATGGGCGTGGAGCTTGTCCGTCGAGGAGAGCGGCGTGCCCCGCAGCGAGCGCAGGATCCACTCCGTGTACCTCATCGCGTTCGGCGTCGCCACCGGCCGCGTGAACGACGCCATCGCGTGCGCCATCCACCGGTGCCGGGTGTACACCCCGCGCAGCCAGCGCGCCCCCCGCTCCAGGCCCGTCCGCCAGTCCGCCGGCACCGGGCCCAGCGGCACCTCGCCGCACGCCGCGTCCGAGATCAGCCGCACCAGCTCCGCCTTGCCCGGCACATGCCGGTACAGCGCCATCGTCGACGTGTTCAACGTCGTCGCCACCCGGCGCATCGTCAGGGCGTTCAGGCCCTCCGCGTCCGCCAGTGCGAGTGCCGCGCGGACGATCCGGGACTGGGTGAGGGGCGTCGTCCCGGCACCCCTGCCCGGGTTCACCACCACCGTTCCCACGCCCGGCTCCACCCGCACCAGGCCCTCCTGGCGCAGCGCCGCCAGCGCCTTCGTGGCCGTCGCCATCGCCACGCCCCACTCGCGCGTGATCGCCCGCGTCGACGGCACCCGGTCGCCCGGGGCCAGTTCGCCCGCGTGGACGCGGCGCCGGATCTCGGCGGCGATGGTCAGGTAGGGCGGTTCCGGCGGCATGGCGGGGGAGTGTACTAGTGCACCTGTGCGGTGTATACCCGCCTGAGCTGGTGCTCTTTCGGGATGGCCGTGCGTGCACTAGGGCGTTCGTGGCGTCGTACGCCCCGCGTTGCTTCCCTGCTGCCATGACCCTCATCGCAGGCCCTTCCACGGCGGCAGAACCCGTCCGTGCCGGACGGCGTGAATGGACCGCCCTCGGCGTTCTGATGCTCCCTCTCCTCCTCGTCTCCATGGACGTCTCCGTCCTCTACTTCGCCATCCCCTCCATCGCCGCCGACCTCCGGCCCGGGGCCACCCAGCAGCTGTGGATCCTCGACATGTACGGCTTCGTGCTCGCCGGGCTCCTCGTCACCATGGGCTCCCTCGGCGACCGCGTCGGGCGCCGCAAGCTCCTCCTCCTCGGCGCCGGGCTCTTCGGCGCCGCCTCCGGGGCCGCCGCCTACGCCCACAGCCCCGGCGCCCTCATCGGCGCCCGCGCCCTCCTCGGCGTCGCCGGCGCCTGCCTCATGCCGTCCACCCTCGGCCTGATCCGCACCCTCTTCCAGGACCCGGCCCAGCGCGCCAAGGCCGTCACCCTCTGGACCACCGTCATGGCCGGCGGCATCTCCCTCGGGCCCGTCGTCAGCGGCGCGCTCCTCGAACACTTCTGGTGGGGGTCCGTCTTTCTCATCAACCTGCCCGCGATGGCCCTCCTCCTCGTCCTCGCGCCGGTGCTCGTCTCCGACTCCAAGGGTGCCGCGGACGGTGGGCGGTTCGACGTCGTCAGCGGCGTCCTCTCGCTCCTCGCCCTGCTGCCCGTCATCCACGGCCTCAAGGAACTCGCCAAGGACGGCTGGGCGCCGCTGCCCGCGCTCTCGGTCGTCGCCGGGCTCCTCCTCGGGCTCGTCTTCGTCCGCCGGCAGGCAAGGCTCGACCACCCCATGGTCGACCTGAGGCTCGTCCGGACCCCCGCGTACGGCGGCTCCCTCGTCGTCAATCTGCTCGCCATGGCCGCCACCGTGGGGTTCGCCGTCTTCCTCACCCAGTACCTGCAGTCCGTGCTCGGACAGAGCCCGCTCGAGGCGGCCCTGTGGAGCCTCGTACCCACCGGGGGCGTCATGGCCGCCGCGCCCCTCGCCGCCGTGCTCGCCCAGCGGGTCGACCACGCGTACGTCATGGGTGGCGGGTTCCTCGTGTCCGCCGCCGGGTTCGGATGGCTTGCTTTCATCGAACGCGGCACGCCCTTCTGGGTCGTGCTCGTCGGCAGCGCCGTCTACGCCGGCGGGCTCGTCGCCTCCATGACCCTCGCCAACGAGCTCGCCCTCGGCGCCGCGCCGCCCGAGCGGGCCGGTGCCGCCGCCGCCGTCCTCGAATCCGGGTCCGAGCTGGGCGGGGCGCTGGGGATGGCCGTCCTCGGGGCGGTCGGGGCCGCCGTGTACAGCGCCGCGATGCCCGTCTCGGCCCCGGACGCCGCTCGGGAGACGCTGGGGGGTGCGCTGTCGGCCGCGCCCGGTGTCGTCGAGGCCGCGCGGGGCGCCTTCGTCGAGGCGATGTCCGGTGCTGCCCTGGGCGCTGCTCTGTTGATGCTCTTCGCTGCCGTGCTGTCCGTGGTGCTGCTCCGAAGGCGGACCGCCTGACGGGGGTCGTCCCCCACTTATGTCTGACGGCCCCTTTCCCTCAGCCCACCAGGCTCTCCCGCCACGCCTGGTGCAGGCCCGCGTAGTGGCCCCGGCCCGTCACCAGGGCCTTCGGGTGGCCGTCCTCGACGATGCGGCCCCGCTCCATCACCAGCACCCGGTCCGCCACCTCCACCGTGGAGAGGCGGTGGGCGATCACGACGGCCGTGCGGCCCGCGAGGACCGTGTCCATGGCCTGTTGCACCGCGCGTTCGCCCGGTACGTCCAGGGAGCTCGTCGCCTCGTCCAGGATCAGGACCGCCGGGTCCGCGAGCAGGGCGCGGGCGAAGGCGACCAGCTGGCGCTGGCCGGCCGAGATCCGGCCGCCTCGCTTGCGGACGTCCGTGTCGTAGCCCTCCGGGAGGGCGCTGATGAAGTCGTGCGCTCCGATGGACTTGGCCGCTTCCTCGATCTCGGTCCGGGTCGCCTCCGGGCGGCCGATCGCGATGTTGTCCGCGACCGTGCCGGAGAAGAGGAACGCCTCCTGGGTGACCATGACGACGTTGCGGCGCAGGTCGGGGGTGGTGAGGTCGCGCAGGTCCACGCCGTCCAGCCGTACGTGGCCTTCCGTGGGGTCGTAGAAGCGGGCCAGGAGTTTGGCGAGCGTCGATTTGCCCGCGCCCGTCGCGCCCACCACTGCCACTGTCTGGCCCGCGGGGATCGTCAGGTCGAAGGCGGGGAGGATCTCGCCGCCCGTCCGGTAGGCGAAGTTGACCCGTTCGAAGGTGATGTCGCGGCCGTCCGACCTCGGTGGCAGTTCCTTGGGCGTTGTCGTCTCCGGGACTCCCGGCTCCTGGGCCAGGAGGCCGGCGATCTTCGTGAGGGACGCCGCCGCCGACTCGTACGAGTTCAGGAACATGCCCAGGCGGTCGATCGGGTCGTACAGGCGGCGCATGTAGAGCACCGCCGCCGCCAGGACGCCGAGTTCCAGTGTTCCCGCCGCCACCCGGTACGCGCCCCACAGGCACATGCCGGCCACCGCCGTGTTCGCCACCAGGCGCGAACCGACCACGTAGCGGGCCATCTCCAGGAGGGCGTCGCCGTTGCTGCGTTCGTGGCGGTGGTTGAGCGTCCCGAACTCGGCGTCGTTCGCCCGTTCGCGGCGGAACGCGCGGACCGGGCGGATGCCGTTCATCGTCTCCGCGAACTTCACGATCACGCCCGCGATGGCCGTGGAGCGTTCCGCGTACACCCTGCCCGCCCGGGTCCGGTAGAGGCGGATGAGGAGGGAGAGAGGGAGGAAGGAGGCCACCGCCACCGCTCCGATGCCCCAGTCCAGCCAGAGGAGGACCAGGGAGATCGACGCGAAGGAGAGGACGACGCCGATCAGTTCCTGGAGGCCCTCCGAGAGGAGTTCGCGCAGCGATTCGACGTCCGTGGTCGAGCGGGAGATGAGGCGGCCCGAGGTGTAGCGCTCGTGGAAGTCGACGCTGAGGAGTTGGGCGTGGCGGAAGATGCGGCCCCGGAGGTCCAGGAGGACGTCCTGGTTGATCCTCGCCGCGCCCCGTACGAACCCGTACTGCAGGGCGCCCGAGAGGGACGCGCAGAAGAGGTAGCCGAGCGCCACGGCGATCACCGGGCCGTGGTCCCCCTCGCGGAAGGCCGGGACCCCTCGGTCGATCGCGTACGCGACCAGGAGCGGGCCCGCCTGCAGTGCCGCCTCCCTGACCAGGAGGGTCAGGGCCAGCAGCGCGACACGGGTGCGGTGGGCGGTGAGGAGGGAGCGGAGGAGCTTCCCCGTCGCCCCCTCGGGAGCCGGGAGGTCGTCCTGGTCGAAGGGGTCGTCCGTCGTCGTCATCGGTTCTCGGTCCCTTCCCCGGACATCAGCCAGGCGTACTCGGCGCTGCTGCGCAGCAACTCCTGATGGGTGCCCACGGCCGCGATCCTGCCCCGTGAGAGCAGCGCGACCCGGTCGGCGAGCATCACCGTCGACGGGCGGTGCGCCACGACCAGGGCCGTCGTCTCCCTGAGGACCTCCCGCAGGGCCGCCTCGACCCGGGCCTCCGTGTGGACGTCGAGCGCCGACAGCGGGTCGTCCAGGACCAGGAACCGGGGCCTGCCCACCACCGCGCGGGCCAGGGCCAGTCGCTGCCGCTGGCCGCCCGACAGGCTGAGGCCCTGCTCGCCGACCTGGGTCGCCGTGCCGTCCGGGAGCCGGTCGACGAAGCCGTCCGCCTGGGCGACGCCCAGGGCGCGCCGCAGTTCCGGGTCGCCCGCCTCCTCCGCGCCCATCAGGACGTTCTCGCCGACGCTCGCCGAGAACAGGGTCGGCTCCTCGAACGCCATCGACACCAGGGAGCGCAGTTTCCGCCGCTCCATGAGGGCGATGTCCTCGCCGTCCAGGAGGATGCGGCCCGTCGTCGCCTCGTGCAGCCGTGGTACGAGGGCGGTGAGCGTGGTCTTGCCGGAGCCCGTGCCGCCCACCAGGGCCATCGTCTCGCCCGGCCGGATGTGGAGGTCGACGCCGTCCAGGACGGGGGGCGTCTCGTCGGGGGCGTCCGGGTAGCGGAAGGTGACGTTCTCGAAGCGGACCCCGTCCGGGGTGTGGCCGCCGGTGGTGTCGCCGCTCGTCTCCGTCTCCTCCGGCGCGTCCATCACCTCGAAGTACCGCTCCGTCGCCGTCGCCGCCTCCTTGCTCATCGCGAGCAGGAAGCCGATCGACTCCACCGGCCAGCGCAGCGCCAGCGCCGTCGACAGGAACGCGACCAGGGTGCCGGCGGAGAGGTTCCCGTCCGCGACCTGCACCGTGCCCAGCACGAGGGCCGCCCCGATGGCCAGTTCCGGCAGGACGGTGATGACCGCCCAGATCATGGCCAGGAGGCGGGCCTTGGCCAGTTCCGTACCGCGGAGGTGCTCGGCGAGTTCGCGGAACGCCCTCGCCTGGCTGCGGTGCCGGCCGAAGCCCTTCACGATCCGGATGCCGAGGACGCTCTCCTCGACGACCGTCGTCAGGTCGCCGACCTGGTCCTGGGCCGTGCGCGCCACCTTCCCGTACCGGCGCTCGAACAGGCTGGAGACCAGGACGAGGGGGAGCACGGGCGTCAGCAGCACCAGGCCGAGGGACCAGTCCTGGCCGAGGAGGAGGACGTAACCGGCGAGGATCGTGACGCCGTTGACCAGGAGGAAGGTCAGCGGGAAGGCCAGGAACATCCGGACCAGCATCAGGTCCGTCGTCCCGCGCGAGAGGAGCTGTCCCGAGGGCCAGCGGTCGTGGAACGCGATCGGGAGGCGCTGGAGTCTGCCGTACAGGTCGGCGCGCATCCGTGCCTCGACGTTCGACAGCGGGCGGGCCACCAGCCAGCGGCGGAAGCCGAAGAGGACGGCCTCGGCGATGCCCAGCAGAAGGAGGTACAGCGCGCCCAGCCAGACGCCCTCGGGGTCGCGGTCGGTGATGGGGCCGTCCACGAGCCACTTGAGGACGAGGGGGATGACGAGCGACAGACAGGAGGCGACGATCGCGACGAACGCGGCCGTGAAGAGCCGCCCCCGCACGGGCCTCACGTACGGCCAGAGGCGGAGCAGGACGCGGACCGTCGAGCGGTCGGAGGACGGGGGCAGCGGTTTCTCGGGCATCAGGTCCGACCATACGGTTCACCACTGACGCGCCTCATCCGGTTTTCGGCCGTCCCCGGGCAGCGGCCGGGCGGCCCGTGTCGTCCCCGGGCAGCGGCCGGGCGGCCCGTGTCGTCACCGGGCAGTGGCCGGGCGGCCCGTGTTCGTCCCCGGGGTAGCGGCCTTGGCGGCCCGTGTCGTCCCCGGGCAGCGGCCGGGCGGCCCGTGTCGTCACCGGGGTAGCGGCCTTGGCGGCCCGTGCCGTCCCCCGGCAGCGGTCGGGCGGCCCGCCGGTCATCCGGAGCGAGCTGCTCCGTAGGATCCCTGCCCTGAAGAACGACCAGGGGTGGGAGAACGACGATGAGGCATTCCAGAGGACTCCGCACGGCGGCCGTCACGCTGCCGCTGCTCCTCGCGGCCGTCGGTTGCCAGACGGCGCAACCGGCCGGGGAGCCGGCGGCGAAGGCGGCCTCGCCGACCGGCAAGCCGGTCTTCGAGGAGCGGCTGAGCGCCCAGCTGGGCGCCGCGTCCCGGGCGACCGCCGCGAGCGGCTCGGCCCGCTTCACCGCCACCGTCACCTACGGGTCGGCCGGAGGCGACGCCGTCGAGCGGACCACGGGCGTCCTCGACTACGCGAAGGACACCGCCCGCGTCGAGCGGTCCGTCGTCGTCCCGCGCCGCTTCCCTGAGAAGGCGGCGACCGAGGACCTCGGCCGCGCTCCGGGCGTCGACGCCCGCGAGCGGTACGCGGTCGAGGAGAACACCATCAGCTACCGGACCCCGCGCGGCACCTGGCTGCGCTACTCCGCCTCCGGGTCCAAGGAGTTCACCGACACCGTCTCCGGCTTCCTGGAGTACGCGGGTGAGGCGGCCCCCTGGGGCCGGACGCTGGCCGAGGTGGTGCACCACGCGAGTGCGGAGCGGAGCCCGGAGCGGACCGCCGCCGGCGGCCGCCGTTACGAGCTGAAGATCTACGCCCGGACCGCGTCCGAGGCCCTGCCGAACGAGATCGCGTTCCACCTGAACTACGCGCGCTCCGACGACAAGGTGCCGCTGACGGTGGAGCTGGACAAGGACGGGCGCCTGGTCCGGGCCCAGGCCGACTTCGCCCCGGCCCTCGGAGGCCTGCACGCCGAGGGCGTCCTCGTCGGCGTCACCTCGCTGCGCGCGGACTACGTCCTGGCCGGCCACGGGAGCACGAAGGTGCCGCCCGTGCCCGCCGGCGAGCCGTCCCAGGACGCCGAGAAGACCACGACCACCGTGGACGCGCTGAAGCCGGGCGCCTGCGCCTCCGAGGACACCGGCCTGGGGTCCATGACCCGGATCCTGCCGGTGCCCTGCGGCAAGGACGCGGACCTGCGCGTCTTCGGTCACGCCCGGGTCGACAAGACGGTCCAGGGCGATCCGCAGGGCGTGGGCGAGGCGGCGGCCGGCGAGAAGTGCCGGTCCCGCTACCGCTCGGCTCCCGCCGCGTGGACCTCCGGGGCCCGGCCCGCGGGCTCGTTCCAGGTCTACGGCGGCACGAGCATCAGCTACGAGTACACCGGCGCCGACTCCACCGTCAGCGGCGACTACACCTGCTACGTCAGCCTGCGCTGACCCTCACCCCCCGACCCGCAGCAGGACCACGGAGCGGGGGGCCACCGTGAGGGTCGTGCCGCCCTCGTGCCGGGTGCCCGGGGCGGCCGACTGGTTCTCCGCCGCCGTGTCCACCAGGAGTTCGTACGTCGCCGCCCACGGCGGTCCCGGCAGGCGGAAGTCCAGGGGCCGGGGCCCGGCGTGCAGGACGGCGAGGAAGCTGTCGTCGGTGATCTGTTCGCCGCGCGCGTCCCGCCCCGGGATGTCGCGGCCCGACAGGTAAAGCCCGAGCGTCGCCGTCGGCGCGTACCAGTCCCGTTCCGTCATCTCCGTGCCCCCGGCGGTGAACCAGGCCAGGTCCCGCAGCCCGTCCGCGCCCTGCGGCCGGCCGGAGAAGAAGGCCCGGCGGCGCAGGACCGGGTGGCGGTTGCGGAGGGCGAGGAGGCGGCGGGTGAGGGCGAGGAGGCCCTCGCGGCCCGGGTCTTCCGGGAGGGTCCAGTCCAGCCAGCCCAGCTCGTTGTCCTGGCAGTACGCGTTGTTGTTGCCGCCCTGCGTCCGGCCCATCTCGTCGCCCGCGACGAGCATCGGGACCCCGGTGGAGAGCAGGAGCGTGGTGAGGAGGTTGCGCTGCTGGCGCAGGCGCAGCGCGTTGACGGCGGGGTCGTCCGTCTCGCCCTCCGTCCCGCAGTTCCACGAGCGGTTGTCGTGCGTGCCGTCCCGGTTGCCCTCGCCGTTCGCCTCGTTGTGCTTGCGTTCGTACGTCACCAGGTCGCGCAGCGTGAAGCCGTCGTGGGCCGTGACGAAGTTGACCGAGGCGTACGGGCGCCGCCCGCCCCACGCGTACAGGTCGCTGGAGCCGGACAGCCGGTAGCCGAGGTCCCGGACGTCCGGGAGCGCCCCGCGCCAGAAGTCCCGTACGGCGTCCCGGTAGCGGTCGTTCCACTCGGTCCAGAGGGGCGGGAAGGCGCCGACCTGGTAGCCGCCGTTGCCCACGTCCCAGGGTTCGGCGATGAGCTTGACCCGGCGCAGGACCGGGTCCTGGGCGATCACCGCCAGGAACGGGGACAGCATGTCGACGTCGTGCATCGAGCGGGCCAGCGCCGCCGCCAGGTCGAAGCGGAAGCCGTCGACGCCCATCTCCGTGACCCAGTAGCGCAGGGAGTCGGTGATGAGGCGCAGCACCTGCGGCTGGACGACGTGCAGCGTGTTGCCGCAGCCCGTGTAGTCCGCGTACCGGCGGGCGTCGGACTGGAGGCGGTAGTAGCCGCGGTTGTCGATGCCCTTCAGGGAGAGCGTCGGGCCCAGTTCGCCCGCTTCCGCCGTGTGGTTGTAGACCACGTCGAGGATGACCTCGATCCCCGCCGCGTGCAGCGCCCGCACCATCCGCTTGAACTCGCCGACCTGCTGCCCGGCCGTTCCCGAGGAGGAGTAGCCGGCGTGCGGGGCGAAGTAGCCGACGGAGTTGTAGCCCCAGTAGTTGCGCAGGCCGCGGCGGAGGAGGTGGTCCTCGTGGGCGAACTGGTGCACCGGGAGCAGTTCGACGGCCGTGACCCCGAGGCGTACCAGATGGTCGATCGCCGCCGGGTGGGCGAGGCCCGCGTACGTGCCCCGCAGGTGCTCGGGGATGCCGGGGTGCTGTTTCGTGAAGCCCTTGACGTGCAGTTCGTAGATGACGGAGTCCTGCCAGGGCGTCTTGGGCCTGCGGTCGTCGGACCAGTCGTCGTCGTCATGGACGACGACCCCCTTGGGGACGTACGGGGCGGAGTCCCGCTCGTCGCGGACGGTGTCGGCCACGTGCTGCTGCGGCCAGTCCCGGACGTGTCCGTACACCTCGGGGGGCAGCGCGAAGTCGCCGTCGACGGCCCTCGCGTACGGGTCGAGGAGCAGTTTCGCCGGGTTCCAGCGGGCGCCCGTCCACGGGTCCCAGCGGCCGTGCACCCGGTAGCCGTACCGCTGTCCGGGGCCGACGCCGGGCACGAAGCCGTGCCAGATCTCGTGGGTCAGCTCGGTCAGCGGGAGCCGTGTCTCGGTCCCGTCGGCGGCGAAGAGGCACAGCTCCACGGCCTCCGCCCCGCCCGCCCACAGGGCGAAGTTGGTGCCCGTCACCCCGTCGGGGCCGACCCGGCAGCGGGCCCCCAGGGGGGTCGGCGCCCCCGGCCACACCGGTGGCGCGGCCCGCTCCAGGGCATGCTCCGGTACCGCCTCCTGCTCGGCTGCGCTCGCCACCGTCCCGGCCTCCCGCGGCTCGTCGGGCCCGCACCCGGGGGAGCGGCGGCGTCCCGGCCGTCGCTCCCGCGCGTGGTTCTCCCCCTGTTCTGCCCGCACGGCCGTGCTCCCAACATGACCCGCACGCACGTTTCCCCTGGAGGGTGGCCGTCGTTGGGCCGGGCGTGACGTGTGTATGGAAGCGGGCGAGGCGCGCCCTCGTGGTGGCGGGACTGATGGCGGGGCTTGCGGGCTGCAGCGGAGCGGACGGCGGTGGCGGCATCGACGTCAGCCTGCCGGGGAAGGCGCGGGCGCCGGGAGACGTCATCCGGGTGAGTCCGGAGGACGGCAGCCGGGCGGTGCCGGCCGGCGGGCCCGTCGAGGTGGAGGTGGACAGCGGCCGGCTCGAACGGGTGACGGTCGTCCAGGTCGAGGACGGCCGGCGGGCCGCGGTCGCGGGGGAGATCTCGGCGGACGGGCTGCGCTGGCGGCCCCGGCCGGACACCCGGCTCGCGCTGGCCGCCAAGTACAGCGTGGACG
This sequence comes from Streptomyces sp. NPDC002825, assembly GCF_040295385.1. NCBI lineage: Bacteria > Bacillati > Actinomycetota > Actinomycetes > Kitasatosporales > Streptomycetaceae > Streptomyces > Streptomyces sp. NPDC002825. Next base: position 22,665 of record NZ_JBEOVH010000055.1, read on the forward strand.
CGGTCGCGCTGGACGCGCACGGGCGGCGCTCGGCCCGGCACACCACCTTCACCACCGTGGTCCCCGAGTCCCGTTTCATCGGCTATTTCAAACCGGAGAACCGTTCCACGGTCGGCACCGGCATGATCGTCTCCTTCGGCTTCAACATGCCGATCGAGAACCGGGCCGCGGTCGAGCGGGCCATCCGCGTCACCTCGGAGCCGCCGGTGGAGGTCGTCGGCCACTGGTTCGGCAAGGAGCGGCTCGACTTCCGGCCCGCCGCGTACTGGCGGCCCGGCACGAAGGTCACGGTCGAGCTGGGGCTGCGGGACGTCGAGGGGGCGCCCGGGGTGTACGGCATCCAGCGCAGGACCGTCGGCTTCACCGTGGGGCGTTCGCAGGTCTCCCTGGTCGACGCGGCCGCGCACACCATGGTGGTACGCAGGGACGGCGAGGTCCTCGCCACGGTGCCGGTCACCGCGGGCGCCCCGAAGACCACCACGTACAACGGGAAGATGGTCGTCACCGAGCTGTACGACGTGACGCGGATGGACGGCAGGACGGTCGGCTTCGGCGGCGAGTACGACATCAAGGACGTGCCGCACGCGATGCGTCTGACCGACTCGGGGACGTTCCTGCACGGCAACTACTGGGCCGACGCCTCCACCTTCGGCTCCGCGAACGTGAGTCACGGCTGTGTGGGGCTGAGGGACGAGAAGGGCGGCAGCGCGGACTCGCCCGCGGGCTGGTTCTTCGACCGGACGCTCATCGGGGACGTGGTGGAGGTGGTGAACTCGCGCGACAAGGAGGTCGCTCCCGACAACGGTCTGGGCGGATGGAACCTGGAGTGGAGCGAGTGGAAGGCCGGTTCCGCCCTGTCGTGACCCTCCCTCCCCCGTAGCACGCCGACTGGGACTGAACGGTGACATTCACGAGGAACTTTCGTGTCCTGCGGTGTGATTATCTAGCGCTGTGTGCGCGAGTGGATGCGCACGGGGGTGGGGCCGTGGCATTGCCAGGCCGTGCGAGGGGAGACGACCACAGTGAACGGTCAGCCGATATCGGGGGCGACGGCGCGGGGACGCCGGCGCGGGGGCGTCAGGCTCCAGGCGCTGGCAGCGGGGGCGCTGCTCCTGGTCCTGACCGCCTGCGGCGGCGGTGAGACCGCCACCGGTGGCGGTGCGGGGGGACAGGGACCCGCCGCCCAGGGCGGCGGCAAGCAGGAGAACGCGGCCTCCCAGGCGGTCGTGACGATCCTTCCGAAGGACGGTGCCGACTCGGTCGCCACCAGCGGGGCCCTCAAGGTCACCGCGTCGCAGGGCAAGCTGACCACGGTCACGGTCGCCGACTCCAAGGGCGCCGAGGTCGAGGGCAAGATCGCCGCCGACGGCTCCAGCTGGTCGCCGACCGCGCACCTGGCGGCGGCCACGCAGTACAAGGTCCACGCGATCGCGAAGGACGCGGACGGCCGTGAGTCGGCGAAGGACACCACCTTCACCACCCTGGTCCCGAAGAACACCTTCATCGGCCAGTACACGCCCGAGGACGGTTCCACCGTCGGCGTCGGCATGCCGGTCTCCATCAACTTCAGCCGGGGCATCACCGCCCCCGAGGCCGTCGAGAAGGCCATCAAGGTGACGGCCGTCCCGGCCGTCCAGATCGAGGGCCACTGGTTCGGCAACGACCGCCTCGACTTCCGCCCGAAGGACTACTGGGCCGCCGGCACCAAGGTGACGGTCGAGCTGAACCTGGACGGCGTCGAGGGCCGCCCGGGCGTCTACGGCAAGCAGAAGAAGTCGATCTCCTTCACCATCGGCCGCCGTCAGGTCTCCACCGTCGACGCGAGCGCCAAGACGATGAAGGTCGAGCGGGACGGCCAGATCATCAAGACCCTGCCGATCACCGCGGGCGCGCCGTCCACGACCACGTACAACGGTCAGATGGTCATCAGCGAGAAGTACAAGGTGACCCGCATGAACGGGGCCACGGTCGGCTTCGGCGGCGAGTACGACATCAAGGACGTGCCGCACGCGATGCGCCTGTCCAACTCGGGCACCTTCGTCCACGGCAACTACTGGGCGCCGTCCTCCACCTTCGGCTCCAGCAACGTCAGCCACGGCTGCGTCGGCCTGGAGGACGCGCGGGGCGCGGGCGACAGCTCGACGCCGGCCGCCTGGTTCTACGACCGCTCGATCATCGGCGACGTCGTCATCGTGAAGAACTCCAAGGACAAGCAGATCACTCCGGAGAACGGCCTCAACGGCTGGAACATGGACTGGTCGGAGTGGATCGCCTAGATCCCCCGTAGAACTCCCGCGAGCGGGCCCGGTGCTGTGAGCAACAGCACCGGGCCCCTTGTCGTTAACGGCCACTAACCTTCCTTCCATGACTGTGAACCTCGAAGTCGCCGAAGGCGTCGGCACGATCCGCCTCGACCGCCCCCCGATGAACGCCCTGGACATCGCCACCCAGGACCGGCTGCGCGAGCTGGCCCAGGAGGCGACCGACCGCGACGACGTGCGGGCCGTGGTCCTCTACGGCGGCGAGAAGGTGTTCGCGGCCGGCGCGGACATCAAGGAGATGCAGGTCATGGACCACGTGGCCATGGTCAAGCGGTCGCGCGCCCTCCAGGACTCCTTCACCGCCGTCGCCCGCATCCCCAAGCCGGTCGTCGCCGCGATCACCGGCTACGCCCTGGGCGGCGGCTGCGAGCTCGCGCTCTGCGCCGACTACCGGATCGCCGCCGACAACGCGAAGCTGGGCCAGCCCGAGATCCTGCTCGGCCTCATCCCCGGCGCGGGCGGCACCCAGCGGCTGTCCCGGCTCGTCGGCCCCTCCAAGGCCAAGGACCTCATCTTCACCGGCCGGATGGTGAAGGCCGACGAGGCCCTGACGCTCGGTCTGGTCGACCGGGTCGTCCCGGCCGCCGAGGTGTACGAGCAGGCGCACGCCTGGGCCGCGAAGCTGGCGCAGGGCCCGGCCGTCGCCCTGCGGGCCGCGAAGGAGGCGATCGACCAGGGTCTGGAGGCCGACATCGACACCGGTCTCGCCATCGAGCGGAACTGGTTCGCGGGCCTGTTCGCCACCGAGGACCGGGAGACCGGCATGCGCTCCTTCGTCGAGGAGGGCCCCGGAAAGGCGAAGTTCGCCTGACGATCCTTCACGAGCGGGGGCCGATTCCGTCGGAACGGCCCCCGCGGAGGGCTCCGTACGGCCATGATGGGGGGCATGGCGGGCCTGGAGGGTAGGGAACAACCGAGGCAGCGCGCGAGCGCCGCCGCACCGCGGTGGTCACCGGCCGCGGAGGACGAACAGGCCGCCGAGGCAGTGGAGTTGTACGGCAATCCGGCCGAGGAGGATGTCCGGCTGCCGTCCCGCCCCGAGTCCGCGTGGGTGGCCCGCAGGCTCACCCAGCACGTCGTACTGCGGCAGTGGGCGCTCGGCCCGACGATCGCCGAGCACGCGGTGCTGCTCGTCTCGGAGCTCGTGGGGAACGCCGTCCGGCACACCGGGGCCCGGGTCTTCGCGCTGCGGTTACAGCGGCGCCGCGGCTGGATCCGCATCGAGGTGCGTGATCCCTCGCGCGGGCTGCCCTGTCTGATGCCGGTGCACGAGCTCGACGTCAGCGGCCGCGGGCTCTTCCTCGTCGACAAGCTCGCCGACCGCTGGGGCGTGGATCTGGCGCCGCGCGGCAAGACGACCTGGTTCGAGATGCGGGTCGCCGACCGCCCCTGAGACCTGCACGGGAACGTACGGAAGCCCCCGTGCGCCGTGGTGGGGTGCGTGGGGGCTTCCGTGTGGTGCGCCGTGGACGGGGGGGTGTATCCACGGCGCCGCTATGTCGACCTGGCCCGGGTCAATGGGGGTCGTGTCTCCGACTATGGCAGACGGGGGGCCTTGCCGCCAAAAGTCCCTAGTGGGGCAAGCCGGGTCAAAAGCGGACAGTTCAATGGTGAATCGTTGGTGACATGCGGCACTCACCTTGTAAACAGTGAATGGCTATGCGGTTCATCGGTTGTTTCTCGGGATCGTCCGCATGGTGGACGCCTGGCACGCGCCCCCAAACGTCCTGAATTGGCCTAATCGTGACCAATCCGGCGACATCCCTCTTGAATGGTCGCGTGAAGCCGACCGACCGCCGAGGAGCCCTCCGGACGGGCGCGGCCGCCGTCCTCGCGGGAGCCCTCGCCACCGCCTGCGGCACGGGACCCCGCCCCGCCCCCGCCGCCGCTGCGCGTCGCCCCGCCCCCGCGCCCGTCGCCGCCCCGGCACCCCGCCGCTTCCCCGGACAGCCCGACGAGATCGCCCACGGCCCCCGCGACCGGCCCCGGGTCGCCCTCACCTTCCACGGCCAGGGCGACCCCGAGCTCGCCCGGCGGCTCCTCACCCAGGCCGAGCAGGCAGGCGCCCGCGTCACCGTCCTCGCCGTCGGCAGCTGGCTCGACGAGCACCCCGCCCTGGCCCGCCGCGTCCTCGACGGCGGCCACGACCTCGGCAACCACACCCAGCGCCACATCGACATCAACACCATGACCGAGGCCGAGGCCCTCGCCGAGATCGAGGCCTGCGCCGGACGGCTGCGCCGGCTCACCGGCTCCGTCGGCACCTGGTTCCGCCCCTCCCGCACCCGCAACGCCGCCCCCCACGTCCTGCGCGCCGCCCGGCGCGCCGGATACCCGCACGCCCTCTCGTACGAGGTCGACTCGCTCGACTTCACCTCGCCCGGCGCCGCGGCCGTCGTCCGCAACGTCACCGGGGCGGTCCAGGCCGGCTCCGTCGTCAGCCTGCACTTCGGCTACCCCGACACCGCCGCCGCGCTGCCCGTCCTCCTCGCCGACCTCGACCGCCGCGGCCTGAGCGCGGTCACCACCACGGAGCTGCTGAGCTGATGGCACACCTCGACAAGAGATCCAGGATCCTGATCGCCGCCGCCCTCCTCGTCGGCCTCGTCGGCTGCGGCAGCGCGAACCACCCCGAGGGCGCCGCCCCCGTGAAGAAGGCCGCCGCCCCCGCCGTACCCAAGCCGGCCGCCGCCCCCACCGGACTCCCCGGCATGCCGCCCCTGCTCGACGCGCACGACGTCTACGCCGCCGACCGGCCGAACCGGCTCTCCCCGGTGGTACGGAACTTCCCCTCCCGGGTCTACGTCCCCAACACCAACTCCAACACCGTCTCCGTCATCGACCCCACCACCTACCAGGTCGTCGAGACCATCCCGGTCGGCGTCCAGCCCCAGCACGTCGTCCCCTCCTGGGACCTGAAGACCCTCTGGGTCAACAACAACCGGGGCCACACCCTCACCCCCATCGACCCGGCCACCGGCGTCGCCGGCAAGCCCGTCGAGGTCCACGACCCGTACAACCTCTACTTCACGCCCGACGGCAAGTACGCCGTCGTGATGGCCTCGCTCGACCGCGAACTCGTCTTCCGCGACCCGCACACCATGGAGCGGAAGAAGTCCGTCCCGGTCAGCTGCTACGGCGTCAACCACGCCGACTTCTCCGCCGACGGACGCTACTTCGTCGTCTCCTGCGAGTTCTCCGGCGAACTCCTCAAGGTCGACACCGAGAAGATGGAGGTGATCGGCCAGCAGAAGCTGCCCTTCGACGGCGCCATGCCGCAGGACGTGAAGATCTCCCCCGACGGCAAGACCTTCTACATCGCCGACATGATGGCCCACGGCATGTGGGTCCTGGACGGCGAGAAGTTCACCACCCCCAGCCTGCTCCCCACCGGCAAGGGCTGCCACGGCCTCTACATCAGCCGGGACTCCCGCGAGATGTACGTCTCCAACCGCGGCGAGGGCACGGTCTCGGTCTTCGACTTCGAGCAGAACAGGCTCACCAAGAAGTGGCGGCTCCCGGACGGCGGCTCCCCCGACATGGGCGGCGTCTCCGCCGACGGCAAGGTCCTGTGGCTCTCCGGACGCTACGACTCCGAGGTCTACGCGCTCGACACCGCCACCGGCAAGCAGCTCGCCCGCATCCCCGTCGGCAGCGGCCCGCACGGACTCGCCGTGTACCCGCAGCCGGGCCGCTACTCGCTCGGGCACACCGGGATCTTCCGGTAGCGGCCCGTGCTCGGCCGGGCGGCGGGCGGCTCAGCCGGCGATCAGAAGCGCCTCCGAGGCCACCGGGCGGTAGCCCGCCGCCTGGAAGACGCGGACGCTGCGCGCGTTGCCCGGCGCCTGCTGGGCCCAGACCACCTCGCCCGGGGTGAGGTGGCGGGCGGCGGTCGCCAGGGCCCGTCCCAGGCCCTTGTGGCGTACGTCCTCGTCCACCTCGATCGCCGCCTCCCAGCGACCCGCGACACCCCGGCCCAGGACGAGGACACCGCCGTCGGCGGCCCACACCCGGACGTCGTCCCGGAACTTCAGCGCCCGCGCCACCCGGGGATGCGTCGGGTCGTCGATCTCGCGGAGCTCCAGCGGGGGCGGGCCCGGCAGAGCATCGGCCACCGTGAGCAGGTCGATCGTGTTCATGTGACGGCCGGTGCGGGCCATCAGCGCGAGCAGGAACGCCGGGTTCATGCTCGCCGCGAGCGGATCGCTCGACGTGGCCGCCAGCGCGTCCAGCACCCACTCCGGGTCGGCGTCCGTGAAGACCACCGAGTGCGCCGTGAAGGCCAGCACCCCCGCGTCCCGGGGGCCGGGCTGCGGCACCACCGTCGTCGAACCGTCCGGGGGCGGGAACTCCCCGTGTGCCGCCGCCGCCAGGATCCGTGCCACGTCGTCGCTCATGCCCCCATCATCCGACAGGAGACGGGAGAGCTAATCTGACCTCCGTCAGACAAGCACCAAGAAGGGGCGGACGCAGTGGCGGACATCGACTCGGCACGCACGGCATTCAACAAGTTCGACGTGGACGGCGACGGCTTCATCACGGCCGCGGAGTACAAGCACGTCATGGCGGAGCTGGGCGACTTCAACGTCACCGAGACGGTCGCCGAGGTGCTCATCAAGCAGCGCGACGACAACGGTGACGGCGTGCTGTCCTGGGACGAGTTCTGGGGGCACTACAGCAAGGCCTGAGCCAAGCCCTGACCCGTCCGCCCGGACGGTGAGGAAACGGCCGGCCCCGGGGGAGACCCCCGGGGCCGGCCGTTGCGGTTGAACGGGTTCAGCACTCGATGATGTTGACCGCGAGGCCGCCGCGCGCGGTCTCCTTGTAC
>NZ_JBEOVH010000056.1:0-27248 GCF_040295385.1 Streptomyces sp. NPDC002825
GCCGTCTTCATGACCTCGGCGGACTGCAGCACGAACGGCAGCTGCATCTGGCCGGAGCCGAACAGCTCGCCGACGGTCTTCATGCCGTCGAGGAGGGTGTCGTTGACGATGTCGAGGGCCGGCCGGGTCTCCAGGGCCTCGTCGAGGTCGGCCTCCAGGCCGTTCTTCTCGCCGTCGACGATGCGGCGCTTGAGGCGCTCGTCGAGCGGCAGGGCGAGGAGCTCCTCCGCCTTCCCGGCCTTGAGGGACTTGGCCGTGGCGCCCTCGAAGAGGGCCATCAGCTTCTGCAGCGGGTCGTAGCCCTCGGCACGCCGGTCGTAGATCAGGTCGAGGGCGGTGGTGACCTGCTCCTCGTCGAAGCGGGCGATCGGCAGGATCTTCGAGGCGTGGACGATCGCCGAGTCGAGGCCCGCCTTGACGCACTCGTCGAGGAAGACCGAGTTGAGGAGGATGCGGGCGGCCGGGTTGAGGCCGAAGGAGATGTTGGAGAGGCCCAGCGTGGTCTGGACGTCCGGGTGGCGGCGCTTGAGCTCGCGGATCGCCTCGATGGTGGCGATGCCGTCCTTCCGCGACTCCTCCTGGCCGGTGCAGATGGTGAAGGTCAGGGCGTCGATGAGGATGTCCGACTCGTGGATGCCCCAGTTGCCGGTGAGGTCCTCGATGAGGCGCTCGGCGACGGCGACCTTGTGCTCGGCCGTACGGGCCTGGCCCTCCTCGTCGATGGTGAGCGCGATGAGGGCGGCGCCGTGCTCCTGGGCCAGTCGGGTGACCTTCGCGAAGCGGGACTCGGGTCCGTCGCCGTCCTCGTAGTTCACCGAGTTGATGACGGCCCGGCCGCCGAGCTTCTCCAGACCGGCCCGCAGGACGTCCACCTCGGTGGAGTCGAGGACGATCGGCAGGGTGGAGGCGGTGGCGAAGCGGCCGGCGAGCTCCTCCATGTCGGCGACGCCGTCGCGGCCCACGTAGTCGACGCAGAGGTCGAGCATGTGGGCGCCCTCGCGGATCTGGTCGCGGGCCATCTCGACGCAGTCGTCCCAGCGGCCTTCGAGCATGGCCTCGCGGAACTTCTTGGAGCCGTTGGCGTTGGTGCGCTCGCCGATCGCCAGGTACGAGGTGTCCTGGCGGAACGGCACGGTCTGGTAGAGGGAGGCGGCGCCCGGCTCGGGGCGCGGGTCGCGCGCGGGGGGCGTGAGGCCCTGGACCCGCTCGACGACCTGGCGCAGGTGCTCGGGCGTGGAGCCGCAGCAGCCGCCGACCAGGGACAGGCCGTAGTCGCGGACGAAGTTCTCCTGCGCGTCGGCCATCTCGGAGGCGGTGAGCGGGAAGTACGCACCGTCCTTGGTCAGCACGGGCAGGCCGGCGTTCGGCATGCACATGAGGGGCGTACGGGAGTGGCGGGCGAGATAGCGCAGGTGCTCGCTCATCTCGGCCGGACCGGTGGAACAGTTCAGGCCGATCAGGTCGATGCCGAGGGGCTCCAGGGCGGTCAGCGCGGCGCCGATCTCGGAGCCGAGCAGCATGACGCCGGTGGTCTCGAAGGCGAGGGAACAGATCAGGGGGACGTCCACGCCGAGGGCCTCCATGGCGCGGCGCGCGCCGATGAGGCTGGACTTGGTCTGGAGCAGGTCCTGGGTCGTCTCGACGATCAGGGCGTCGGCGCCGCCGGCGAGGAGGCCCTCGGCGTTCTGCTGGTAGCCGTCGCGCAGCACGCCGTACCCGATGTGGCCGAGCGAGGGCAGCTTGGTGCCGGGGCCGATGGAGCCGAGCACCCAGCGCTGGCGGCCGTCCTTGGCGGCGAACTCGTCGGCGACCTCGCGGGCGATCCGGGCGCCCGCCTCGGAGAGCTCGAAGATCCGGTCGGCGATCTCGTACTCGCCCGCGGCCGAGTGGTTGGAGCCGAACGTGTTGGTCTCGACGCAGTCGACGCCGACCTCGAAGTACGCCTCGTGCACCGAACGGACGATGTCGGGCCGGGTGACGTTGAGGATCTCGTTGCATCCTTCGAGGTTCTGGAAGTCCTCGAGGGTCGGGTCCTGGGCCTGGAGCATGGTGCCCATGGCTCCGTCGGCGACGACGACTCGGCTGGCGAGTGCCTCGCGGAGGGCGGCGGCGCGGTTCCGGCTGTCAGCGGAAGGGGTCGGCAACGAGGCCATGGATGAGCTCCCTGGGATGCGACGGCTGTCGGCTTTGCACCCTCGGGGGAGGGTGCACGGGGCCAGCGTAACCGCGCAGCGGCCGGGGTGGACACGGCGTCCCACGGGCCGGACGGCATCCTGTGTGCGGGGACTCCCGGTCCTGCCCCTCCTTGGCCGACACTGTGTGGTGTGACGCAAGGTCGGCATCGACCGATAGTGTTCAGCATTGTCGAACAGTGTGAGAAGGGTGAGGGGCCGGGCGATGGCGAAGAACATCCAGTCGCTTGAAAGAGCGGCGGCCATGCTGCGACTGCTCGCGGGCGGCGAGCGCCGGCTCGGCCTGTCCGACATCGCGTCCTCGCTCGGGCTCGCCAAGGGAACGGCCCACGGCATCCTGCGCACCCTCCAGGCGGAGGGCTTCGTGGAGCAGGACGCCGCCTCGGGCCGATACCAGCTGGGCGCGGAGCTGCTGCGGCTCGGCAACAGCTATCTGGACGTGCACGAGCTGCGGGCGCGGGCCCTGGTCTGGACGGACGACCTGGCGCGATCCAGCGGCGAGAGCGTGCACCTGGGGGTGCTGCACCAGCGCGGCGTACTGATCGTGCACCACGTCTTCCGGCCGGACGACAGCCGCCAGGTCCTGGAGGTCGGGGCCATGCAGCCGCTGCACTCCACGGCGCTCGGCAAGGTCCTCTCGGCGTACGACCCGGTGGCCCACAGCGAGGTCGTGGAGGTCGAGCGGGAGGCGTTCACGCCCCGTACGACCACGGAGCTCGGCGACTTCGAGTCGCTCCTCGACATGACGCGGGCCCGGGGCTGGGCGGCGGACGTGGAGGAGACCTGGGAGGGCGTGGCGTCGGTGGCGGCGCCGATCCACGACCGGCGGCGGATGCCGGTGGGCGCGGTGGCGGTCACGGGCGCCGTAGAGCGGGTCTGTCCGGGCGGGGAGCTCCGCCCGGAGCTGGTGGCGGCGGTGCGGGACTGCGCCCGCGCCGTCTCCAGGGACCTGGGGGCCAACCGCTTCTGACCGCCTGTGCGGGCGTGGTCACGGACCGCCCGCGACGCCGCAGAACCCGCCGGTAACGATCGCGTCATCGGCGGGTTTTTCACTTCCCAGACCCTTGACGCGCTGTTAACCCGGGGGCAAAACTTCCGTTCGTCGGTCGGCATTGTCGAACACCTAACGGCAATACGCGCTAGGGTGTGACAGTGCCAAGGGCCGGCAACGCCCTCAACACGAGGGCGCGGACCACCGGAGGGACCCGGGGTTCGCCTTCCCCTGGACGAAGGACAAAGGAGTCGCGGGTGTCCAGCTCCGACATCTTCCTCGGCGAGACCATCGGTACCGCCGTACTCATTCTGCTCGGCGGCGGTGTGTGCGCCGCCGTCACGCTCAAGAGCTCCAAGGCCCGCAGCGCGGGCTGGCTCGCGATCACCTTCGGGTGGGGCTTCGCCGTCATGACGGCCGTCTACATGACCGCTTCCCTCTCCGGCGCCCATCTGAACCCCGCCGTCACGGTCGGAATCGCGATCAAGGACGGGGACTGGAGCAACGTCCCGGTCTACATCGCCGGCCAGATGCTCGGCGCGATGATCGGCGCGGCGTTGGTCTGGGTGGCCTACTACGGCCAGTTCCAGGCCCACCTCACGGACCCGGAGACCGTCGGCGAGAAGCCGATCGAGGGCCCCGGCCCGGTGCTCGGCGTCTTCTCCACGGGCCCCGAGATCCGCAACACCTGGCAGAACCTGGCGACCGAGATCATCGGCACCGTCGTGCTGGTCCTGGCCGTGCTCACCCAGGGCCTCAACGACAGCGGCAAGGGTCTCGGCGTCCTCGGCGCCCTGATCACCGCGTTCGTCGTCGTCTCCATCGGCCTCTCGCTCGGCGGCCCGACCGGTTACGCCATCAACCCGGCCCGTGACCTCGGCCCGCGCATCGTGCACGCCCTGCTCCCGCTGCCGAACAAGGGCGGCTCCGACTGGAGCTACGCCTGGATCCCGGTCGCCGGTCCGCTGATCGGTGGCGCCATCGCCGCGGGTATCTACAACATCGCGTTCGCCTGAGCCGTCCTTCTTCCAGACTTCCCTTGGAGCACACCGTGACCGACGCACACACCTCCGGCCCCTTCATCGCGGCCATCGACCAGGGCACCACCTCCTCGCGCTGCATCGTCTTCGACAAGGACGGCCGGATCGTCTCCGTCGACCAGAAGGAGCACGAGCAGATCTTCCCGAAGCCGGGCTGGGTCGAGCACGACGCCGCCGAGATCTGGACCAACGTCCAGGAGGTCGTCGCCGGCGCGCTGGAGAAGGCGAACATCACCGCCGCCGACGTCAAGGCCATCGGCATCACCAACCAGCGCGAGACCACGCTGCTCTGGGACAGGCACACCGGTGAGCCCGTCCACAACGCCCTCGTCTGGCAGGACACCCGCACCGACGCCCTCTGCAAGGAGCTCGGCCGCAACGTCGGCCAGGACCGCTTCCGCCGCGAGACCGGCCTCCCGCTGGCGAGCTACTTCTCCGGTCCGAAGGTCCGCTGGCTGCTCGACAACGTCGAGGGCCTGCGCGAGCGCGCCGAGCGCGGCGACATCCTCTTCGGCACCATGGACTCCTGGGTCATCTGGAACCTCACCGGCGGCGTCGACGGCGGCCACCACGTCACCGACGTCACCAACGCCTCCCGCACCATGCTGATGAACCTCCACACCATGGCCTGGGACGAGAAGATCCTGCAGTCCATGGAGATCCCGGCCGCCGTGCTGCCGGAGATCCGCTCCTCCGCCGAGGTGTACGGCACGGTCAAGGGCGGCATCCTCGACGGCGTCCCGGTCGCCTCCGCGCTCGGCGACCAGCAGGCCGCCCTGTTCGGCCAGACGTGTTTCGCCGAGGGCGAGGCCAAGTCCACGTACGGCACCGGCACCTTCATGCTGATGAACACCGGTGACAAGATCATCAACTCCTACAGCGGCCTGCTGACCACGGTCGGCTACCAGATCGGCGACTCCAAGCCGGTCTACGCCCTGGAGGGCTCGATCGCCGTCACCGGCTCGCTCGTCCAGTGGATGCGCGACCAGATGGGCCTGATCAAGTCCGCCGCCGAGATCGAGACCCTCGCGTCCTCGGTCGAGGACAACGGCGGCGCCTACTTCGTGCCGGCCTTCTCCGGCCTCTTCGCCCCGTACTGGCGCTCCGACGCGCGCGGTGTCATCGCCGGCCTCACCCGGTACGTCACCAAGGCGCACATCGCCCGCGCCGTCCTCGAGGCCACCGCCTGGCAGACCCGCGAGATCACCGACGCCATGACGAAGGACTCCGGCGTCGAGCTGACCGCGCTCAAGGTCGACGGCGGCATGACCTCCAACAACCTGCTGATGCAGACCCTCTCGGACTTCCTGGACGCGCCCGTCGTGCGTCCGATGGTCGCCGAGACCACCTGCCTCGGCGCCGCCTACGCCGCCGGTCTGGCCGTCGGCTTCTGGCCGGACACCGACGCGCTGCGCGCCAACTGGCGCCGGGCGGCGGAATGGACCCCTCGCATGGACGCCGACAAGCGTGACCGCGAGTACAAGAGCTGGCTCAAGGCCGTCGAACGCTCCATGGGCTGGCTCGATGATTCGACCGAGGAGTAATACGAGATGACCACCCTGCAGAGCGTCCCTGCCCTGGGGACGCACCCGGCTGCCGGTTCCCTGCCGAGCCGCGCCGAGACCCGGGAACAGCTTTCCAAGGCGACGTACGACCTCCTGGTGATCGGAGGCGGCATCCTGGGCATCTCCACCGCCTGGCACGCCGCGCAGTCGGGCCTGCGGGTGGCCCTGGTGGACGCCGGCGACTTCGCCGGCGCCACCTCCTCCGCCTCCTCCAAGCTCCTCCACGGCGGCCTGCGCTACCTGCAGACCGGCGCGGTGAAGCTGGTCGCGGAGAACCACTTCGAGCGGCGTGCGGTCTCCCGCCAGGTGGCACCGCACCTCGCCAACCCGCTCACCTTCTACCTGCCCGTCTACAAGGGCGGCCCGCACGGCGCCGCCAAGCTGGGCGCCGGAGTCTTCGCGTACTCCGCCCTCTCGGCCTTCGGCGACGGCGTCGGGCACCTGCTCTCCCCCGCCAAGGCCGCGCAGGACGTGCCCGAGCTGCGCACCGACAACCTCAAGGCCGTCGCCGTCTACGGCGACGACCAGATGAACGACGCCCGCATGGCGCTGATGACGGTCCGCGCCGCCGTCGACGCCGGCGCCACCGTCCTCAACCACGCCGAGGTCACCGGGCTGCGCTTCACCCGCGGCCGGGTCACCGGCGCGGAGCTGAAGGACCGCACCACCGGCGACGAGTTCGGCGTGAACGCCCGCCTCGTGCTCAACGCGACCGGCCCGTGGGTCGACCACCTGCGCAAGATGGAGGACCCCAACGCGGCCCCCTCCATCCGCCTCTCCAAGGGCGCGCACCTGGTCCTCAAGCGGACCTCGCCGTGGAAGGCCGCCCTGGCCACCCCGATCGACAAGTACCGCATCACCTTCGCCCTCCCCTGGGAGGACATGCTGCTCCTCGGCACCACCGACGAGGAGTACGAGGGCGACCCCGGCCAGGTCGAGGTCACCGAGAAGGACACCGCCCAGATCCTGGACGAGGCCGCCTTCTCCATCCGCGACCAGCAGCTCTCCCGCGACCTGATCACGTACTCCTTCGCCGGCCTGCGGGTGCTCCCGGGCGGCCCCGGCGACACCTCCAAGGCCAAGCGCGAGACCGTGGTCACCGAGGGCCGCGGAGGCATGCTGTCGGTGGCCGGCGGCAAGTGGACGACCTTCCGCCACATCGGCCGCACGGTCATGAAGAAGCTGGAGCAGCTCCCGGGCCACCCGCTCGGCGAGGACTACGAGCCGGTGTCCGCGCTGCCGAAGCGGCTGCCGCTGCCCGGCATCGCCAACCCGAACGCCGTCGCCCACCGCCTGCTCGTCGACGGTCCGGCGCCCGGCCCCCGGATGGCCGCCGACACCGCCAAGCACCTGGCCACGCACTACGGCTCGCTCTCCTTCGACATCGCCCGGATGGCGAACGAGAACCCCGAGCTCGCCCGCCGGATACACCCGGACGCCCCGGAGATCTGGGCGCAGGTCGCCTACGCCCGCGACCACGAGTGGGCCGAGACGGCGGACGACGTGCTGCGCCGCCGTACGACGCTGACCATCCGCGGACTGGCGACGGACGAGATCCGCGCGGAGGTCGAGTCGATGCTGCGGAAGTAACTCCCGTAGGCACGAAGGCGGTCAGGGGCGGTTCCTCTTCGAGGGACCGCCCCTGTCGCGTGCCATGCGCCCGCCACACGGCCGCAACACTCGGCGCGCACAGTTGAGGCATGAAGTTTCAGGTGCTCTCGATCGTCCACCACTCCCCGCACCCGCTCACCGGCGAACTGCTGTCCGCCGCCGACCGGTTGGAGCAGGTCGTCACGCTCGGCGAGACCGCCGAACGGCTCGGCTTCGACGCGTACGCGGTCGGCGAACGGCACGCGGGCGCGTTCCTCTCCTCGTCCCCGACCGTGCTGCTCGCCGCGCTCGCCGCCCGCACCCGCCGGATCAGGCTGCTCACCGGCGTCACCGTGGTCGCGATCCTCGACCCGGTCCGGGTCGCCGAGGACTACGCGACGCTCGACCAGCTCTCCCGCGGCCGGCTCGAACTCGTCGTCGGCAAGGGCGCGGAGACCGGCCACTTCGACCTCTTCGGCCTGGACGAGGAGCGGCAGTGGGACCTCCAGAAGGAGAAGTACGAGCTGCTCCGCCGCCTCTGGACGGAGGAGGGCGTCGACTGGGAGGGCGAGTTCCGGCCGCCGCTGAAGAACGTGACCACGGTCCCCCGCCCGTACGCCGGTCCGCCCCGGGTCTGGCACGGTTCGGCCACCAGCCTCAACTCGCCCGAGCTGGCGGCGAAGCACGGCGATCCGCTCTTCACCGCCAACGCGATCCAGCCGCGCGAGGCGTACGCGAGGCTCATCGCCCACTACCGCGAGAAGTTCGAGGAGTACGGTCACGATCCCGCCCACGCGCGCGTGGCGGCCGGTTCCGGCGGGCTGCTCATCGCCGACACTCCCGAGCAGGCGGTCGGCCGGTACAAGGAGCTGTACGAGGCGAGGGTGCGGCAGAGCTTCAAGCCGCACCTGGAGGGCAGGGCCGGCTACAACACGCCGTTCCGCACGATCGAGGACGCGATCGCGGACGGCCCCCAGCTGATCGGCTCGCCGCAGCAGATCATCGACAAGATCCTCGGCTACCACGCGTCCTACGGACACGACCTGCAGTCCATCTCCGTCGACACCTTCGGTCAGTCGACGGCCGAGCAGCAGGAGACGCTCCGGCGCTTCGCCGAGGAGATCGCGCCGGTGGTGCGCAGGGAGGCGCCCAGCACGCTGTGGGAGGAGTGACTCCGCCGTGTGCGGAGGTGAGTTCCTGGGTAGTCGATCAAGGCCGCACGGGTTTTCGGGGATGTCCGGGGGCTGCGGGCGGACCACCGGAAAGCCGTAAGGTGGGGCCGTACGACAGGAACTTCGAATAAGGAGGCGCTGGGTGATCGAGCTCGAGGGGGTACCCGAGCTGATCGACCCGGTCATGGTGGCCGCGTTCGAGGGCTGGAACGACGCCGGCGACGCCGCCTCCACCGCGGTCGCCCATCTCGACCGGGAATGGAAGGGCGAGGTGTTCGCGGCGCTCGACGCCGAGGACTACTACGACTTCCAGGTCAACCGCCCCACGGTCTTCCTGGACAACGGGGTCAGAAAGATCACCTGGCCGACGACCCGGCTCTCGGTGGTCCGGGTCGGCGGCGAGAAACCCCGCGACCTGGTGCTGGTGCGCGGGATCGAGCCCTCGATGCGGTGGCGCTCCTTCTGCAACGAGCTGCTCGCCTTCGCGCACGAGCTGGGCGTGGAGATGGTGGTGATCCTGGGCGCGCTGCTCGGGGACACCCCGCACACCCGGCCGGTCCCGGTCAGCGGGGTGACCTCCGATCCGGACCTGGCGCGGACGATGGACCTGGAGGAGACCCGGTACGAGGGCCCGACGGGCATCGTGGGCATCCTCCAGGAAGCGTGCACGCACGCGGGCGTGCCGGCGGTGAGCCTGTGGGCGGCGGTGCCCCACTATGTGTCGCAGCCGCCGAACCCGAAGGCGACGCTCGCGCTCCTCAACCGTCTGGAGGACCTGATCGGGCTGCGCATTCCGCTGGGCGAGCTGCCGGAGGACGCGCGGGCCTGGCAGCTGGGCGTGGACCAGCTGGCCGCCGAGGACAGCGAGGTCGCGGAGTACGTGCAGACGCTCGAGGAGGCACGGGACACGGCGGAGCTGCCGGAGGCTTCGGGCGAGGCGATCGCCCGCGAGTTCGAGCGCTATCTGCGGCGGCGCGAGCCGGGCACGGGTCCCGGCTCGGGTCCTGGGGTGGCGACGGAGGGCGGCGAGTTCCTGCGGGACTCCGGCAGCGGCCGGACACGCCCTCCGAAGCCGGAGCAGCCGGGTCCCGAGTCGGTCCCGGGCGCGGACGGCGGCGAGGGCCCTGCCGAGGGTTCCGGCGAGGGGCCCGAAGGGTCCGACCGGCCCGACGGCTCCGAGGGGCCCGAAGGGTCCGACCGGCCCGAGGGCTCTGAGGGGTCCGACGGCTCCGAGGGGTCCGGCGGGCCCGGCGGCGAGACCGGGAAGTAGGCGGACGGAACGGGAGGGGTGCCCGAGGGCGCCCCTCCCGTTCGTGCGTCAGGAGCAGCCGAAGCGGGCCGCCGCCCAGTCGCCGTGGTCGCCGCTCTTCGACCCGTTGGTGTCCGTGATCTTCAGCCGGACGTGCCGGGCGCCGGTCACGTCGACGTTCACGGGCACGGTCGCGGAGGCGCCGGTCAGCCGGGGCGAGGTCCACAGGACCCGGCCGTCGGCCTCGACGGAGAAGGCCACGTCCCCGTAGCCGTCGATCTCGTCGTCGATGCCGACGTCGGCCGTGAAGGCGGTGCAGCGGCCGCCGAGGTAGACCTCGATGTCGGAGTCGGCGTGGGCGCCGATGCCCTTGGCGTAGGTCTGTCCGGCCAGGGTGAGCGTGTGACCGTCCCCGGCGGCGGACTCGCCGTTGGAGCGGTCGCGCTCGGGCGGTCCCCAGCCGTTGGTGGACCTGAGCCACGTCAGGTCGCTCGCCCAGGCGTCGGCGGTCGGCGCCGGGGGCATCACCCCGACCGCGAACCGCTGGACCGCGGTGCGGTCGGTGCCCGCGGCCCGGTGGCGGGCGGTCGCCGTGAGGGTCGCCTCGCCGGGCTTGGCGTCGGCCGCCGGGGTGACGGCGACCTCGACGCGGCGGGTGGTGCCGGCCGGGACGCGGGTGATCGGGGCGGCCGGGGTGACCTGCCAGCCGGCGGGGGCGTCGAGGGAGACCCGTACGTCGGTGGCGTCCCGGGTGCCCGCGGTGACGTCCACGGCCACGGTGCCGGGGGTGCCGGCACCGAGCTCCTGCCCGCCGGGGGCGGCGAGGACGGCGGAGGCGCCGGGGACGGCACCGCCGACGGCGCTGGTCTCGGTCAGGCGCAGTTCGAAGCCGCGGTCGGTGGACTGGGCCGCCGTCTTGATCCGGACCACTCCCCCGCGCTCGTCACGGTCGTACCACCAGCCCTGAGTGGCCGCGTCGAAGGCGGCGCGGGAGGTGAGGGCGGTCAGCGCGCGCCCGTCGAGCTTCACCGCGCCCGGCGCGTCGCCGGTGTGGACGGTGAAGGCGTACGGCCGTGCGGCGGGCTTGCCGGTGTACGAGCCGGTGCTGGCGCCCAGGCGGATGGTGACGTCGCCGGGGCCGGACTGCGGGGCGCCGACCTCGGCGCGCTGGATGGCGTACTTCCCCGTGCGGTGCTCGCGGGTGACGCCGTCGTCCTCGTACAGCTCGAAGGAGGTGCTGCCCTCCGGGTAGACGTCCCAGGCGATCGGGTCGCCGGGGGCGCGGTCCTGGTACGAGCGGAGGGAGCCGGGCCACATGGGGACGGCCGCCCCGGCCCGTACGAAGAGGGGCAGGGTGTCGAGCGGGGCGCTGTAGTCGTCGACGGTGACGGGGCCCTGGTAGGTGCGCCCGCTCCAGTAGTCGATCCAGGTGCCCTTCGGGAGATAGATGCCGTCGCGTTCCACGGCGTCCTGGTAGACGGGCGCGACCAGGAAATCCTCGCCGCTGAGGAACTCGTACTTCGCGGCGTCGGTCGCGGCCTTCGGGTCGTCCGGGTATTCGAGGGCGAGCGGCCGGGCGAGCCCGACGCCGGTCTTCGTGGCCCGGTGGGCGTGGCTGTAGATGTACGGGAGCAGGGCCTCGTGCAGCTTGAGCGAGGCGCGGTTGATGCTGGTGTACGGCTCGCCGTAGCGGAAGGGCTGCTTGTCATTGGCGGCCCAGCCGTCCATGGTCATGGTGACGGGCAGGAACATCTTCCACTGGAGGTCGCGGGTGTACGTCTTGGCGCTGCCGCCGAAGATGCCGTCGACGTCACCGGTGGTGTAGGCGAGTCCGGACATGGACGCGCCCGCGTACGTGGGGATCTGCCAGCGGATGTACTCCCAGCTGCCGGACTGGTCGCCGGACCACTGGACTCCGCAGCGCTGCGCGCCGGACCAGCTCTCGGGGGCCCAGGTGAAGCCGCGGGCGTCGCTGTTGGCCTCGATGCCGGCGTGGGCGTCCTTGCAGCCGTCGAGGGCGAACTTGTAGCCGGAGCCGACCCAGGCGACGTCGAGCTTGGCGACGCGCTGGCCGGCCTTGACCTGGTCGGCGAGCTTGTCGATGCCGTCCTCGGTCCACAGGCCGAGCTTCATGTCGCGCTCCGCGAGGCCGGCGGAGGTCTCGGCGAGGTTCTCGTAGCCGCAGCCGTAGCCGTCGTTGACGAGCATCCAGCCGTTGGGCATGTCGTTCGCGACGTAGCCGTCGGCGACCTTCAGGGCGTCGAGGGTGTGGCGCTCGCCCCGGTTGGCGTTGTGGAGGTAGCAGTCGGAGTCGCCTATCTCCAGGCCGTACACGGGCGGCAGGAAGGGCTTGCCGGTGAGCCGGGTGTACTGGCCGATGACGTCCTTGACGGCGTCGCCGCCGCTGCCCGCGAAGTAGTAGGCGTCGAAGCGCTGTTCCTTCGCGCTGGTGGTGACGGGGTCGGTGAACGCGTAGGTGTTGGGCGCGTAGGTGTTGCGGTAGACGCCGTAGCCGGCGGAGGAGAGGTAGAAGGGGACGGAGTTGGGGTGGCCGCCGTCGTTCCAGTTGTAGTCGACGCCGACCTCGACGGTCTTGCCGCGGTGGGAGGTGTTGCCGCGCCCGTTCTGCATGCCGGCGCCGTAGAACTGCTCGTCGGCGCCGCGGGCGAGGGTCTGGACGGTGCGGTCCTGGTTCCAGGTGAGGCCCTGGGTCTCGGTCCAGAGCGGGGTGCCGTCGGCGCGCACGGCCGAGAAGCGCAGCGGTGACTTGGTGGCGCGCAGGGTCACCTCGGCGGTGGCGAGCTCGTACCGGTCGCCGAGGTCGCGCCAGCGGGTGGCCGGGGGCGGGCCCTGGGGCAGCGTGATGTCGCTGCCGGTGGGGTCGGTGAACCTGCCGTCGGGGGCGAGTTCGATGCGGAAGGTGTCGGCGGTGACGAAGGAGACGCGGGCCTCGGTGTGGCCGGCGGTCAGCCGGTAGACGGCCCCGTCGGCGGCGAAGCCGGTGACGTCGCCGACCGTGGTGTCGGTGGGTGTGGCCGACGCGGCGGAGCCGGGTCCCGCGAAGGCCGCGAAGAGCCCGAGGACGGCTCCGGCGAGTGCAACTTTCATGCGTGATGATGATTGCATGGAGGTTGTTTAGCGCAGGAGTGAGCATCCCCGCCAGGACAAAACGGAACCGCCCCCGGACTTCGACGAGAAGTCCAAGGGCGGTTGCCTGAAAGGGAGTTGTGCGGTCCTGCTCGTTACAGGGCCACACCGAGCAGTGCGTCGACAGCGCGCGAGACGAGACCGGGGGCGGACTCGTCCGTGCCGCCCTCGGCCGTCTGGAGCGCGGCCCAGCGGTCCACCGCGGCGAGCGCGGTGGGCGTGTCGAGGTCGTCGGAGAGCGCCTCGCGGAGCTCCTCGACGAGCGCGTCGGCGGACGGGCCGTCGGGGCGCGAGACGGCGGCGCGCCAGCGGCCGAGCCGCTCCACGGCCGTCTCCAGGACCTGGTCGGTCCACTCCCAGTCGTCGCGGTAGCGGTGCGAGAGGAGCGCGAGCCGGATGGCGGCCGGGTCGACGCCGTCGCGGCGGAGCTTGGAGACGAAGACCAGGTTGCCCTTGGACTTCGACATCTTCTCGCCGTGCAGGGCGACCATGCCGGCGTGGACGTACGCCTTGGCCATGGGGAACTCGCCCGTGAGGGTCTGGGCGTGGGAGGCGCCCATCTCGTGGTGCGGGAAGATCAGGTCGGAGCCGCCGCCCTGCACGTCGAAGCCCATGCCCAGGTGGTCGAGGGCGATGGCGACGCACTCGATGTGCCAGCCGGGGCGGCCGGGGCCGAGGCTGCCGCCGTCCCAGCTCGGCTCGCCCTCGCGGGCGGCCATCCAGAGCATCGGGTCGAGCGGGTTCTTCTTGCCCGGACGGTCCGGGTCGCCGCCGCGCTCGGCGGAGAGGTGGCGCATCAGCTCGGTGTCGTAGTTCGACACCTGGCCGAAGTGCGGGTCGGCCTCGACGGAGAAGTAGATGTCCCCTTCGAGCTCGTAGGCGGCGCCGGAGTCCCGGAGGCGCTCGACCAGCGGGATGATGCCGGGTATGGCCTCGACCGCGCCGATGTAGTGCTGCGGGGGCAGCATCCGCAGGGCGGTCATGTCCTCGCGGAAGAGGGCGGTCTCGCGCTCGGCGAGGCCGACCCAGTCGATGCCGTCGCGGAGCGCGCGCTCCAGGAGCGGGTCGTCCACGTCCGTCACGTTCTGGACGTAGTGCACCTGCCGCTTGGTGTCGAGCCACACGCGCTGAACGAGGTCGAACGCGTTGTAGGTCGCCGCGTGACCCATGTGGGTCGCGTCGTACGGCGTGATGCCGCAGACGTAGATACGGGCGACGGGGCCGGGGGCGAGGGTCACTCGCCCGCCGGTCGCGGTGTCGTGGATCCGGAGGTCGCGGCCCTTGCCGGGAAGGGCGGGGACCTCAGAAGCGGGCCAGGCATGCATGACCCGAGCGTAACCGGACAGGTGTTCCGGATACGAACCGGATCCGGGATCTTGACCGATTAGGCGCTCTTGCGGGTCGGAGGCGTGCGTGCATACCCCCCAGGGGTCAGAGCCCCTCAGGGAGGTGTGTCCGAAAACATTCGGCCACCGGGGCGGCCGGGGTCGCGGCCCCCGGGACCTCAGACGGGTGGCCAGGGGATCGGCGGCCACTGGCCCGAGGGCTCCGGGTGTCGTCCGGTGGTGCGCAGCGCCTTCACGCGGGCGCGTACGGCCTCGACCTCGGCGACGGTCAGGAGTTCCGCCAGTCGGGTGGCGAGCGGCGCTCCCGGGGCCAGGGACCGGTCCAGTGCGTCGAGCACCCCGGCCGCCTCCGCGGGCAGCTCCTCGCCCGCCCAGCCCCACAGCAGGGTGCGCAGCTTGTCGTCGACGTGGAAGGTCACCCCGTGGTCGATGCCGTACAGCCGCCCGCCCGCGGCCGGCAGCAGATGCCCGCCCTTGCGGTCGCCGTTGTTGATGACGGCGTCCAGGACGGCCAGCCGGCGCAGCTCCGGGGTGTCGGCGTGCACGAGGAGCGCCGTACGGTCCTCGTCGATCTGCGCGGGCCCCACGGCCTTCCAGCCCTCGCCGGGCTCGTCGTCCTCGGTGAGGGCCAGGAGCCGCGCGCCGGGGTCGGCCTCGATCCACAGCTGGACCATGCCCTCCCCGTACGGCCCGTCGCGGAGCACGGTCGGCGGGACCAGGCCCCAGCCGGTGGCCTCGGAGATCTCGTACGCGGCGACCTCGCGCTGGGCGAGGGTGCCGTCGGGGAAGTCCCACAGGGGCTGCTCCCCCGCGACCGGCTTGTAGACGCAGGCGGCTTCCCGGCCCTCGTGGGCGACGGAGCAGTACAGGACGGCGTTGGACGCCTCGCGGACCCGGCCGCGCACGGTCAGCTCACCGTGGGTCAGCAGCTCGGCGTCCGACGGCGTCGAGGGGCTGCTCATGCTCCGCGGCGGTATCCGTTCTGGCGCGGGCAGACGTGCCCCTCGGGGTCGAGCGGCAGGCTGCACAGCGGGCAGGGCGGCCGGCCGGCGTTGACGACGTCCAGGGCGCGCTTGGCGAAGGCGCGGGCCTGGGCCCCGCTGAGCCGGACCCGGAGCATCGGCGGGCCGTTCTCCTCGTCCTGGAGCAGCCGCTCCTCGGCCTCGGCGAGGTCCTCCTCGGAGTCCGCGTCGAGCTCGACGAGCGCCTGCGCCTCGACGATCATGCGCTGCTCCTCGCCGTCCCAGGCGAGGGCCATGGTGCCGACCCGGAACTCCTCCTCGACGGGCACGTCGAGGGGGGCGGTGTCGGCGATCTCCGCGGGGGCTACGGCGGGCACGGGCGCGTTGCCCCCGGTGCGGCGGACGACCTCGTCGAGGAGTTCGTCGATGCGCTCGGCGAGCGCCGCGACCTGGGTCTTCTCCAGGGCGACGCTGGTGACCCGGCCGCCGGCGGACGCCTGGAGGAAGAACGTACGGCGGCCAGGCAGCCCGACCGTGCCGGCCACGAAACGCTCCGGTGGGTCGTAGAGGAACACCTGACGGGACACGTTCCCGGCTCCCTTGAGTCTCGACAGTCGTACTACAGCGGCGCGTCCACCCTACTGCGCGAGGGGATCACGGTGCGCCCGCACCGCCACCGACCTCCGCCGTCCCACTGCTGTCGGGGTGCTCCCGGGGGGCGAATCCGGCGAAGTCCCCGGTGTCGCCGAGGCGGACGAGGAAGGGACGCACGCGCGTGTAGCGGATCGCGGTGACCGAGCAGGGGTCGACGTGGATGCGCTGGAAGAGGTCCAGGTGGAGCCCGAGGGCGTCGGCGACGATCGCCTTCACGATGTCCCCGTGGGAGCACATGAGGTACGTGGCGTCCTCGCCGTGCTCGGCCTCGATCCGGGCGTTCCAGTCGCGTACGGCCTCGACGGCGCGGTTCTGCATGGCGCGCATGGACTCGCCGCCGGGGAAGGCGGCGGCGGAGGCGTGCGCCTGCACGATCTCCATCAGGGGCTCGTCGTTGAGCTCGGCCAGCTTGCGCCCCGACCAGTCGCCGTAGTCGCACTCGTTGATCCGGTCCTCGACGTGCAGCGGGAGGCCGGGGCGGGCCTCCAGGAGCGGCCGCAGGGTCTCCCGGCAGCGCTGGAGGGGGCTGGTGACGGCCGCGGCGAGCGGGACGCCCGCGAGGCGCCCGGGGAGGGCGGCGGCCTGGGCGGCCCCGCGCTCGTCGAGCGCGATCCCGGGCGTGCGCCCGGCGAGGACCCCGGAGGTGTTGGCGGTGGAGCGTCCGTGCCGGACGAGGATCAGCGTGGCCATGCGCGCCAGCCTAGGCGGTGCGAGAATGCGCGGCGTGATCGTGGACTCTGCCATCTACCGGGACGGGCGCCGTACGGATGGCCCCGCCGACCTCTCGGACGCCCTGGAGGAGGCGCGGGCCACGGGCGACGCCTTCCTCTGGGTGGGGCTCCACGAGCCCTCGGAGGCGGAGTTCGCACACGTCGCCTCGGAGTTCGCGCTGCACCCGCTGGCCGTCGAGGACGCCTTGAAGGCGCATCAGCGGCCCAAGCTGGAGGTCTACGACGACTCGCTCTTCGTGGTGCTCAAGCCCATCGTGTACGAGCCGGAGAGCGACCGGGTGTCCTCGGGCGAGCTGATGGTGTTCATGGGCGACTCGTTCGTCGTGACGGTCCGGCACGGCGAGGGCGCTCCCCTGGCGCAGGTCCGGCGGCGTCTGGAGGCCGAGCGGGAGGTCCTGAAGCACGGGCCGACGGCGGTGCTGTACGCGGTGAGCGACGCGATCGTGGACCACTACCTCGACGTGGCGGCCGAGCTCCAGGTCGACCTGGAGGAGCTGGAGGCGGACGTCTTCGCGCCCAGCGGCGGCAATCCGGCCAACACCGCGGAGCGGATCTACACGGCGAAGCGGCAGGTCCTGGAGTTCCGGCGGGCGAGCGGTCCGCTGGCCGGGCCGATGAGCCGGCTGACGGCCGGCTCGGTGCCGTTCGTGAACGAGCGCTCGCAGCCCTTCTTCCGGGACGTCAACGACCATCTGCTGCGCTCCAACGAGCAGGTGGAGGGCCTCGACCGGCTCCTGTCCGACGTGCTGTCGGCCCATCTCGCGCAGATGGGCGTCCGGCAGAACGACGACATGCGGAAGATCTCGGCGTGGGCGGCCATGGCCGCGGTCCCCACGATGGTCGCGGGGATCTACGGGATGAACTTCGACCACATGCCGGAGCTGCACTGGGTGGCCTCGTACCCGGTGGTGATCGTGGTGATGGCGGGCATCGTCGTCGCACTCCACCGGGTCTTCAAGCGGCGCGGCTGGCTGTAGCCGCCGGAGGGCCCGCTCAGAAGGCGGGGGCGGGGGTGGCGGGACCGCCGAGGGCGTCCAGCCGCTCGGGCATCCGCAGGTCGACCATCCTGTGCCAGCCGGCGGCGCGCTCGTACAGGTACACGGCGTGGATCCCGGCGGCGAGGACGGCCGCCTTGGGCTTCGGCCAGTTCAGGATGCGGCCCATGTGACGCATCACGGCGAGGCTGACGTCGCGGTAGACCTGGATCTCGGCGAGGGCGGACTCGCGCAGGGTCCGCTGGATGAGCCGGCCGTGGCCCTGGCGGGCGAGCCTGAGCAGTTCCTCGTGGCAGTAGGCGAGGTGGTTGTCCTCGTCGTTGCAGATCATCCGGATGGCCCTGCCGAGCTCCGGGTGGTCGCCGAAGTGCTTCACGAGCAGCTGCATCTGGTCGGCGGCGCGCTCCTCGGTGACCCTGCTGTGCGCGAGGTAGACGACCACGTCCTCCTCGGTCAGCGGCCGGTCGGCGCGGAGCTTGTCGTGCGCGAGGCCGATGCCGCGCTGTTCGAGGAGCATCGTGTAGTCGGTGTCGGGGGGCACGGGGACGGGTTCGAGGCCGCGCTTCTTCATCAACGCGTTGAAGATCCGGCCGTGCTTGTCCTCGTCGGCGCCGTGCCGGGTGATCTTGGGCGCGAGGGCGCGCATGCCGGGCGCGACGAGGGCCGCGATCCGGGCGTTCTCCCAGCCGCCCTGGGACTCGCCGCTCGCGGCGATGGAACAGAAGAGCCGGAAGGACTCGTCGTTGTCGATGATTTCCTGGAACAGGCCCTTGGCCGTGAGCATCGCCGCCACCTCCTGCGGACGTCCGCACTCCGGTACGTCCGGGAAGAACGAGTCAAGTCGCGTCCCGGGCGGCGGGCAACAGGAGGGCGTGACGGCTCGGCCGAAAGAGTGAGACCCGAGGGCGTAACCGGGGGCCCCGTGGAGCGTTGTTCCGGATGACGGCCGTGGCGGGGAAGACCCCCGAGCCCCCACCACGGCCGCAGGAATTCCTAGGCGAGGCCCGCGCGCTCCATGGCCTCGACGCCCGCCCGCAGGGCCGCCAGGCGCTCGTCGAGGGTGAAGCCGGCCGGGGCGAGGGTGAGGGTGGTGACCCCGGCCTCCGCGTAGGCGGTCATCCGCTCGGCGATCCGCTCGACGGAGCCGAGCAGCGCGGTCTGGTCGATCAGCGAGTGGGGCACGGCGGCCGCGGCCCCCGTCTTGTCGCCGGCCAGGTACTTGTCCTGGATCTCGGCGGCCTCCTTCTCGTACCCCATGCGCTGGGCGAGCTGGTTGTAGAAGTTCTGCTTCCGGCTGCCCATGCCGCCGACGTACAGCGCGGTGTACGGGCGGAAGACGTCGGCCAGCGCGTTCACGTCGTCGCCGAGGGCGAGCGGCAGGGTGGGACAGACGTCGAAGCCGTCCAGGGTCAGACCGGCCTTCTCGCGGCCCGCGCGCAGGTGCCGCAGCGCGGTCTCCTCCAGGTGCTCGGCGGAGGGGAAGATCAGCAGGGCGCCGTCGGCGATCTCGCCGGTCTGCTCCAGGTTCTTCGGCCCGATCGCGGCGATGTAGAGCGGGATGTGCTCGCGCTGCGGGTGGACGGTGAGCTTGATCGGCTTGCCGGGGCCGCCGGGCAGCGGCAGCGTCCAGTGCTCGCCCTCGTAGCTGAGCCGCTCCCGGGTCATGGCCTTGCGGACGATCTCGACGTACTCGCGGGTCCGGGCGAGCGGCTTGTCGAACTTCACGCCGTACCAGCCCTCGGAGACCTGCGGTCCCGAGACGCCGAGGCCGAGGCGGAAGCGGCCGCCGCTGAGCGAGTCGAGGGTGGCCGCCGTCATCGCCGTCATGGCGGGCTGGCGGGCCGGGATCTGCATGATCGCGGAGCCGACGTCGATCCGCTCGGTCTTCGCCGCGACCCAGGAGAGGACGGTGGGGGCGTCGGAGCCGTAGGCCTCGGCGGCCCAGCAGACGTCGTAGCCGAGGCGGTCCGCCTCCTGGGCGACGGCGAGGTTGTCGCCGTCCATGCCGGCGCCCCAGTAGCCGAGGTTGATGCCGAGCCGCATTCCACGCACCCCTTACCCATCGGTAACGTCTCTTTGGCCGGACTCTAGCGCGCGCGTGGGCCATCCGTCAGGACGCGGTTGTCCACAGGCTCTCTCCGCGTGGTGCCCTGGCCAGTACTCTCGCGCCCATGGAGCAGAGGCATCTCGGACGTACCGGCCTGCGTGTGTCGCGCATCGGACTCGGCACGCTCACCTGGGGGCGGGACACCGACGAGCACGACGCCGCCGAGCAGTTGAAGGCGTTCTGGGACGCGGGCGGCACGCTCGTGGACACCGCGGACGTGTACGGCGGGGGCGAGGCGGAGTACCTGCTCGGCCGCCTGATGGAGCGTCTGGTGCCCCGGCAGGACCTCGTCCTGTCGACCAAGGCGGGCAGCGTCCCGGACCCCGACCGGCGCACGGACGGCTCGCGCGGGCATCTGCTGGCCGCGCTCGACGCGTCCCTCGCCCGGCTCGGCACCGACCACGTGGACCTGTGGCAGCTGCACGCCTTCGACCCGTACACGCCCCTGGAGGAGTCGCTCCAGGCCCTGGACATCGCCGTACGGAGCGGGCGGGCGCGGTACGCGGGCGTGGCCAACTTCTGCGGCTGGCAGCTCGCCAAGGCGGGCACCTGGCAGCTCGGCGGCGACCGGACCCGGCTCGCGGGGGCCCAGCTGGAGTACTCGCTGCTCCAGCGGGGCATCGAGCGGGAGGTGCTGCCGGCCGCCATGGACCTCGGCATAGGCCTGCTGCCCTCGTCCCCGCTGGGGCGCGGGGTCCTGACGGGGAAGTACCGCAGCGGCACGCCGACGGACTCCCGGGGCGCCTCCGAGACGATGGCGCCGTTCGTGGAACCGTACCTGGACGAGGCGGCGAGCCGGATCGTGGACGCGGTGGCGACGGCGGCGGACGGGCTCGCGACGACCCCGCTCCACGTGGCGCTCGCATGGGTCCGGGACCGCCCCGGAGTGACGGCGCCGATCGTCGGCGCGCGCACGGCGCGGCAGCTCACGGCCACGTTGTCAGTGGAGGCGCTTAGTCTTCCTGACGAGATCTGTCGGGCGCTGGACGATGTGTCGGCGCCCGTGCACCGCTATCCGGATCACGACTGGAGCACCTTGTGACCGAGCCTTCCGGGGAGACCGCGCCCGAGGCCGTGGAGCCCGCCGACCGGCCGGGGACGGCCGAAGAGCCGGGAACGGACGCAGAGCCGGGCGCGGCCGAGAAGCCGGGTACCGCCGAAGCGGCGAGGACGACCGACGTGCCGGACACCGCCGAAGTGCCGGAGGACGACGAACGGCCCGAGGGCGACGCGGAGGCCGAGGGGGCAGCAGAGCCCGAGGGAGCCGGAAAGCCCGACGTGGACGCGGAGCCTGGCCTGGACGCCGAGGCGGGGGTGGACGCCCTGGCTGGTGCGGCCGGGGAGCCCGGCGTCGTCGCGGAGCCCGACGTGGACGCCGAGGCTGGTGCGGCCGGCGAGCCCGGCGTCGACGCCGAGCCCGACGTGGACGCGGAGCCCAGCGCGGACGCCGGGCCCGGTGCCGCCGGGGAGTCCGAGGCCGGCGGGAGTAGCGAGGCCGCCGCTGGTGGCGGCGCCGCCGAGGTGAGTGAGGCTCAGGCCGAGCTCGCCGCGCAGCGGGAGCTGCGGGCGAAGATCGAGGCGCGGAAGGCCGAGAAGGGCGGCCCGGTGGCGAGCGGCGCCAAGCTGAGCGGCACCGCGGCCGACCTCCTCGCGGCCGTCCGGGCCGTGGAGGGCGGCTCCGCGTCGGGCAGCGCGTTCTACGAGGCGGAGCCCGAGCCCGCGCCCCGCCGCCCCGCCGCCGAGGCGGCCCCGCCGATGACCGTGCGCCCCCCCGCACCGGAGCGGCCCGCCGCTCCGGCACCCGGCACCACGGCCGCCGTCCGCGAAGTCCTCGCCCAGGGCGGCGCCCCCGAGGCGCTGGCCGGTCAGGTCGCCGCCGCACTCGGCGAGAACGCGGCCGCCGCGCTGCGCGAGGACCCGTGGCAGCTGCTCGCGGTGTCCGGGGTCCGCCCGGAGCAGGCCGACGGTTTCGCGCGGGCGCTGCTCGGGCCCGCGTGCGGCCCGGGCGACCCGCGCCGTGCGGTCGCCCTGACCGTGTGGCTCCTGGAGCGGGCCGCCGTCCAGGGGCACACGGCCCTGGAGATCGAGGCCGTGCGCGCGGGACTCGCCGGACACGCGGTGCCCGACCCCGAGCAGGCGGTCGAGACGGCGGTCTCCGAGGGCGCGGTCCTCGTCTTCCAGGAGGAGGAGACGGCCGAGGAGCCCGAGGGCGACGAGGACGTCGAGGAGACGCCCGCGCCCGCCACTCCCGTGCTCCTCGGGCTCGACCGGTACGCGCTCGCGGAGGAGAGCCTCGCGGACGGTCTCGCCCGCCTGGTCAGGACGGCGACGCCCGACGCCTGGGAGGGCGGCGAGCTCGCGCGCGCCGCCGGGGCGCACGGCCTCGTCCTGCACACCGGCGGAGAGGCCTCCCGCGCCGAGCCGGTGGCGCTCGCCGCCGCGGCCCGTGAGCGCGGGCTGCGCACCCTGGTGGCCGTCCACGCGGAGGCCGGGCGCCGCGCCGCAGGACCGGACGCGGTGACGGTCGCCGCCCTGCTGTCGGGGGCCGCGGGTCCCGGCCGGGACGAGGACGGCGCCTTCGCCCTTGACCTCCTCGTGGTGCTCGACGCGCCGCAGCTGGACGTCGAGACCGGCGCGATGCTGGTGGAGTCGCTGCCGGACGGCTGCCGTCTGGTACTGAGCGGCGACCCCGAGGTGCTCGGCGCGCCGGGAGCGGGCCGGGTCTTCGCTGACGTGCTCGCGGCCCGGGTGTGCCCGAGGATCGCGTCGCGCGTCCCCGACCCGGGGCCGCTCGGCAAGCTGGTGTCGGGCATCGGGGTCGGCGAGCTGAACCAGGTCGAGGCCCCCGGCAAGGAGGTCGTGATCGTCCCGGTGCGGGACGCGGGCGAGGCCGTGCACCGTACGGTCCAGCTGGTGGCGGACTCGGTGCCCCGGGCGATCGGGGTGCCGTCCGGGCAGACCCAGGTCGTCACGGTCGGCCACGGCGGCTCGGCCGGCACGCGCGCGCTGAACGCCGCCCTCAAGCAGCGGCTCAACCCCGGTCCCGGCCGGTTCGGGGGCTACGACCCCGGGGACCGGGTGGCGTACGCGCCCGTGCCGGGGCGCACGGTGACCGGCACGGTCCTCTCGGCCGACGCCGAGGGGCTGCGGCTGCGCTGCGGGGACGACGAGCTCCTCGTGCCGAAGGAGCGGGTGGAGTCGGCGCTGCGGCACGGCTGGGCGCTCACCGCACACCAGGCGGCCGGGGCACGCTGGCCCGCGGTGGTCGTGGTGCTGCCAGGGGACGCGGCGGGCGGCCTGAGCCGGCCGTGGGTGTACACGGCCTTCGGCCGGGCGGAGCGCCATCTGTCGGTCGTGCACGGCGTGGACCAGGCGCTGGCCCGCGCGGTGGCCGAGGGGGTGGCCCCGGAGCGTACGACGCGACTGCGGCCGCTCCTGGAGGGGCTGCTGGCCGCCGACGAGGAGAAGTAGCGGCACGGGAACGACCGAGGGCCGGGACACCGCACGTGGTGTCCCGGCCCTCGCGCGTACCGGAAGGCGTCAGGCCTCCACGCCCCGGACCGCCACGTCCAGAGGCTCGTCCTCGTCCTCCTCGTCGAAGACGGAGCTGACGTCGAAGCGGCAGACGATCCGCTCGGGGTCGGCATGGTCGAAGGGGGCGGCCAGCCACTCCCCCGGTTCCGGGAGCTCCTCGGCGGCCGTGACCCAGAGCGTGGAGTCCCCCTCCTCCAGACCGAACTCCTTGTGCCGCGAGGCGATCTCGTCCGGTTCGTACTCGCCGAAGAGCACGCCGAGCGCGGCGAGCGGCGAGACGCCGGCCTTGGCGGCCGCCGCGGTGTCCGCCGTGTCGCCGAGCTCGGCGACACGGCGGGCCTGGGCGAGCAGGCGTTGCGGTTCCGCCACGGCGTAGTCGCGGCGGATCAGGAGGCTGAGGGCGTGAGGTTCGTCAGGTCCGGCGTACGGCGGCAGGTTGCCGTCGGGTCCGGGGATCTCGAAGGGGGTGACCTCGTCGTAGCGGTCGTAGAGGAGCTCGTCGTACGCCTCGGCGGCCGCGGCGAGGGCGTTGAAGGCTTCGTAGACGGCCGTGTCGTCGTCTCCCGTGCGGCGTTCGACCGCCGCGAGGTGACGGTCCAGTGCGGTCTTGACCGCCTCCGCGGCGGCACGTACCTCGGCAGCGGTGGGCTGCGCAGCATCAGACATGGAACAGACGCTATCCGTACCGGGCCCGTGCCCGCACAATAGATGCGATGCCGGAATACGAATTTGTCGACGTGTACGTGCCGCGCGGTGTCTCCCGCAAGGAGGCGACGCGGCTCCTGACCGACCATGCCGAGTACGGACACTGGGAGTTGGACCGTCTGAGCCTCCACCGGGACGGGAGCCGCAGAGTGCGGCTGAAGCGGCGGATCATCCGCCAGGTCCGGGCGACCTGGTAGGGGGAGACAGGCCGACGAGACACGAGAAGGGGCCCCGCGGTGTGCGGGGCCCCTGCGCGTGGTGCGTGAGCGCGACGGCTCAGGCGGCGCTGCGGGCGCGGCGGTAGATCAGCGAGCCGGCGAGCAGCAGTCCGGCACCGGCGGGGACGATCACACCGAGCGGACCGGAGCCGGTCTCGGCGAGCTCCTCGACGGCACGGGGCGGAGTGACGATCTGCGTACCGGGAGTGTTCGGCCCGCCCTCACCGCCGGAGGTGCCGGGCGTACCCGGGGTCCCGGGGGTCCCAGGAGTACCGGGCGTACCCGGAGTGCCAGGGGTCTCAGGCGTACCGGGGGTGCCGGGGGTGCCAGGCGTCCCCGGAGTACCGGGGGTACCCGGGGTCCCAGGCGTGCCAGGCGTACCCGGAGTGCCGGGGGTGCCCGGGGTCCCAGGCGTGCCAGGCGTACCCGGAGTGCCGGGGGTGCCCGGGGTCCCGGGCGTACCCGGGGTCTCCTCCCCGTACCCCGTGTCCCCGCCGCCGTTGGCGCAGTCGTTGCCCGTGACGGCGTTGCCGAGGCCGACGCCGGTGACGTTGTTGCCGCAGACGTTCACGGGGACGTCGATCGGGACCTGGACGTTGTTGCCGGAGCCCACACCCGGGGAGTTGCTCGTGTGCCCGCCGGCGGAGGAGCCGCCGCCGGACGGGGAGGTGTTGGCGCACGTGTTGCCGAAGGCGGGGTTGAGCACTCCGACGACATTGACGGTGTTCCCGCAGGCGTTCACCGGTACGTGCACCGGGACCTGGACGGAATTGCCGGACGCGATGCCCGGGGAATTCGTGGCCGTACCGTTCGCGCCGGAATCGGCGTGCGCATATCCGCCGCCGACGGCGGCGAAAACGCCTCCGGCGGCCGCCACGGTGATAAGGCCCTTGCGCGTGACCTGTCGCATAGCTTGTTCCTGCCTGCTCGGCTTAGTAAGGAGTGCCACCGGGCGGTGGGCCCGGGGCGGAAATGGCCACCGGCCCCGGAGTGCATGGCACGCACTCCGGGGCCGGACCGGCTCACACCCTCACGGGGCGAGGCACAACGTCAGGCGTTGACGCAGGTGTTGCCGAAGGCGGGGTTCAGCAGCCCGATGACGGACACGGTGTTGCCGCAGACGTTCACGGGGACGTGAACCGGCACCTGGACGACGTTGCCCGAGAGGACACCGGGGGAACCGATGGCCGCACCCTGGGCACCCGCGTCGGCAACGGCCATGCCCGCACCCGCGAGAACGAGACCGCCGGTGGCAGCCGCAGCAGCGACGACCTTCTTGATCATTATTCCTCCTAGTTGGCAATGCGGTCCCAGCCGCGGACCGCACCACCTGTAACGAGGGGGAAAGGTGAGAGCTACGAGCCCCCCAGTTCATTCACTCTTTCCGGTCACATGCAAACGGACGGACGAATTCGCCGGGGGTCCCGGTCCCTCAGCAGGCGTCGAGGAAGCGGTCCAGGACGCGGACGCCGAACTTGAGGCCGTCGACCGGGACCCGCTCGTCCACGCCGTGGAACATGCCCGCGAAGTCGAGCTCGGGCGGCAGCTGGAGCGGGGCGAAGCCGAAGCAGCGGATGCCGAGGTCGTCGAAGGACTTGGCGTCGGTGCCGCCGGAGAGCATGTACGGCACGGCGCGGGCGATCGGGTCCTCGGCGCGCAGCGCCAGCTGCATGGCGTCGACCAGGGCGCCGTCGAAGCTGGTCTCCAGGGCCTTGTCGCCGTGCACGTCCTCGCGCTTCACGCGGGGGCCGAGGATCCGGTCGAGGTCCGCCAGGAACTCCTGCTCGTACCCGGGCAGGAAGCGGCCGTCGACGTGCGCGGTGGCCTGGCCGGGGATCACGTTCACCTTGTAGCCCGCGCCGAGCATGGTGGGGGCGGCCGAGTTGCGGAGGGTGGCGCCGACCATCTTGGCGATGCCGCCGAGCTTGGCGAGGGTGCCGTCCATGTCCTCGGGGTCGAGCGGGGTGCCGAGCGCGTCCGAGAGCTCGTCGAGGAAGGACCGTACGGTCTTGGTGACCCTGACCGGCCACTGGTGGCGGCCGAGCCGGCCGACGGCCTCGCAGAGCTCGGTGATGGCGTTGTCGTTGTTGGTCATCGAGCCGTGGCCGGCCGTGCCCTCGACGGTGAGGCGCATCCAGTGCATGCCCTTCTGGGCCGTCTCGACCAGGTAGAGCCGCAGGTTCTCGTTGACGGTGAAGGAGAAGCCGCCGACCTCGCCGATCGCCTCCGTGACGCCGTCGAAGAGGTCGCGGTGCTTGTCGACCAGGTGGCGGGCGCCGTAGGTGCCGCCGGCCTCCTCGTCGGCGAGGAAGGCGAGGACGATGTCGCGCGGGGGCTTGCGGCCGCTGCGCAGCCGGTCACGGACGACCGCGAGGGTCATCGCGTCCATGTCCTTCATGTCGACGGCGCCGCGGCCCCAGACGCAGCCGTCGGCGATCTCGCCGGAGAAGGGGTGGTGCGTCCAGTCCTCGGCGTTGGCCGGGACGACGTCGGTGTGGCCGTGGATGAGCAGGGCCGGACGGGACGGGTCCTCGCCCTCGATCCGGGCGACGGTGGAGGCCCGCCCCTTGTGCGACTCGATGATCTTCGGCTCGAGTCCGACCTCCGCGAGCTTCTCGGCGACGTACTCGGCCGCCCCCCGCTCGCCCGGGCCGGAGTGGTCGCCGTAGTTGCTGGTGTCGATGCGGATGAGGTCACGACAGAGGTCCACGACCTCGTCCTCGCCGCTGACGCTCCGGGTCGTGTTCGACTCGCTCACGCTGCTTCCTCCCACTACGTGCCCCACGTGATTCCTTGTGATCGCTCCCATACTCCCGCGTCGCCCCCTCACCCCCCAAGGCCACCGCGACGCGCGACACGCCGCTGTCACATGCCGGGGGCCGAGCGGGGGTGGTGATCGACCCCCTCAGATCTTTGCTATTGTTCTCTTCGTCGGAAGGGCCCAGCGGCCCGAAAGACAGACACCTTGTCCGGGTGGCGGAATGGCAGACGCGCTAGCTTGAGGTGCTAGTGCCCTTTATCGGGCGTGGGGGTTCAAGTCCCCCCTCGGA
>NZ_JBEOVH010000057.1:0-23930 GCF_040295385.1 Streptomyces sp. NPDC002825
GGGGGGGGGGGGGGGGCCGCCCGCCGGGGGCCCGCCCGCCGCCGTGGCCCCGGCCCCCCCCCCCCCCCCCCCCCCCCGGGGCCCCGCCCCCCCCCCCCCGGCCCCCCCCGACCCGACGGCGCCCACCCTGACGCGGCGCGCTGCAAGGCCGATGAAATGCTGCTGAAGCGAAGGTCTTGGGACGCGGTGCGGACACCGCGCGCACGGGGGACGTGGGGCGAGGACGTGAATGGGGAACCGATGGGCCACGGCCCGGGCGTGACGGGTGGGACAGGCAGGACGGGAGGGGCGGCCGGGCCTCTGCGGATCGATCTGCTCGGCCCCGTACGGGCGCTGCGCGGCGACGTCCCGGTCGCCCTCGGTCCGGTACGGCGGCAGGCGGTGCTGGCCGCCCTGGTGCTGCGCGCCCCGGGCTTCGTGACGTACCGGCAGCTCCTCGAAGACGTCTGGGGAGCCGAACCGCCGGGCACGGGCCACCGCGTCCTGCCGAGCTACGTGTACGCGCTCCGCAGGGCACTGGACCCCGCGGGCGCCCGTCCCGGCGGGTCGGTGATCGGCGGCGGGCGCGGCGGCTACCGCTTCGAGGCCGGCGGGGCCCGCACCGACCTCGCCGAGCTCGCCGAGCAGGCGGCGCTCGGCCGGCACGCGAAGGCCTCCGGAGACCTCGCCGGCGCCCTCGACGCGGGCGGACGGGCGCTCGCGCTGCTCCGCGGGGAGCCGCTGCCCGGCCTGCCGGGCCCGCTCGCCGACACCGAGCGGCATCGGCTCGTCCGGCTGCGGCAGGCCCTGCACCAGGAGCGCGCGGAGTGCCTCATCCTGCTCGGCCGCCACCAGGAGGCCCTGGACGGCCTCATGACGGCGCCCGTGGCGCTGCCGTACGACGAGCCCCTCGCCGCCCTGCGCATGCGCGCGCTGTACGGCAGCGGGCGGCAGGCCGAGGCGCTCGCCGTCTACCGGGAGACCCGCGCCCGGCTCCTCGACGAGCTGGGCGTGGAGCCGGGCGAGGACCTGCGCCGTGTACAGCAGGCGGTCCTGCGCCGGGACGACGCGCTGCTCCTCGGCCGGGGCCCGCGGGGCGGGGGCGCGGCCGCGTCACGGGCCGGGGGCGCGACCGGGCTGCGGGCCGGGCGCGCGGACCCGGTCGAGCCGGTTCACACCGGTCGTGCGGGGACCCCCGAACCGCGGGCCGACGCCCACCGACCGGTCGACACCGGCCAACCCGTCGCCGCACGCCGATCCGTCGACACCGGCCAACCCGGCGACACACGCCGACCCGCCGACGCCCGCCCCGCGGGTGACGGCCGCCCCGTGGGTGGCCCCGATGCCCCCGGCCGCTCCGTCCCTCTCCGTCGCAACGAACTCCCCGGTGACACCGCCTCTCTGGTCGGGCGCGCGGCGGAGCTCGCCGTGCTCACCGCTCCCGTCCATCCGGGCGCGGTGTCCGTGATGACGGTGGACGGGACGGCGGGGGTCGGCAAGACCGCGCTGGTCGTGCGTGCCGCCTGGACGCTCGCCGACGAGCACCCCGACGGGTGCCTGTTCGTGGACCTGGAGGCGCACGGCGCCGCCGGCCCGCACCGGGCCCTGCGCCGGCTGCTCCGCACGGTACGGGGCGCCGCCGAAGAGCTCCCCGCCGAGCGGGACGACGCGGACGGCCTGGCGGACCTGGTCACGGCGTGGCGGGCGGCCACCAGCGGGCTGCGGCTGCTGCTCGTCGTGGACGGCGCGCGGAGCGCCGAGCAGGTCCGTCCGCTGCTGCCCGCCGGTCCGGGAAGCCGGGTCCTCGTGGCGGGCCGCCAGCGGCTGCCCGGCCTCGACGCGGAGACGAGGCTCACGGTGGAGCCCCTGGACACCGGTGACGCGGTCGGACTGCTGCGCGCGCTCCTCGGGGAGTCCCGTGCGGACCGCGAGCCCGAGGCGGCCGCGGAGCTCGCCCGGCGCTGCGGCGGTCTGCCGCTGGCGCTGCGGATCGCGAGCGCCCGGCTGCAGAACCGCCCGTCCTGGAACCTGTCGTACCTGGCGGGCCGGATGTCCGACGACGTGCGGGGCCTCGGCGAGCTGCGGGCGGAGGACCGCAGCGTGGAGGCGGCCTTCCGGCTCTCGTACGACCGGCTCGAACCCGAACTGCGGCGCGGGTTCCGGGCGTTGGGCGTGCTCCCGACGGTCCGTTTCGACGGTCTCGGTCCGGCCGCCGCGCTGGGCCGTTCGCGTGCGCACGCCGAGGGGATCCTGGAGGACCTGGTCGACGCGAGCCTGCTCCAGGAGCCTCATCCGGGCCGCTACCGGCTGCACGACCTCGTCCGGGCCCACGCCCGGCAGCTCGCGGCCGCCGAGCCCGGAGAGGCGGCCGCGGACCGCGCGGCCGTCCTGCGTCTCTACACCGTGGCGGGCCGGCTCGCGGGCGACTGGGGTCCGGACGCGTTCCCGACGGGCCCCGACGCCTCCGGCGCTCCGTTCGAGGACCCGCGGGAGGCGTCGGCGTGGCTGGACGCGGCGGGCGGGGAGCTGGTCGACGTGGTGGCGTACGCGGCCGCCGCCGGGGAGTTCGACCACGCCTGCTGGATCGCGGAGGCCCTGGTGGACCCAATGCTGCGGCAGGGGCTTCCTCACGAGTGCCGGGCCGCCCTGGAACTCGCCCTGCCCTGCGCCGACCGGGCCGCCGACCGGCGGATGCCGTCCGCGCTCCGCACCTGCATGGGGGTCGTCGACGTCCGCCAGGGCCGCTTCCGGCAGGCCCACGCCTGGTTCACGGAAGCGCTGCACCACGCCTCCGACGACGAGAAGGGCCTGCGGGAGCGGGCCCGGGCCGTCGCGGGAATCGGCGTCTGCGCGTGGACGCAGGGCCGCGTGGAGGAGGGAACCGCACACCTGGAGGAGGCGGCCGGGCTTGCGGCGGCCCTCGGCGACGACTGGCTGGCCAACGTGGTGACCTGCAACCTCGGCGCGATCCGCCACCAGCAGGGGCGGCACGAGCAGGCGCTGGAGCTGTACCTCTCGGCCCTCGCGCTCGCCGAGAAGAACGGCCGGCCCCGCACGATCAGCAGCAGCCTGTGCTTCGTCGCCGATGCCCAACTGGCCCTGGGCCGGACGGAGGAGGCCGTCGGCCTGCTTCGCCGGGCGGCCGACCTCGCCCGCGCGGCCGGCGACGCCCTGCTGCACGTCTTGGCCCTGTCCCGCCTCGCCACCGCCGAACAGGTGCGGGGCGAGCTGCGCGCGGCCGTCGACACCCACCACGAGGCGCTGTCCACCCTCACCGAACACACCGGCACCTGGCTGGAGATGGAGGTCCGCACCCGGCTCGGCGGCACCTATGCGGCGGCGGGCCGTCACGCTGAGGCCCACCAGGAGTTCCGGACGGCCCTCTCCCTGCCCGACGCCGCCGACCACCCCGAGCAGTACGACCGTGCCCGCGCCGGCCTGACCGCCTCGGGCACCCGGGCCCAGGGCACCGGCGACGGGTAGGCGCGCGGTCCGACCGCGCGGACATCGGACAGGTGGCGCCGGGGTGACGTGAGCCGGATCACACGGAACGTTCCGAGCGGGCGGGTCCTCCTTCAGGTGTCGGCGCCCACGGCGCCGATCCGGTCTCGACCTCGACCCCGATACGGAGGGGATCCCATGGCGGTCATCGACATCGAGCGGCCTCGTGCGGTCGGCGGCGGGCTTGCCGTCGCCGTGCTGCTCGCCGTTCTCGCGCTTGTGCACGTCTACTGGGCGACCGGGCTGACGTGGCCCGCCGCCGACGAGCGGGGGTTGTCACTCGCCGTGCTCGGGAGCGTCGTCTCCTTCGGTCCCGCGGTGGTGCTGCCGCTCGCGGTGGTCGAAGGAGCCGCCGCGGTCGCCGTGGCCGCCCGGGCGCGGGGAGTGCGCGGTCGTATCCCGCGGCTCGTCACGTACGCCGTGGCCTGCGGGATGCTGCTGCGCGGGGCGGCCGGCGTGGTGTGGATCGTGGTGGGGCGGGACGGTTCCGGGGCGGTCTTCCCCTGGCTGAACGCGCTGCTCTACACCCCGCTGAGCCTGGTCTTCGGCTGGACGGCCCTGCGTGCCGCCCGCTGAGGCCACCGGGCCCGTCGACCGGGGTGTCGCGCTCGTCCGCGCCGCCCGGCGGGGCGACACCCTGGCCCTGCACGATCTGCTCGACCACCTCACCCCGTACATCTCCCGGATCTGCGGTCCCATCGCCCTCGACGACGGGCCGGACGCCACCCAGGAGGCCCTGGTCGCCGTCTTCACCTCGCTGCGGTCGCTGCGGGAGCCCGAGGCGCTGTACGGGTGGGTGCGGGCGATCTCCGTACGGGAGGCGGTACGGGTCGCGCGGCGGGCGGCGCGGGCGCGGCCGGCGGAGCTCCCCGACGTGCCGGAGCGCGGCGATCCGCAGCTGGCCGCCGACATCGGCGACGTCCTGGCCCGGCTGTCCCCGGCGCATCGGGCGGTGCTCGTGCTGCGGGACGTCGAGGGGATGGACGAGGAGGCCGCGGCGGCGCTCCTCGGGGTGCCCGCGGGCACGGCGAAGTCCCGGTTGCACCGGGCACGGCAGAGCTTCCGAAGGGCGTGGTCCGCGTGAGGGACGGGATGGCGATCGACGACGTGCGGCGGCTGCGGGTGATGGGCGCCGGGGTCCGGGGCGCGCGGATCGTGGAGCGGGTGCTGCCCGCGCCGCTCGACGCGGTGTGGGCGGTCATGGGCGATCTGGAGGGCGGCTTCGGTGAGTTCCAGCCCGACATGCGGTCGGTGCGGGTCCTGCGCCGGGACGGCGACCGGGTCGAGGCCCTCGCCCGAAGCCGCTACGGCCCGCGGGCCCGGTTCCACGGGGTTCTGCGGCCGGGCTGGTGCTGGCTGCAGAGCCGGTTCCTGATCATCGGGATGGCGGCGGTCGACGAGGGCGGCCGGACCCGGGTGGCGCTCACCGGCGGCGTCCGCGTCCCGGGGCGGGCCGCTCTCGTGCCGTTCGGGGCGCGCCGTGAACTGGAGCGGGCCATGGCGCGCCTCGCCGAACGGGTCTCCGGCTAGGAAGCCCTGTCCGGGCTGGTGATGTTGACCATCCAGGTGATGCCGAAGCGGTCCGTACACATGCCGAAGACGTCACCCCACATCTGCTTCTCCAGCGGGACGGAGACCGTGCCGGAGCCGGAGAGCTGCTCCCAGTAGCCGCGGAGTTCGCCGTCGTCCTCGCCGCTGACGCTCACGGCGATGTTGGTGCCGGGCTGGTGCGGCATGCCCGGCGGGACGTCCCCGGCCATGAGGGTGAAGCCGCTGTCGGTCTCCAGCATGGAGTGCATGATCTTGTCGGCGTTGTCTCCGGCGTCCTTGTCGCCGAAGGAGGCGCCGTAGGTGTTGAGCGCGAGGGTGCCGCCGAACACCTCCTTGTAGAACTCCATGGCCTGGCGGGCGTCGCCGTCGAAGGTGATGTACGGGTTGAGCCGAGAGGGCACGAGCCTCCCCTTCCGTGACGGGTCGATGGTTCCGGCCGAGGGTAGAGGACGCCTTGCCGCCGGCCGGTGCGGCGCACTCGGCCGGCGGACCGGAATTCGACCTGTTGCCTCAACCCGCCCGGCGGCTCACCGCACGGTCACGCGTCCTGGACGCGGCGGAACGGCCGGTCCGCCTCCAGGGTGAACGCCACGTCCAGGAGGGTCCGTTCGCTTCCGGGGCGGCCGGAGAACATGACGCCGACGGGCAGCCCCTCGTCCGTCGCCCGGGTGCTGGGCAGGGAGATCGACGGGGTGCCGACGACGTTGTCGACCGGGGTGAAGGCGACGTACGCGAGGATCCGCTCGATCAGCGCCGGGTACGGGACCGTCGGCGCGAGGTGCCCGATCGGCGGGGCGGGGTGGGCGAGGACCGGGGTGAGGAGCAGGTCGATTCCGCGGAAGGCCGCCGCGTACGCCGCCTTCGTCCGCTTCAGCCTCCGCAGCACGCCCGGGGTGCTCCGCCAGTTCTCCAGGTACGTCGTGCGCAGCCCGCGGCTGAGGCCGTCCATGCGGCGCCGGTCGAAGTCGGGGCCGAGGCTCCGGCCGGTGGCGCCGAGGAGGAAGGACAGCATGCCCCAGTAGGTGAGGAAGTCCTCGGTGAAGCGCGGGTCGATGGCCATCGCGACCGGTTCCACGGTGTGGCCGAGCCGTTCGAGCCGCGTCGCCGTCTCCGTGACGGCCTCGCGGGTGACGGTGTCGGAGGCGACGCCGTTCGGCGAGTCGAGGAGGAATCCGATGCGCAGGCGTCGTCCGGAGGGCCCTTCGACCAGGCCGACGGGCGGCAGTTTCGGGTTGCGCCAGTAGGTCTCGGCGGCGGAGAGGAACGCGGCGGTGTCCCGTACGGAACGGCTCACGATCCCGTCGGCGACGAGGTCCAGGGGCAGCCGGCGGCTCTGGTCGTTCGGCACGACCCGGCCGCGGGTCGGCTTGAGGCCGACGAGACCGCAGCAGGCGGCGGGGATCCGGATGGATCCGCCGCCGTCGTTGGCGTGGGCGATCGGGACCGCGCCGGCGGCGACGAGGGCGGCGCTGCCGCCCGAGGAGCCGCCGGCGGAGTGGCCGGTGTTCCACGGGTTGCGGACGGGCTCGGCGTTCTCGTACTCGGTGGTCGGGCTGAAGCCGAACTCGGGCAGCCGGGTCTTGCCGAGCACGGTGACGCCGGTGCTGAGGAACTGCCCGGTGAAGGGGGCGTGCCGTCGCGCTGCCCTCGGGGTGAAGGCGGCGCTGCCGTGGCCGGTGGGCAGCCCCTGGTGGTCGGTGTTGTCCTTGACGAAGGTGGGGACGCCCGCGAAGGCGCCTCGGGTCCCGGTGCCGGGCGCCGGGGCGTCGGCGTGCACCTGGACGGCGTGGAGCCGTTCCTCGACGGCCCGCACCCGCTCGGCCGCGTCCCGGGCGGCCTCGGCGGCGCCGACCTCGCCGCGGCGGATGGCCGCGGCGAGCCCGACGGCGTCGTGTTCTCCCAGGGCGTCGTCCCGGAAGGCGTGCACCCTGGTCTTCTCGTCGTACGTCGTCACCGTCGCCTCAGCCCCCGGCCCGTGTGGATGGTCACCCACCATCATTGCCTACCGACGGGTAACAGGCGAGGGGTCGGCGGCGGTCATCGTCCTTGGAGCGCCTTGACGTTGTCGCCGAAGGTCCAGCCCTTCGAGCCGTCCCAGTTGGCCGACCAGGTCATCAGGCCCTTGAGCGAGCCGCCGTAGTGGTTCCAGGCCTGCGCCACCGCCGACGGCGTCATGTACCCGCCGCCGGCGCCGGGCTGCGCCGGGAGGCCGGGGACCTGCTTGTCGTACGGGACCTTGACGGTGGCGCCCTGGATCACGAGCCCGCGGTTCAGGCAGTCGGTCTGGGCCACGAACCCGGCGACGGTGCCGGCGGAGTAGGAGTCGCCGGAGCATCCGTACATGCTGCCGTTGTAGTACTGCATGTTCAGCCACCAGAGGCGCCCGTTGTCCGCGTACTTCTTGACGATCGGGAGGTACGCGCCCCAGATCGACCCGTAGGCCACGCTGCCGCCGGTGACGTACGCGGTCTCCGGCGCCATCGTCAGGCCGAAGCCGGCGGGCATGCGGGCCAGGACCCCGTCGATGATGTGTACGAGGTTGGCCTGCGAGGTGGACAGGGTACCGATGCTGCCGCTGCCGACGAGACCGGTCTCGATGTCGATGTCGATGCCGTCGAAGTTGTACGCCCGCAGGAGCGGCACGATGGTCTCGACGAACCGGTCGGCGACGGCGCGGGAGCTCAGGTCGATGCCCGCGGCGGCGCCCCCGACGGACATCAGGATCGTCGCCCCGGCGGCCTTGGCGCGGCACATCTCCGCCGGGGTGGCGACGCGGACGGTGCTGTCCATGCCGTCCTCCCACAGCACGGTCCCGTCCGAACGGATCACGGGGAACGCGGCGTTGATCACGTTGTAGCCGTGCGCCGCGAAGCGCGGGTCGTCGATGGGCGCCCAGCCGAAGGGCGGATGGACACCGTTGGCCGAGCCGTCCCAGTTCTCCCAGTACCCCTGGAGCACCTTTCCGGCGGGCTTCGGCTTGAGGGCGCAGGTGTCCGCGGTGATGGAGGGCGGGGACTGCGCGGACTTGTCGTCCACTGCGGCGGAGGAAGGGGGCTGTTTCGTGTCCTCCGCGGCGGCGGGGCCGGCGAGGACGGCGGCGGCGAGCAGGGTGGCGAGCCCCGCTCCGAGGACACGGGTGATCCGGGGGCCTGGCATGCGTGCTCCTGGGGACGTGGGGGGATGGTCCTGGTCTTGGCGCGCGCTCCAGCAGACCGTAAGTTGGTCCAGACCTTTCGTCAACCACCCGCACACGTAAGGACGTTGGCGCGATACGGCCTGCGCTTCACGCCGCAGGCGGTGCCCCCGGGGGCCGCCCTCGCCGTCTCCACGCGCGCGTCACGCGGGGCAGTTCCTCGTCGATCAGGCGCCCCGCGAGCGCGCCGCCGAACACGACGACCCCCACGGCGACGAGCCAGGTCTCGATGACGAGGAACGCGCCGAACGGGCCGTACGTGACGGCGCTGGACGCGATCAGCGGGGAGAAGACGAACTGCGAGAAGATCCGCAGCCCGAGCAGCCCGGTCGTGGTGCACAGCGCCCCGGGCAGCAGGGCGAGCCAGGCGACGCGGCCGCCGGTCAGCCAGCGCTGCGACCACCAGAAGAACAGGGTGCCGGTGAGCGCGGTGGCGAGCCCCCGCACCGACGCCTCCGGCCAGAACGAGGAGACCGCGAACACATAGAGGAGCCCGAGGAGCACGGTGAGCCAGAGCACATGCCGCCACCGGGCCCACAGCGGGGCCTGCGGGAGGCCCCAGACCCTCTCGTATCCGCTCTGCACCACCGTGCAGAACGTCACGCCGAAGACGGCGAGCAGGGCGAGGCCGAAGGCCCCCGTGGCCCTCCGCACCTGGCCCGGCAGCGCGAAGAGCCGCTCGATCTCGGCCCTGGCCTCGTCCGAGACCCCGATGCCGTCACCGAGCCACTGCGCGAAGCCCTTCCCGCTGCCCGTACCCGCACCCGCCGCCGACACGACGATCAGGAGCGGCACCAGGGTGAGGAAGGCGAGCGCCGCGAACCCCAGCGCACGCTCCCAGAGTCCGAGCTCCTCGACCGGCGCCCACCGGTGACCGGCCCGGACCCGTCGTATCCCCCTGAGCGTCCGCGTGGTCCGGACCCGTCGGAACGCCCGTACCGTCCGATCGGCCCGGGCCCTCAGTCCGCCGGGACGGGAGACCACCCCTCCACGGTAGGGCCACGCCGCTCCCCCCGACCAGCGGTCCGCCCGGCGCCGGCGTCAGCCCTCGACGCCGGTGGCCTCGTGCGAGGCGCCCACGGGCTTGGACTCGGGGGAACCGCGCTGGCGCAGATAGACGGAGAGGATCGCCATGGCCGCCACGGCGAGCAGCTCCGACTGCCAGTTCTGCAGGGAGCGGTTCCAGAAGTCGGCGGAGCCGAGGTACGAGTACCAGGGGACAGGAGCCTGGAGCTGCCGCAGCCGCAATTCGTTGAAGGCGGCCACACCGGAGATCGACTGCGCCAGCCAGGACAGCACGAAGAAGCCGGCCATGACGAGACCGAGGGACCGGGAGTACACGGTCTGCCGCCAGTCCTTCGTACCGGCCCAGCGGGGCGAGTCCGGCCGGGCGTGGTCACCCATGCGCTGCTCGCGGTCGCTCTCCGTGCCCGCCTTGTGCAGCGACTTGGACTCCGGGGAACCGCGCTGCAGCAGATAGACCGTGCCGAAGATGTAGAGGAAGAACTGGAGGAACTCCGACTGCCAGTTCTCGGTGACGTCGACGGCGAAGTCCGAGGACATCAGGTACTCGCCGAGGCCGATCTGCTGCAGCCCGTCGACGGCCAGCTGCTCGTTGAACTCCGCGCGCCCTGCGACCGCCTGGGCGCCCAGGACGACCAGGAACGCCACCCCGAAGCCGATGGTGAGGCTGTTCGTCCGCCAGAATCCGCCCTGCGGGGCCCGGTCGGCCGTCACCGGTGCA
The DNA here is from genome assembly GCF_040295385.1 of Streptomyces sp. NPDC002825. NCBI lineage: Bacteria > Bacillati > Actinomycetota > Actinomycetes > Kitasatosporales > Streptomycetaceae > Streptomyces > Streptomyces sp. NPDC002825. Next base: position 9,969 of record NZ_JBEOVH010000057.1, read on the forward strand.
TCGCTCCGATCACGCTGAAGTAGGCGAGTCCGCCCACGATGGTCACCACGCACACGACGAACAGCGCCCGCACGTCACGCCCCCCTCAGTACGCAGTGGTACGGCATGTCGCCCGCTTCGGCCGCGCATCCGGCGGCGGTCACCCGCCACCCCTCGTCGAACTGCGACAGGAACAGGGTGTCGCCCTGGAGGCGGAGCAGCGCCTGCCGGCCGTAGACGTCCACCCCCCGCACGGCGCCGCCGCGCGGCAGCTCCTGCGCAGGCAGGGCCCTGGCGCACGGCTTCTTCTCGCCCTCCTCGAGCTGCGCGCGGCTCTCCTCGGCGAGCAGCTCGCAGGCGACGCCGAAGTTGCCGGCGGCGAGGGATTCCTCGAAGAACCGGCCGGCACCGGTCGCTCCGTCCACGCGTGACTGCGGCGCGCCGCAGCCGGACAGGGCGATCAGGACCGTCGTCACTCCGAGAAGCAGGGGCACTCTCACACCCTCAGCCTGACCGTACGGGCGGCGCCGGCAAGGGGCGGGAGGCCGAATGGACACACGTCTCACCTGTTCGGGTCAGGGCGGGCGACGGCGTGCGTGCGTCGGCGGCCCACGAGACCATGGAGACGGAGAGGGATCGCCATGAGTGAGTTCGACATCTGGAACTACCGCCCGAGCACCGGGTACCGGCAGGGCGTCGATCTCGTCGGCTACAGGGTCGAGGCCACGGACGGCAGCATCGGGAAGATCGACCGGCACACCGAGGACGTCGGCTCGTCGTACCTGGTCGTCGACGTGGGGGCGTGGATCTTCGGCCGGCGGGTGCTGCTCCCGGCGGGGACCATCGAGCTGATCGACACCGCCGAGGAGAAGGTGTACGTCGACCGCACGAAGGACCAGATCAAGGACGCCCCGGACTTCGACGAGGCGAAGTACGCCGACGAGCCCGCCTACCTGGAGCAGTTCGCCCGGTACTACGGCCAGCCCCACATGTGAGGGCGGCCCCTGCTCCGCACCCTCCGTCCGGCGGTCGCCGGACCGGGTCCCGGACGGTCTGACCTGCGCCCGGACCGGTTCGAAAAAAACTTCGGCGAGAGGTGAATCCTCTCGCGACCTCCCCGTCTCTTATGTGTGTACCGGCCGAACGGGCCGGACCGAGTCGGGAGGAAACAGCAATTATGGTCACTGCCCTCATCGTGGTCGGCGTGGTGCTCGTGGGTGCGTGCAGCTGGCACCTGATGCGGCGCTTCAACAAGAGCCGAAGCTGACCGCGCCTGCGCGCGGGGCGCCTTCCGGTATGAGTAGCGCATGAACCAACGCTTCCCCTGGCCTGACGAGCGGCTCATCAAGGCCGCTCAGGACGGCGACGTCACGTCGCTCACCACCGTCGTCATGGAATCGCAGCCGCATGTGCGCAAGTTCGCCATATCGCTGTGCGCCTCGCCGCAGGACGCGGAGGACGCGGCACAAGAGGCGCTGATCATCCTGTACCGGAAGATCGGCACCTTGCGGGCCACCGGCGCGCTCGCCTCCTGGATGTTCCGGATCGTGCGCAACGAGTGCCTCCGGCAGGTCCGGCTGCTCGTCGCCCGACGTGACGAAGTAACGGCCGAACCGGAGGCCGGCGCGGAACCGTCCGCCGAGGAGGCGGTGCTGTACCGGCTGGAGGTGGAGCGGATCGCGGCCGCGGTCAGCGCCCTTCCCCGTGACCAGCGGCAGGTCCTGATCATGCGGGACGTCCAGGGCCTGCCCGGCAAGACCGTCGCTCGCACGCTGGGCCTGAGCACCGCGGCGATGAAGTCGCGGCTGCACCGGGCACGCGCGGCGCTGCGTCACGCGCTGGAAGCGAGCGACCAGGCACCAGATCAGGCCATCGACCGACCAGTCGAAGGAGACTCACGACCATGAAGACCGTGAACATCGTGAAGCCGCCCGAGGGCGTGCAGGCCCCGGTGGTCGCGCCGTCGGCGACCCGGGTCGCCGCGCCGTCCGCCGCGCCGAACTTCGCGAGCAAGTCCGTCCCGCGCCATCTGGCACGCGGTGTCATCGGCTTCGGGCTGATCATCGGCTCGATCGCCATGGTGCCCGTGGCCGGCCCGGCGACCCTGCTCGCGGCCCCGCTGGCGCTGATCGCCTTCAAGGGCTGCCCCACCTGCTGGATGGTCGGCCTGGCGCAGACCATCTCCCGGGGCCGTCTGGAGCGTCAGTGCGTGGACGGCGTCTGCACCCTCACCAAGGCGCACCCGGCGGCGAAGCACGACTGAGCCGACTCCGGATCTCCGGCCTCCTGCCCCGGCCTGACGTCCACCCTCCCGCGGCGCGTCCCGGAGGGTGGTGTCACCGGGTCCGGAGGTTTCGGGCATGCCTTTTTACGGGCGTTGAGCGTCTGTTCGCGGGCGGGAGACGACTGTCTCGCGAATCCCGCGCAAGCCCCCCGGTCGCTATTCGTCGCATTCGTTTTGCATACCAACTCCCCGCCCTGGCCATTGGTTTACGGAGCGCCGCCTCGATGCTAGGGTCCGAAACGAGATTGAGTGTGGCAGGGCCGCCGAGTCGGCAACGCCGCTGATCGTGCTTCACGGGGGGAGCAGAACGCTATGATCCGCCATGCCCGCATTGGGGCGGCAGATGACCGTACCGTCGCAGTCGTCGGTCTTTCCTGTCGTTTTCCCGGTGGTGCGAGTCCTGCCGAATTCTGGAATCTGCTGAGGAACGGCCGCGACGCCATTGCGGAGCCACCCGCGGATCGCGCACACCTCGGCGTCCGGGAGGACGGTTCCCCGCGCCCGGGTGGTTTTCTGCCCCGGGTCGACACCTTCGACGCCGAGTTCTTCAGGATATCCCCGCGCGAAGCCGCCGCGATGGACCCTCAGCAGCGACTCGTGCTGGAGCTCGCCTGGGAGGCGCTCGAGGACGCCGGCATCGTCCCGGCCGCGCTCGCCGGCACCGCCACCGGGGTCTTCGTCGGCGCGATCGCCGACGACTACACGGCCCTCACCCATGCGGCCGGCCCCGGGGCGACCTCCGCGCACACGGTGACGGGCCTGCACCGGGGCATCATCGCGAACCGGGTCTCGTACGCCCTCGGGCTCCACGGCCCCAGCATGGTGATCGACAGCGCGCAGTCGTCCTCGCTGGTCGCGGTGCATCTGGCCTGCGAGAGCCTGCGCCGCGGCGAGTCCGTGACGGCGCTGGCCGGCGGCGTCAACCTCAACCTGGCACCGGAGAGCACCGAGGCCCTGTCGGCCTTCGGCAGTCTCTCGCCCGACGGGCGATGTTACTCGTTGGACGCCCGGGCGAACGGGTACGTGCGAGGTGAGGGCGGCGGCGTGGTCGCGCTGAAACTCCTCGGTCGGGCCATCGCCGACGGGGACCGCATCCACTGTCTGCTGCACGGCGGAGCCGTCGGCAACGACGGGGCGAGCGACACGCTTCCCACACCTGACGGAAAATCCCAGGAACAGGTCATACGCAACGCCTGGGAAAACTCCGGTATACCTCTTGGACACGCGCAGTACATCGAATTACACGGCTCGGGCACCCGGGTCGGCGATCCCATCGAAGCCTCTGCTCTGGGCGCCGTATTCTCCTCCTCCCGCACGCCGGACAATCCTCTCCGGCTCGGCTCGGTCAAGACGAACATCGGCCACCTCGAAGGGGCCGCGGGCATCGCGGGACTCGTCAAGACGATTCTCTGCATCAAAGAGCGGGAGATCGTTCCAACGCTCAACTATGAGACCCCGAATCCCCAGATACCGTTCGAGGAACTGCGACTCGCCGCCGCCACCGAAACGGGGCCGTGGCCGAATCCCGACGGTCCGCTCTACGCGGGTGTGACATCGGTCGGAATGGGCGGTACGAACTGCCATCTGGTCCTCGGCGAGTGGCGGGACGAAACCGCCTCGACCGACGGGAACGAGCCGGAACCGGCACACCGCCCGGACGCACCCGACTCCCTCGCCTGGGTACTGTCCGGACGCGGCGACAAGGCGCTCCGCGCCCAGGCCGCCCGACTGCGCGAACACCTCGCCGCACACCCCGCGTTCGACCCCGCCGAGGTCGCCCGCGCCCTCGCCCACGACCGCACCGCCTTCAGCCACCGCGCCGTCCTCACCGGCACCGGCCGCGACGAGCTCCTGACCGCCCTGGACGCGGTCGCCGACGCCCGGGTCACCCCGGCCGCGGTCGAGGGCAGCAGCCACCGGGCCGTCCGCGAGGCCGTGTTCGTCTTCCCCGGCCAGGGCTCCCAGTGGGCCGGCATGGCCGCCGAACTCCTCGACGACTCCCCCGTGTTCGCGCAGGTCGTCCAGGACTGCGAGCGGGCGCTCCGCCCGTACCGCGACTGGTCGCTGACCGACGTGCTGCGCGGGACCGCGGGCGCCCCCGCCCTCGACCGCGACGACGTCGTGCAGCCGGCCCTGTGGGCCGTGATGGTCGGACTCGCCGCCCTGTGGCGGGCGGCCGGTGTCGAACCGGCCGCGGTCGTCGGCCACTCGCAGGGCGAGATCGCCGCCGCCACCGTCAGCGGCGCCCTGTCCCTCGACGACGCCGCCCGGCTCATCGCCGTCCGCAGCACCGCACTCGGCGCGCTCGCCGGGCGCGGCGGCGGCATGCTCACCGTGTCGCTGCCCGCCGACCGGGTCCGCGAGGACCTGGCCGGATTCCCGCGCCTGAGCGTGGCCGCCGTCAACTCCCCCGGCATGACCGTGGTGGCCGGTGACGGGGACGCCCTGGACGCCCTGGCCGCGCACTACGGCGAGGCCGTGAGGACCCGGCGCGTCCCCGTCGCGTACGCCTCGCACAGCCCGCACGTCGACGCCGTACGCGACACGCTGCCCGCCGAACTCGCCGGCATCGCGCCGCGCGCCGGGACCGTGCCGCTGCACTCCACCGTCACCGGCACGGCCCTCGACGGTTCCGAGCTGGACGTGGACTACTGGTACCGCAACCTGCGCGAACCCGTCGCCTTCGAGCCCGCCGTACGGGCCCTGCTCGACGCGGGGCACGAGCTGTTCCTCGAGATGAGCCCGCACCCGGTGCTGGCGCTCGCCGTCCAGCAGACCGCGGAGGCCGCCGACCTGCCCGTCGCCGCGCTCGGCACGCTGCGCCGCGGCGAGGGCGGACGGCAGCGCCTGCTGCTGGCGTTCGGCGAGGCGTTCTGCCACGGCGCTGAGGTGGACTGGTCCACGGTCCTGCCCGCCGGCACCGGCCGCGCCGAGCTGCCGACGTACGCCTTCCAGCGCCGCCGTCACTGGATCTCCGGACGGCCCCACGCCGCCCGGCCCCTGACGCCCGCCGGCCCGCCGGCGCAGGCCGTCCCGCTCCCGGAGGACGGCCACGAGGCCGAGCCGAGCCTCGCCCTGACCGGCCCGGCCGCCCTGGAGCTCGTACGGGCGCACACCGCGGCCGTCCTCGGGTACGACTCCGTCGCCGAGGTCGAGCCCCGGCGGACGTTCAAGGAGCTGGGCATCGACTCGGCGATGGTCGTCGAGCTGCGCAACCGGCTCGTCACCGCCACCGGGCGCAGGCTCCCCACGACCGTCGTGTACGACCACCCCAGCCCCGCCGAGCTGGCCGCGCTGCTCGCCGACGCGCCGCACGAAGCCGACGCCCCGCACGAGGCCGTCACGGCGCCCGAGGCACGTACCGGCGAGGACGACCCGGTCGTGATCGTCGGCATCGGCTGCCGCTTCCCGGGCGGCGTGGACTCCCCCGAGGCGCTGTGGCGCGTCGTGGCCGAACAGCGCGACGTCATCTCGGGCTTCCCGGCCGACCGGGGCTGGGACCTCGACGGCCTCTACCACCCGGACCCGGCCCACGTGGGGACCACGTACGTCCGCAACGGCGGCTTCCTCGAAGGCGCCGCGGAGTTCGACGCCGAACTGTTCGGGATCTCGCCCCGCGAGGCCCTCGCGATGGACCCGCAGCAGCGCGCCTACCTGGAGGTGTGCTGGGAGGCCCTGGAGCGGGCCGGGATCGCCCCGGACTCGCTGCGCGGGACGCAGACGGGCGTGTTCGCCGGTGTCATGGCGCAGGAGTACGGTCCGCGGCTCGGCGAGGCGGGTGCGGGTGCCGCCGGTTTCGGTCTGACGGGGACCACGCCGAGCGTCACCTCCGGCCGCGTCGCCTACACGCTCGGCCTGCAGGGACCGGCCCTGACGGTCGACACCGCGTGCTCGTCCTCGCTCGTCGCGCTGCACCTCGCCGTACGCGCCATCCGGTCGGGCGAGTGCTCACTCGCCCTCGCCGGCGGTGTGACGGTCATGTCGACGCCCGGCATCTTCGTGGAGTTCTCACGCCAGCGGGGCCTCGCCGCCGACGGCCGGTGCAAGTCCTTCTCGGCGGACGCGGACGGCACGGCCTGGGCCGAGGGCGTCGGCGTCCTGGTCGTGGAGCGGCTGTCGGACGCCCGGCGCCTGGGCCACGAGGTCCTGGCCGTGGTGGCCGGTTCGGCCGTGAACCAGGACGGCGCCTCCAACGGACTCACCGCACCCAGCGGCCCCGCGCAGGAGCGCGTGATCCGCGCGGCCGTCCAGGACGCCGGGGTGTCGTTCTCCGGTGTCGACGCGGTCGAGGCGCACGGTACGGGCACGGTGCTCGGCGACCCGATCGAGGCGCAGGCCCTGCTCGCCACCTACGGCAGCGAGCGCGACGGGCAGCCGCTCGTGCTCGGCTCGCTCAAGTCCAACCTCGGACACGCCCAGGCCGCCGCCGGAGTCGGCGGCATCATCAAGATGGTCATGGCCCTGCGCCACGGCGAACTCCCGGCCTCGCTCAACGTCGGCAGGCCGACCGAACTCGTCGACTGGGCCGCAGGCGGCGTCGAAGTCCTCACCGAGCCCCGCCCGTGGCCCGCCGCCGAGGGCAAGGTCCGGCGCGCCGGTGTCTCCTCCTTCGGCATCAGCGGCACCAACGCCCACGTGGTCCTCGCCGAGGCCCCCGCCGAGGCCCGCACACCCGCGACGGCTGCCGGGGACGACGACGCCCACCCGCTGTGGGTGCTGTCCGGGCGCACCGAGCCGGCGCTGCGCGCGCAGGCCTGCGCGCTCGTCGACGCGCTCGACACCCTCGACGAGGTGTCCACCGCCGACCTCGGCCGCGCGCTCGCCACGACCCGTACCGCTCTCGACCACCGCGCGGCCGTCGCCGCCGAGGACCGCACGGAGGCCGTCGCCGCGCTGACCGCGCTCGGCCGCGGCGAACCGCACTCCGCCCTCGTCCTCGGCACCGCCCGTACCGACGACGGGCTCGCCTACCTCTTCACCGGGCAGGGCAGTCAGCGCGTCGGGATGGGGCGCGAACTGTACGAGGCCGAGCCGGTGTTCGCCGCCGCGCTCGACGCGGTCTGCGCCGAACTCGACGCCTGCCGCGCCTCCGTGCCGGGGATGCCGCCGATCCGCGAGGTGATGTTCCACGACGCCGAGGCGCTCGACCGGACCGAGAACACGCAGTGTGCCCTCTTCGCCCTCCAGGTCGCCCTGTACCGGCTTCTCGAGCACCGCGGCCTGGCCCCCGACGCCGTACTCGGCCACTCCATCGGCGAGTTCGCCGCCGCTCACGTCGCCGGGATCCTCACGCTGTCCGACGCCTGCACCCTGGTCGCCGCGCGCGGCCGGCTCATGCAGGCCCTGCCGTCCGGCGGCGCCATGACGGCCGTCCAGGCCTCGCGGGACGAGGTCGGTGCGCTGATCGCGGGCCGCGAGCACGAGGTGAGCATCGCCGCCGTCAACGGGCCCCTGGCCGTCGTCGTCTCCGGCGACGTCGAGGCCGTCGAGGAGGTCGCCGCCGCGTTCGCCGCCCTCGGCCGCAAGACGCGCCGGCTCGTCGTCAGCCACGCCTTCCACTCCCACCGCATGGACGGGATGCTCGACGCGTTCGCCGCCGTCACCTCGGGGGTCGACCACGGGGAGCCCCGGGTCCCGATGGTGTCCACGGTCACCGGTGAGCCCGTCGAGGTCACCGCCGACTACTGGGTGCGGCAGGTGCGCCACGAGGTCCGGATGTCCGACGGCCTGGCCGCCCTGCACGCGCTCGGCATGCGGACCTTCCTCGAACTCGGCCCGGACGGCGTCCTTTCGGCCCTGGGCCAGGAGTGTCTGGACGACGACGCGCTCGCGTTCGTCCCGGTGCTGCGCCGCGGCCGGTCCGAGCGCCGCACCCTGGCCTCCGCGCTCGGCTCCCTGCACGTCCGGGGCCGCAGCCCCGACTGGCGGGCCGTGTTCGGCACGGGGCGGGCGCCCGCCCTGCCCACGTACGCCTTCCAGCGCGAGCGGTACTGGCTGACCGCGCAGGGCACCACGGGGGCCGCGGGGCACCCGCTGCTCGGCCCGGCCGTCGAGCTCGCCGAATCCGGGCAGACCGTCCTGACCGCCCGGCTCGGCCGGCGCAGCCACCCCTGGCTCGCCGACCACGCCGTCCTCGGCTCGGTCCTGCTGCCGGGCACCGCCTTCCTCGAACTCGCCGCCCGCGCCGGCTCGCGGACGGGGACGCCGCGGGTCGCCGAACTCACGCTCGTCGCCCCTCTGGTGCTCCCCGAGGACGGCCGTACCGAAGTGCAGGTCGTCGTGGCCGCGCCGGGCGAGGACGGCCAGCGCGCCCTGACGGTGCACGCCCGCGCCGAGACGCCGGACGGCGCCGTCGAGCCGTGGACCCTGCACGCCACCGGCGCGCTCGCCCCGCACGACGGCGCTCCCGCGCCGGCCGCGGCCCGGCCCTCCGGTGAGGGCGATGCTCTGCCCGTCGACGGCTGCTACGACGAACTGGCGGCCTCGGGCTACGCCTACGGCCCGGTCTTCCAGGGTCTGCGCGCCGCGTGGCGGCACGGCACCGACCTGTTCGCCGAGGTCGCCCTTCCGGCGTCCGTCACCGACGCCGCCTCGTACGGGATGCACCCGGCGCTGCTCGACGCGGCCCTGCACCCGATCGTCCTGACCGCGCTCGAGGACGGGGGCCGCCGGCTGCTGCCCTTCTCGTGGCGCGGTGTGACCGTCCACCAGCCGGGCGCCCGTTCCGTCCGCGCGCTGATCACCGCCACGGGGCAGGACGCGGTGTCGCTGACCCTGCTCGACGAGTCCCACGCGGTCGTCGCCGAGGTGGAGGAGCTCGTCCTGCGCCCGGTCGGCGAGGAGGTGGCCGTCCCGCGCTCCCTCCACCGCCTGGACTGGAAGCCGGCCACGGCGGACGGGGGTGCGTCACCGTCGGCCGCCGCGCTCGGCTCCGCCGACCTGGGCGTCGGTCTCCGGTACGACGACCTCACGGCCCTGGGCAAGGCCCTGGACGCGGGGCTTCCCGCGCCCGAGGTGGTCCTCGCGCCGGTCACGGGTCTCGTGGCCTCCCCGGACCCCGGTTCCGCCGCCGGCCCGCCGCCCGCCGTGCACCGCGCGCTCGCGCTGCTCCAGGCGTGGCTGGGCGACGACCGGCTCGCCGACTCCCGTCTGGTCCTCGTCACCCGGGCGGCCGTGGCCACGGCGGCGGGCGTCGACGCGGACCCCGACCTCGCGGCCGTATGGGGTCTGGCGCGCTCGGCGCAGACCGAGAACCCCGGCCGGGTCGGCCTGCTCGACGTGGAGACGGCGGAGGACTGCCGTACCGCACTGCCGCTGATCGCCTCCGAGTCGCAACTCGCCGTCCGGGACGGGGCTCCGCTCGTGCCCCGGCTCGGCCCGGCCTCCGCCGGCGGAGCCCTGGTGCCCCCGGCCGGCACGGCCGCGTGGCGGATGGTGGTGCGCGAGCGCGGAACCCTGGACCACCTGGCCCTCGAACCCTTCCCGGAGGCCCTGGCCCCGCTGGGCGACGGCGAGGTGCGCATCGCGATGCGCGCCGCGGGCGTCAACTTCCGCGACGTCCTCGGCACGCTCGGCCTCTACCCCGGCGATCCCGGTCCGCTCGGCCTCGAAGGCGCCGGCGTGGTCACCGAGGTCGGACCCGGCGTCACGGGTCTCGCGGTCGGCGACCGCGTCATGGGGCTGTTCTCCGGGGCGTTCGGCCCGACGGCCGTCACCGATCACCGGCGGGTCGCCGTCATGCCCGCCGACTGGACGTTCACCGAGGCGGCGTCCGCGCCGATCGTGTTCCTCACCGCGTACCACGCCCTGGTCGACCTCGCCGGTCTGAGCGAGGGCGAGCGGGTCCTGATCCACGCGGCGGCGGGTGGCGTCGGAATGGCCGCCGTCCAGCTCGCCCGGCACCTGGGTGCGGAGGTGTACGGCACGGCGGGCCCCGGCAAGTGGGACGCGCTGCGTGACCTCGGCCTGGACGGCGCGAACGTGGCGTCGTCCCGCACCGTGGACTTCGAGGCGGCGTTCGGCGCGGCCACCGACGGCCGCGGCATGGACGTCGTACTGAACTCGCTCGCCGGCGAGTTCGTGGACGCCTCCCTCAGGCTGCTGCCGCACGGCGGTCGCTTCGTGGAGATGGGCAAGACCGATCTGCGCGACCCGGCGGTGGTCGCGGCCGACCACCCCGGGGTGGACTACCGCTTCTTCGACCTGCTCCAGGAGCCGACCGAGCGGATCGGCGAGATGCTCACGGCCGTCATGGGGCTGCTGTCGTCGGGGGCGCTGAAGCCGCTGCCGGTGAGCACCTGGGACGTCCGCCGGGCGCCGGAGGCCTTCCGGTACGTGAGCCAGGCGCGCCACACCGGCAAGGTCGTCCTCACCCTTCCGCCGGTTCTCGACCCGGAGGGCACGGTCCTCGTCACCGGCGCCACCGGCGCCCTCGGCGGACTGGTCGCCCGGCACCTGGTGACCGGGCACGGCGCCCGGCGTCTGCTCCTGGTCAGCCGCCGCGGCGCCGACGCCCCGGGCGCGAAGGAACTCGCCCGCGAACTCACCGGGTCGGGCGCCGAGGTCACGCTCGCGGCCTGCGACACCGCCGACCGCGACGCGCTCGCCCGGCTCCTCGACGGCGTACCGCTCACGGCCGTCGTCCACGCGGCCGGAGTGCTCGACGACGGTGTGATCGGCGCACTCACTCCCGCGCGCCTCGACACCGTGCTCGCCGCCAAGGCCACCGCGGCCCGGCACCTGCACGAGCTGACCAAGGACCAGGACCTCGCGGCCTTCGTCCTGTTCTCCTCCGTCATGGGCGTCATCGGCGGCGCAGGCCAGGGCAACTACGCCGCGGCCAACGCCTACCTGGACGCCCTGGCCCAGCGCCGTGCCTCCCAGGGTCTCCCGGCGGTCTCCCTGGCCTGGGGCATGTGGGCGGACACGGCGGGACGGCCGGGGGCCGCCGGAATGGCGGGCACCCTGTCCGAAGCCGACCGGGTGCGCATCGCCCGCACCGGCCTCGCGCCCATCGACCGGGCGGAGGGCCTGGCCCTGCTCGACGCGGCCCTGCGCGTGGACTCCCCCGCGCTCGTGCCCGCACCTCTCGACCGGGCGGCGCTCGGCGCCCTCGGCGCCCAACTGCCCGCCGTGCTGCGGGACCTGGCACCGGCCGCCCCGCGCCCGGCCCAGGCACCGGCGGCCTCGGCCGCGCCCCGGACGGCCGAGACGCTGAGCGACCGGCTCGCCGTACTGAGCGCGGCCGAGCGGGAGGAACTGCTCCTCGACCTCGTCCGGGTGCAGACCGCCGCCGTACTCGGCCGGTCCTCCGCGGCCGGGGTTCCCGCCGACCGGCCCTTCAAGGACATGGGCTGCGACTCCCTCACCCTGGTGGAACTGCGGAACCGACTGCAGACCGCCGCCGGTCTGCGACTGCCGGCCACGTTCCTCTTCAACTACCCGACGCCGCTCGCGGTCGTGGGCCATCTCAACGGCGAACTGGCCCCGGCCGCAGCGGAATCCGCCACCGAATCCGCCGACTCCTCGTCCGCACCCGGCCTGGTCGAACTCGACCGGCTGGAAGCGGCACTCGTCGAGCTGCCGGACGACACCCAGGACGAGGTGCGCGCCGAGATCGTCCAGCGCCTCCAGGCCCTCGCGGCCCGGGTGCCGGCTCAGCGCGCCCCCGTCGAGGACGATCTGTCCGCACGGGTCCAGTCGGCCTCGGTCGACGAACTCCTCGCGTTCATCGACTCCGAACTCTGATCCCGGGTCCGCGACGCCGGACCTCACCCGTCCCATCCGTTCGCCGCGCGCGGCGTGCCCCCGGGCACGCCGCCCGGGCAGCCCTGCCCGAAACCCGGGCACGCACGGCTCCACAACGCCTACGGGGGCATCACCACCATGACAACAACCGACAACGACAAACTCGTCGAATACCTCAAGCGCCTCACCGTCGACCTCCACCAGTCCCGTCAGCGGGTCCGTGAACTGGAGGCGGGAACCAACGATCCGATCGTCATCGTCGGCATGGGCTGCCGCTTCCCGGGCGGCGTGGACTCGCCCGAGGCACTGTGGCGGGTCGTCGCCGAGCAGCGCGACGTCATCTCGGGCCTGCCGACCGACCGGGGCTGGGACCTCGACGGCCTCTACCACCCCGACCCGGACCACTCCGGGACCTCGTACGTGCGCGACGGCGGCTTCCTGCGGGGCGCCGCCGAGTTCGACCCGGCCTTCTTCGGGATCTCGCCGCGCGAGGCCCTGTCGATGGACCCGCAGCAGCGGCTGCTCCTCGAGGTGTCGTGGGAGGCCCTGGAGCGGGCCGGGATCACGCCCGGTTCGCTGCACGGCACGTCGACGGGCGTGTTCCTCGGAGCGATCGCCCAGGAGTACGGGCCGCGGCTCGGCGAGGCGAGCGCGGCCGCCACCGGGTTCGGGCTCACGGGCACGACGTCGAGCGTGGCCTCGGGCCGCGTCGCCTACACCCTGGGCCTGCAGGGTCCGGCCCTGACGGTCGACACCGCGTGCTCGTCCTCGCTCGTCGCGCTGCACCTGGCGGTCAACGCCCTGCGCTCCGGCGAGTGTTCGCTGGCGCTCGCCGGCGGCGTGACGGTCATGTCGACGCCGGGCATCTTCGTCGAGTTCTCGCGCCAGAAGGGGCTCGCGCCCGACGGCCGGTGCAAGTCGTTCTCGGCGGACGCGGACGGTACGGCGTGGGCCGAGGGCGTCGGTGTGCTCGTCGTCGAGAAGCTCTCGGACGCCCGCCGTCTGGGCCACAAGGTCCTGGCCGTGGTGGCCGGTTCGGCCGTGAACCAGGACGGCGCGTCCAACGGACTCACCGCGCCCAGCGGCCCCGCGCAGGAGCGGGTGATCCGCGCGGCCGTGCAGGACGCCGGGGTGTCGTTCTCCGGTGTCGATGCCGTCGAAGCGCACGGTACGGGCACGGTGCTCGGCGACCCGATCGAGGCGCAGGCCCTGCTCGCCACGTACGGCAAGGAGCGCGACGGGCAGCCCCTGATGCTGGGGTCCCTCAAGTCCAACCTGGGGCACTCCCAGGCGGCCGCCGGTGTCGGCGGCGTCATCAAGATGGTCATGGCCCTGCGCAACGCCGAGCTGCCCGCCTCGCTCAACGTCAGCAAGCCGAGCAAGCTGGTGGACTGGGCCGCCGGCGGCGTCGAAGTCCTCACCGAGCCGCGCCCGTGGCCCGCGGAGGAAGGCAGGACCCGGCGCGCCGGTGTCTCCTCCTTCGGCATCAGCGGCACCAACGCCCACGTCATCCTCGCGGAAGCGCCCGTCGAGCAGCCTGCCGAGGAAGCCACGCCGGAGGGCTCCCTGGAGGGCTCGGGTCTGCCGTGGGTGGTCTCGGCGCGTACGGCGGACGCCCTGGCCGAGGCGGCGGGGCAGCTGGCCGCGTACGTACGGGAACGGCCCGAGCTCGGCCCCGCCGACGTGGCGCTCTCCCTGGCCACCGGGCGCTCCGCCTTCGAGTCGCGGGCCGTGGTCCCCGCCGCCGACGGGCGCGACGGGCTGCTGGCCGGTCTGGACGCCCTGGCCTCCCGAGAGATCGACGGCGAGAACGGCGTGTCCCCCTCCCGCGCCGTGTTCGTGTTCCCCGGGCAGGGCTCGCAGTGGGTCGGCATGGCCACGGCCCTGCTGGACTCCTCGCCGGAGTTCGCCCGCGTCATCGGCGAGTGCGAGACGGCCCTGGCACCGTTCGT
>NZ_JBEOVH010000058.1:0-23363 GCF_040295385.1 Streptomyces sp. NPDC002825
CGGTTACATTCCGAACCCGGAAGCTAAGCCTTTCAGCGCCGATGGTACTGCAGGGGGGACCCTGTGGGAGAGTAGGACGCCGCCGAACAATCATTGTGGGAAAGCCCCGCACCTTATGGTGCGGGGCTTTTCTGCGTTTACGGGTCGGACACCCATGTCTAGGATCTCGGCATGTTTCCCTACTCCGACAGGCCCTCGGCGGAGGAGATAGTCGCCGCGGTTCCCGGTCTTGCTCCCTATGCGCGTCCCGCGGTCGTCCTCGTGCCCGAGCGCGGTGAGCCCACGGTGTACGAGAGCTCGATCGGTGGTCCGCTGCTCTGGCCGGCGGACGAGCCGTGGCCGCACTGTTGCCTTCCGGACGAGCAGGCGATGCAGGCCGGGGATTCCGAGCCCGCGTCTTCCGCCATGGTTCCCGTCCTCCAGGTGTTCAAGAAGGACGCTCCGGGGCCTTGGTGGTCGGCGGGTGCGGACCTTCTCCAACTCGTGTGGTGCCCCAACGTGCACATCGATCCGCCGGTGCCGCACGAGGACGTCGCACCGGTGGTCGAGGTCCGCTGGCGGCTGGCCGGCGATGTCGGCGACGTACTCGATGCGCCGCCGCCGCCCGTTCGCCAAGAGGATGAGGACTATGGGTTCTCGCCGCGGGCGTGCACGCTGACGGCCGTTCACCTCATCGATTTCCCCTCGGTGTTCGAGCTTCCCGAGGAACTCGGCGCCGGCGTCGAGCGGTTGGTCGGCGAGACCGGTGGAGCGGGCGAGGACGTCATCACGCGCGTCGGCGGGTGCAAGTTCGGCGGCTGGCCCTCGTGGGGCATCACCGACCCGTACGAGGTCCGGTGTCGTACCTGCGACAGCGTGATGCCGCTGCTCTTCACCGTGGCCAGCGACGACACCACCGGCATCACCGTCGGACGCTGGGGCGACCTGCGGATCTTCGCCTGCCCCGTCGAACTCGGGCATGGGTACTGGTTCGACGTCCAGTAGCGGACAACCGGGACTCAGGCGGGCGTGACCAGGTGGGTGTCGTAGGCCAGGATCACTGCCTGGACCCGGTCCCGGGTGCCTGTCTTGGCGAGGATGCGGCCCACGTGGGTTTTGACCGTGGATTCCGCCAGGTGGAGGCGTTCCGCGATCTCCGTGTTGCTCCAGCCCTTGCCGATGACCGTGAGGATCTCGCGTTCCCGGTCCGTGAGCGGAGCCAGGCGGGGGTCGTGCTCCGGGGGCCGGTTGGTCGTCGGGGGGAGGTGGTGGATGTACGCGTCCAGGAGGCGGCGGGTCAGGGTCGGGGCGACGACCGCGTCCCCGGCGGCCACCGCGCGGATGCCCGCGAGGAGTTCCTCCGGCTGGGCGTCCTTCACCAGGAAGCCGCTCGCGCCGGCGCGCAGGCCCTCGTACGCGTACTCGTCGAGGTCGAAGGTCGTGACGATCAGGATCCGGGTGCGGGCGCCCGCCGCGACGATGCGGCGCGTGGCCTCGATGCCGTCCAGGCCGGGCATCCGGATGTCCATCAGGACGACGTCGGGGTGGTGCCGGTCGACCAGGCGGATGGCCTCGGTGCCGTTCGACGCCTCGCCGACGACCGTCATGTCGTCCTGGCTCTCCAGCAGCATGCGGAAGCCGAAGCGCTGCATCGGCTGGTCGTCCGCGATGAGAACGGTCGTCACGAGGGGGAGTCCTCCAGGGGGAGTCGGAGCCGTACGCGCCAGCCGTCGCCGCCAGGCAGTGGGCCGCTTTCGAGTGTGCCGTCGTAGCGGGCCGCACGCTCGCGCATTCCGGTGAGACCGTGGCCCCGGCCGGGGACCGGCGACGCCGTGCCCGTGTCGGTGACGACCAGTTCCACCGCCTCGGCGCCGTACGAGAGGCGGACCGTCGCCTCCGCGCCGGCGCCCGCGTGCTTCAGGGTGTTCGTCAGGGCCTCCTGGAGGACTCGGTAGACCGTCAGTTGGGCGCCCGCCGAGAGGGCGGGGTTCGTGGTGGGCAGGTCGGCCTCGACCGGTAGACCTGCTCCGCGTACGCCCTCGATGAGGGGGGCCAGGTCCGTCAGGGTCGGCTGGGGCGCGCGGTCCGCCGTCTCCTCGTCCTCGTGCAGGACGCTCAGGAGGCGGCGGAGTTCGGCGAGGGCCTGGCGGCTCGTCGTACCGATGGCGTCGAGGGCCTGGGCGGCGCGCTCCGGGTTCTTCGCCGCCGCGTACCGGCCGCCGTCCGCCAGGCCGGTGATGACGGACAGGTTGTGGCCGATGATGTCGTGCATCTCCCGGGCGATCCGGGCGCGTTCGGCGGTGGCGGCGAGGCGGACCTCGTGGGCGCGGTCGTCCCTGCGGGAGCGGACCGCGATGCCGAGGAGGGCGACCAGTGCGTACGCCCACAGGGTGGGGACCACGCGTTGGTCCCAGGACTCCGACTGGAAGCGGAGGGCGCCGGTCACCAGGGGCGGGGCGATCAGGGCCAGGGACCACAGGAGCGCGCGCGGCGGGCGGCTGAGGGCCAGGTGGTAGACCGGGAGCATCTGGAGGTACGAGGCCTGGAGGAAGGCCCCCGAGGCGTCGCTGACGAGGGCCGCGCCCGCCATCACCGCCAGTGCCGCCATGGGGTGGCGGCGGCGCCAGTAGAGGGGGACGGAGAGCGCCAGGGTCAGGGTGACCACGAGCCGGACGGGGACGGACGGGTCCCGGGCGGTGTTCCGCCAGCCGCCGGCCGCGTCCACGAGCGCCGCGACCGTCCACAGGGTGGTGAGCGCGGCGTCCCAGACCCAGGGGCGGGCCGCGTCGAAGGCCCGGACCCGGGCCATGAGCTGTCGGGCGTACCGGCTCGGGCCTGTCGTCGTCTCCGTCGTCACTCCGTCATCATCCCTATACGTCGCGGCGCTTGAGCAGCAGGGCGGGGACGGCGAGTGCCGCTGCCGCCCACAGGAGCAGGGCAAGCAGGGCCGCGCCGGGGGAGGCCGCGCCGGGCAGCGGGGTCGCGGAGCCGAGGGCGCCGGCCGCCTGCGTGGGGAAGTACCGGACGACCGTGTCCATCGCCTCGTACGGGAGCATCCCGAGGATCTCCGGGACGATCAGGACCCCGCCGACGAAGGCGCCGATCGCGCCCGGCACCGAGCGGAGGGCCGCGCCGAGGCCGAGGGCGATCAGGCCGAGGAGGGTGACGCCGGCGGCGTTGCCCGCGACGGCGGCGAGGACGCCGTCGTCGGTGAGGGACGCGGCCTGGTCGGTGTCGGAGAGGAAGACCTGCGCGGTGAGGAAGGTCAGCAGGGCCGTGAGCAGGGAGATCGTGAAGACCGTGGTCGTGTAGACCGCCGCCTTCGCCCACAGGACCGGGAGGCGGCGGGGGACGGCCGTCAGGGTGGCGCGGATCATGCCCGTCGCGTACTCGCCGGCGGTGACCAGGATGCCGAGGACGGCGAGGGCGATGCCGCCGAGCTGGGAGCCGTACAGGGTGAGGACGACGGTGTCGACGTCCGAGTCGCCGCCGCCGGAGGTGTACGTGGCGCCCATGAGGATGCCGACGCCGAGGAGGAGCGCGGCGGAGGTGAGGACGGTGATCCAGGTGGAGCGGACCGTCCACAGCTTGTGCCACTCCGAGCGGAGGACGCGGGACGGGGTGATCGCGGCGGTGGTCATGCGGGGGCTCCCTGGTATTCGACGGAGTCGCGGGTGAGGTCCATGAACGCCTGCTCCAGGGACGGAGCCTGGAGGGTGAGTTCATGGAGGGGGACGGCGTGCGCGGCGGCCGCGCGGCCGATCTCCGGGGCCTCCAGGCCGGTGACGAGGAGGGTGTCCGGGGCCTGCGCGGTGATCCGGGCGCCCGGGAGGAGCGTGCGGAGGCGGTCGGCCTCCGGGGTGACGACCTTGACGCTCGCGCCGCCCGAGGTCCGTACGAGCTCGTCGACCGTGGTGTCCGCGAGGAGCCGGCCCTTGCCGATGACGATCAGGTGGTCGGCGGTGAGGGCCATCTCGCTCATCAGGTGGGAGGAGACGAGGACGGTGCGGCCCTCGGCCGCCAGGTTCCTGAGGAGGGTGCGGATCCAGAGGACGCCCTCCGGGTCGAGGCCGTTGACCGGTTCGTCGAGGACGACGGTGGCCGGGTCGCCGAGGAGCGCGGCGGCGATGCCGAGGCGCTGGCCCATGCCGAGGGAGAAGCCCTTGACGCGCTTGTGGGCGACGTGGGTGAGGCCGGCGAGGGCGAGGACCCGCTCCACGCGCGCGCGGGGGATGCCGTGCGTGTGGGCCAGGGCCATGAGGTGGTGGTGGGCGGAGCGGCCCGGGTGCACCGAGCGGGCTTCCAGGAGGGCGCCGACGTGGGTGAGCGGGGCGCGGTGCTCGGCGTAGGGGCGGCCGTCGACGGTGGCGTGGCCGTGGGTGGGGGCGTCGAGGCCGAGGATCATGCGGAGGGTGGTGGACTTGCCGGCGCCGTTGGGGCCGAGGAAGCCGGTGACGGTGCCCGGGCGGACGGTGAAGCTGAGGTCCTGGACGACGGTGGTGTCCCCGTACCGCTTGGTGAGGTTCTCTGCTCGGATCATGCCTTCGACGCTAGGGAGCGGGCGGGGCCCGGGCGTCGGACCCGGGGCGGGTGTGCGGGGGCGGGGGTAGTACCGGGGTACGACGGGGTGGCGATGGTCTCGGGGAAAAGGCCTTGTCAGGGGGGTGCGGGGCTCGTCAGGATCGGCGGCATGGACTATTCGATACGCACCATCCGCGCCGACGAGTGGGAGAAGACCCGCGAGATCCGGCTCGCGGCCCTCCAGGACCCGGTCGCGCACCTGGCGTTCCTCGACACGTACGAGGACGCCGTCGAGCGGCCCGACGCGTTCTGGCAGGACCGGGCGGAGGGCGGGTCCGAGACCGGCGGGGGGAAGGTGCGGCAGCTCGTGGCCGAGGCCCCCGACGGCAGCTGGGCGGGCACGATCACGCTGCTCGTGGAGCGGCCCTCGGACGAGGTGCGCTTCGGCGAGGCGGCGAAGGTCGACCAGACGCACATCGTCGGCGTGTACGTACGCCCCGAGGCGCGCGGCACCGGTGTGATCGACGCGCTGTTCCGGGCGGGCGTGGAGTGGTCCTGGACGCTGCCCGATCCGGCGATCGCGCGGGTCCGGCTGTACGTCCACGAGGAGAACGCGCGGGCCGCCGCCTTCTACCGGCGCTTCGGCTTCGTCGCGACGGGGGAGTCCGTCGCGATGCCGGGGGACGAAGGGGCGCTGGAGCTCGAGTACGAGTTGGTGCGGCCCTCGTAGGGTGCGGGGTCAGGCGCGGGAGCCCAGGCCCCGCACGGGGCTTCGTCCCGAGGGCCCGCCGGTTCCTCCCTGCGGGACGACGGGCCACACGGCGTCGGGCCAGCGGCTCTTCGCCTGTTCTTCCGAGCGCATCAGGGCCAGCGTCGGCAGGCCGTGGGTGTGGCCCGTCGCGAGCAGGTCCGGGAGCTGGGGGAGCGGGGCCACCGCGGCGACGTCGTCGAGGACGAGGGTCAGTGGTGGGTCGAGCCGACCGTCGGATGACCGTGCGGCCATGCGGCGGCCGTGCTCGACCACGCTTGCGGCGAGGGCCGTCAGGAGCGGCATCGCGCCGGGGTGGGTGCGGGGATCCTCGATCGCCTCGCCCACCACGTAGAGCGTGCCCTGCTCGTCGAGGAAAGATGCGAGTGCCAGCGAATCAGTTCGATTCGGTACGCACGTCTCCCTGATGTGGATCGCCGACAGGGCCGCGAGCGCACGGGCCGTCAGTTCCTGTGCGAGGCGGCGGCTTTCCGGGTGCGCCGTGAGCGCCGACTCCAGGAGGCCGGCCAGGCCCGACGCGGCTTTGGGGTGGCTGCGGAGGATCCGTACGGGCTCGTGGGCGCCCGCCCCCTGTGCCCAGCGGTGGACCTGACGGAACGGGCGGCCGTCGACGGCGGCGGCGTGCAGCCAGCAGCGCAGGAGCGTCTCCGCGGTGTCGGCGGTGGCAGCGTCGAGGCGGGAGTGCGGGCGTACGGGGGCGAGCAGGGCGACCGCGCGCTCCTGCGCCACCGCCGGGTCCTCGCAGTGCTCGGAGGGGGACCAGTGGAGCCGGGCGGGGGTGTCGCAGAGGTGGCCGGGGTCGTGGACCAGGACCGGGCCGAGTTTGCCGCGGGCGTCCTTGGTCGAGGACCAGACGTCGGGGTCGGAGGTGACGACGAGGACCGGGCCCTCCGCGTCCAGGACCGCCTGCACGGCGGCCGGGCGGCGGGCCTCCGGGGGGCCGTAGAGCGTGCGCGGGGTGGTTATCGGGGTGGGGGCGGCCGGAGGTGCCTCCGCCGTGGGGGCCGGGACGGGGGCCGGTGCCGGTGTGTGCGGCTCCGCCGGGCGGCGCGGGGCCGGGGGAGCGGTGGGCTCTTCCCGTACCTCCGCGTCCTCCCGTACGCCCGTGACCTTCCGTACGCCCGCGTCCTCCCTTGCCTCCGTGTCCTCCCGTACGCCCGCGTCCTCCCTTGCCTCCGCGTCCTCCCGTACGCCCGCCTTCTTCCGTGTGCCCGCGTCTCCCCGTACCGGAGCCGTGCCGTACGCCCCCGCCTTCCGGTTCGCGCGGACCGCGCGCCAGCGGGTCACCGTGCCGAGGACGAAGACGGCGAGGACCATGAGGACCATCGCCTCGCCGATCAGCAGGCCCCAGAAGAGGCCGTATCCCGACAGCGCCCCCGGCGGGGTGGCCGGCCAGGCCGACGGGAGGTCCGTCGGGGCCATCGCGAGGGAGCGCAGGGCGATCGGGGTCCGGGTGAAGGCGACACCGGCCGGCCAGGCGCCGTGCGCGAGGAGTCCGGCCAGGCCGGTCGCCGTCCAGACGAGGAACGCGAGGCCGAGGATCAGGGCGAACAGCCCGACGACGAAGCCGTCGGAGATGCCGCCCTGCCTCTTCTGCTCGGCCACGTCACGCCACCGTCGACTGCGAAGTGCCGTTCATCTGCTGCTCGATGAGGATCGCCCGCTGTTCCGTCTCCCACTCGAGCTCCGGGTCCGTGACGGAGGACTCGGTCATGGCGCGGTCGGTGTAGACGAGGGGGCGTTCCTTCTCGGTGATGAGGTGTTTGACCACCTGCACGTTGCCGTTGACGTCCCAGACGGCGATGCCCGGGGTGAGGGTCGGGATGATCTCGACCGCCCAGCGGGGCAGGCCGAGGACCCGGCCCGTGTTGCGTGCCTCGTCGGCCTTCTGGGCGTAGATGGTCCGGGTGGAGGCCATCTTGAGGATCGCCGCTGCTTCTTTTGCCGCCGCTCCGTCGACGACGTCCGAGAGGTGGTGGACCACTGCCACGAAGCTCAGGCCGAGGCGGCGGCCGAACTTCAGGAGCCGCTGGAACAGCTGGGCGACGAACGGGCTGTTGATGATGTGCCAGGCCTCCTCGACGAGGAAGATGCGCTTCTTCCGGTCGGGGCGGATCCAGGTGTGTTCCAGCCAGACGCCGACGATCGCCATGAGGATGGGCATGGCGATGGAGTTGCGGTCGATGTGGGACAGGTCGAAGACGATGAGCGGCGCGTCGAGGTCGATGCCGACCGTGGTCGGGCCGTCGAACATGCCGCGCAGGTCACCGTCGACGAGGCGGTCCAGGACGAGGGCGACGTCCAGGCCCCAGGCCCGTACGTCGTCTATGTCGACGTTCATCGCCTCCGCCGACTCCGCCTCGGGGTGGCGGAGGCGCTCGACGATGTCGGTGAGGATCGGCTGCCGGTCGGTGGTGTGCTCGGTGACGTACGCGTGGGCGACCTTGAGCGCGAAGCCGGAGCGCTCGTCGAGGCCGTGGCCCATCGCCACCTCGATGATGGTGCGGAGGAGGGCCAGCTGGCCCGTCGTGGTGATCGACGGGTCCAGGGGGTTGAGGCGGATCCCGGCGTCGTTGGCGACCATCGGGTCCAGGCGGATGGGGGTTATCCCCAGCTCCTGGGCGATGAGGTTCCATTCGCCGACGCCGTCCTCGCCCTGCGCGTCGAGGACGACGACCTGCCGGTCGCGGAAGCGGAGCTGGCGGAGCACGTACGTCTTCTCCAGCGCCGACTTTCCGTTGCCGGACTCGCCCAGGACCAGCCAGTGCGGGGCGGGGAGCTGCTGACCGTACAGCTGGAAGGGGTCGTAGATGTAGCCCTTCCCGCTGTAGACCTCGCGGCCGATGATGACGCCGGAGTCGCCGAGGCCGGGCGCGGCGGTCGGCAGGTAGACGGCCTGGGCCTGCCCGGTGGAGGTGCGGACGGGCAGACGGGTCGTCTCCACCTTCCCGAAGAGGAAGGCGGTGAAGGCTTCGGTGAGGACGGACAGCGGATCTCGCATGGGTCTGTGCCCCTTCGGCCCTAGCGGCGGATGCCGGTCGCGAACGGCAGGGTGTTCACAAAGGCCCGGTGGTGCTCGCGGTCGCACCACTCCAGCTTCAGATACGACTTGCCGGCGGAGGCCCTGATCGTGCGCTTGTCCCGGGCGAGGGCCTCGGGCGAACGCGACGACACCGTGATGTACCCGACGAGGTTCACTCCTGCCGCGCCGCTGGCGAGATCTTCACCCCGCTGGTCGAGCCGGCCGTGGGCGGCGATGTCCCGGGGGTCGACCGTGCGGTTCATCTTGGCCTGGCGGGAGGCCTCGGCCTCGTCGTTGGTCTTCTCGGTGAGCATGCGCTCGATGGCGACCTCGGTGGGCTCCAGGTCCATGGTCACGGCGACCGTACGGATGACGTCGGGGGTGTGGACGAGGAGCGGGGCGAGGAAGTTGACGCCGACCGGGGTCATCGGCCACTCCTTCACCCAGGCGGTGGCGTGGCACCAGGGGGCGCGGGTGGAGGACTCGCGGGTCTTCGCCTGGAGGTACGTCGGCTCCATGGCGTCGAGTTCGGCGGGCCAAGCGTTTCGTTTCGTCATGGCCTGGATGTGGTCGATGGGGTGGTCCGGGTCGTACATGGAGTGCACGAGGGACGCGAGCCGGGACTGGCCGAGGGGCTGGCGCACGCGGATGTCGGCCTCGGCGAGGCGGGCGCAGATGTCGGTGAGCTCGCGGGCCATGACGACGGCGAGGCCGGCGTCGCGGTCGAGCTTGCGGGCGCCGGAGGCGTGGCGGGCGGCGCGGGCCATGGCGTTGGCCTCGGCGGCGAGCTCGCGGGTGTAGTGCATGCAGGCGACGAGATAGGCGCGGTGCTGCTCGCTGGAGGTGGAGACCATCGACTGGAGCTGGTCGTACGACTCCTGGAGCCACGCGGGCGCGTGCGGGTCGCCGCGCTGGCCGACGTCCTTGGCGTGCGCGTCGGGGTCGGCGGGGAGGGTGCGGGCGAGCATCTGGAGGCGGGTGACGAAGCCGTCGCCGTTCGCGACGTGCTTGAGGAGGGTGCCGAAGCGGTCGACGAGGGCCTCCTGGTCCTCGCTGTCGCGCAGGCCGACGCCGGGGCCCTCGATCTCGATGGCGGCGGTGACGGTGCGGCGGTCGGCGTGCAGGAGGACGGCGATCTCGTCCGGGCCGAAGGGGGCGGCGAGCCAGCCGACGCGGCCGATGCCGGGGGGCGGGCCGACCTCGACCTCGCGGCCGTCGAGGCGGGTGCCGGCCTCGGCGGCGACGGAACGGTAGGCGGTGCCGCGCTTGAGCATCCGCTTGTAGCTGCGGTTGATCTCGAACCACTTGTAGAAGGTGCGGTGCTTGTACGGGAGGTACACGGCGGCGATCGCGAGCATGGGCAGGCCCGCGAGGAGCGCGATCCGCAGGGGGAGGGCGGGGACGAGGAGTCCGCTCATCATGCCGAGGAAGGCGCCGACGATGATCAGGGCGATCTCGCCGGTCTCGCGGTTCTTGCCGACGATCGCGTTCGGCCGGGCGCGGCCGATGAGATACGTGCGGCGGGGCGCGACCGGCTGGGACTGGGTCGTCAACGCCCTGCACCTCCAGAGTTCTTGCGGTTGCTGTGCGGGGTACCCGCGGTGGGACTGCTGCTACGGGGCGGGGGAGTCGAGCCGCCGGTTCCGCCGGTTCCGCCGGTGGAACCGCCTCCGCCGCGGCTGCTGTGGGCGGCCATGCCGCCGGACACGGCGTTGGCGGGGCGGGGGGCGGAGCCCTGGGAGCCGCCTCCGCCGCTGTCGCGGGTGCTGTGGGTCTTGATGCCCTGCGAGACGAGGGAGGCCGGGGAGGAGATGACGGCCGCGGCCGCGTTCTCGCCGGCGCGGTGGAGGCGGTTGTTGCGGGAGGCGACGATCTCGTCGCCGAAGCCGGGGACGAAGCGGTAGATCATCGCGGAGGCGAAGATGGCGAGCAGGATGATCGACAGGCCGGAGACGACGGCGGAGACCGCGTCGGGGCCGGTGCCGGAGGAGAGCGCGCCGGCCAGGCCGAGGACGATCACGATGACCGGCTTGACCAGGATGATCGCGATCATGATGCCGGCCCAGCGGCGGACGTGACCCCACATGTTCTTGTCGACGAGACCCGAGTAGACGACGACGCCGAGGAGGGCGCCGACGTACAGCAGGACGGCGCGGAGGAAGAGCTCCAGATAGAGCACGCCGGCCGCGATGACGGTCACCAGGGACACGATGATCAGCATGATGGGGCCGCCACCGATGCTGTCGCCCTTCTGGAGGGCCTGCTTGAAGCTGCCGAAGAAGATGTCGGTCTGCTGGCCGGTGCCGGAGGCGATGACCTCGGTGATGGCGTCGGTGGCGTTGACGACGGTGTAGAGGATCAGCGGCGTGAACGCGGAGGCGAGGACCGTCAGCCAGAGGAAGCCGATGGCCTCGGAGAGCGCCGTGGTGAGGGGCACGCCGCGGATGGCCCGCTTGGCGACGGCGAGGAGCCAGAGGAGGAGGGTGAGGAAGGTGGCGGCGGCGAAGACGATGGCGTAGCGGCCGAGGAACTGCATGTTGGTGAAGTCGACGTCGGCGGTCGCCTTGACCGCCTTGGACAGCTCGTCGATGACCTTGATGGCGGCGTCGGCGAAACCCCGGGCGAGGGAGGAGAGGGGGTCGAGGGCGGTGGGGTCGGCGACGGGGGCCTTGTCGGCTCCGCCGCCGGCCTGGCCCTTCTCGCAGTACTCGCGGGCCTGCCCCACGATGAGGGCGCAGGGGTTGTCGCTGCTGCTCGGGGACGGCGTGGGCGTCGACGGGGTCGGCGTGGGTGCCGCCTGCGCGCTCGAGGCGAGCAGGAGCGGTGCGCTGAGGAAGGCGACGGCGAGCGTGGCCGTCGCGCGACCCGCCAGGCTTCGGCTAGCGGGCATAGGTGAACCCTCCGTATCCCTCGACGGCCGCGGCGATCTCGTCGGCCATGGAGGCGCGGTTGTCCCCGTTGACCGGGGTGGGGCCCTCGTTCTGCGTGGAGGACTCCACGCGCCAGTCGCCCCCGACCCACGTGAGCTTCTCCGTGATGGTGAACCAGGTGGACGTCACGGGCTTGGTCGAGCCCGGGCCCGCGAGGCCGACCAGGCCGGTGCACCAGACCTCGACGGTCGCGGACGTGTCCGTGTAGTCCCGGACCTTGGCGCCGACCGGGATGGTGCGGGACACGAAGGTCATGCCGGACGGGGCGGCGCCGTTCGCGTCGAGCCCGATGCTCGCCAGGAAGTCGGCCGAGTACGAGGCGTCCAGCCGCTTCACGAGGTCGTCGGCGATCGCCGGGGCGTGGATGGTGCGGACGATCTGCTCCCGGGTACCGGCCTGGAACATCTCGACCGACCCCAGCGCCACCGCGTAGTTCGTCGCCGCGCTCTGTGCGCCCTGGTCGTCGTGGGCGTAGCCCGTGGGGATCTGGCCGTTCTTGCCGGTGACCGGGCGGACGCCCGTCGCGGAGGTGGGGGCCGTCTTCCCCGGGGTGCCGGCGCGGGCGCCCGACGCGTCGGCCGGTTCGCCGCCGCCGCGGTTGGCGAAGGCGATCGCGGCGACGAGGAGGACCACCACGCCCACGACCGTGATGAGGGATCGGGAGCTGCGGACGGGGCGGCGGGCGCCGCCGTAGACGTCGCCGCTGTTGCCCTCGGGCAGGCGGGTCCGGGTCTGGCCCGAGCCGCCCACGCCGCCGAAGCTGTCGTGCTCGTCGCCGGGACTCATGCCGGGTACGCCCCCTCACTCGTTCGCGGGTGGTACGGCCGTGCTTCAACATGACTGGGCATCAGGGAACGCATTCTCAGGAGGGTCGGGTCCGACGGGAGATCAGACGGCCATCCCGTACACGATGGTGAACAGCGTCCCCAGCGATCCGATGATGAAGACGCCGGTCAGACCGGCGACGATCAGGCCCTTGCCCTGCTCCGCGCTGAACGTGTCGCGGAGGGCGGTCGCGCCGATGCGCTGCTTGGCCGCCCCCCAGATGGCGATGCCGAGGCAGAGCAGGATGGCCACGGCCATCACGACCTCGATCATCACCTTGGCTTCGTTGCCCAGGCTCCCGAAAGGTCCCCAGTTCGGGGCGATTCCACCGATGATGGTGGTGATGTCGCCCTTTTCGGCCGCCAGGTTCATGTAACTCACCGCCCCTGTTGGGTACTTGGTTCCCCCTGCCGGACGGCATGGGTCATCGCCCTATCTTCGCTGATGAAACCGCTCACGTGTGACGGCTTGGCGGCTCTCTTTACCCGATCCCCGCACACTTGACCGATCTGACCGTCTTGACCTGCGACGGTATGGCCGGTTTCCATGCGAAGAAGCGTATGGTCACTCTGTGTATCACGGAGAGTGACTCCGGGCAATGATTGTCGTTGTTGCACTCTTGGGGCGGCGTCAGGCGCCACCTAGACTGGCGGCCCTGGCGTACTGCCATGAGCCGAGGGGTGGTTGACGGTGCGTAGGGCCGGTAAGGCTTGGCTGGTGGGTGGTGGGGCGCTCGGGGTCTGCCTCGGCTTCGTCGCGCTGCTCGTCATCGGCACGTACTCCGCCGCCGCCGGGATCGCCGGCGGTGTCAGCGGCAAGGGCGGGACCGTCGCCCTCGCCAAGGGGGCCGTTCCCGCGCTCTACCAGGGGCTCGTCCAGCGGTGGGGGAATCTCTGCCCCGCCATCAACCCGGCGCTGCTCGCCGCGCAGCTCTACCAGGAGAGCGGCTGGAACCCGCGGGCGATCTCCCCGGCCGACGCGCGGGGCATCGCCCAGTTCATCCCCGGCACCTGGGCCGGGCACGGCATCGACGGCGACGGGGACGGCGACCGGGACATCTGGGACCCGCAGGACGCCATTCCGTCGGCCGCCTCGTACGACTGCGAACTCGCCGGATACGTGAAGGACGTCCCCGGCGACCCGGCGAGCAACATGCTGGCCGCGTACAACGCGGGCGCGTACCGGGTGATCAAGCACGGCGGCGTGCCGCCCATCAGCGAGACGCAGAACTACGTCCGCATCATCCGGTCCCTGGAGAAGAGCTTCGCCCGGCCGGTGGGCCGCGTCGCGCCCTCCCAGCAGGCCGCCGCCGCCATCCACTACGCCCAGCAGAAGCTGGGCACCCCGTACCTCTGGGGCGGTACGGGTACGGCCGCGCAGAACGGGCGGTTCGACTGCTCCGGGCTCACCCAGGCCGCGTACGAGAGCGTCGGCGTGCAGCTGCCGCGCGTCGCCAACGACCAGTACAACGCCGGACCGCACCCCAGCCGGGCCGAGCTGCTCCCGGGCGACCTCGTGTTCTTCTCGGACGACCTGACGAACTCGCGGGCCATCCGGCACGTCGGCATCTACGTCGGCGGCGGCTACATGATCGACGCTCCGCGCACGGGTGCGGTGATCCGCTTCGACCGGATCGACACCCCCGACTACTTCGGTGCCACCCGGGTCACCAAGGAGGGCGCGGCGGCGCTGCCCACCCATCTGCCGCAGTCCTGAGGGTCGCAGACGGACCGTCGGGTGGGCTTCCGGGGCTGGTCGGGGGGCCTTCGGGGCTTATCGGGCATGGCTGGAACTCTCCGTCATGCACAGGCCCTGAGCTGCGGTGAACCGTCACTCTTCGATAACGTCGGCATGATCCACCGGAGAGAGCGGAACGTGCGCCTCAGGCGGTTCGTTCCCTGATCCGACCGCTCTGACCACGGGGGTTGGAAACCAGACACGAGAGCAAGGGGCCGCAGCAGATGGCTGGACTCGCATCGGACGGCTCGAACCCCGATGTCGGCCTGCTCTACGACATCAACGGACTGGCCAAGGCCGCTCCGCCGTGGTTCGACCGCGTCATGGAGTTCGTCGGCGAGTACGGGATCGTGCTCGCGATGGTCCTCGTCGTGCTCTGGTGCTGGTGGAGCGTCCGCCGGCGCGGCACGCTCAACGAATCCGTCTCGGCCGTCGCCGGGCTCGTCTGGGCCCCGCTGGCCGCCGGCATCGCCCTCCTGGTCAACATCCCCATTCGCGGGTTCGTGGAGCGACCCAGACCCTTCAAGGACCACCAGGGTCTTGAAGTACTCGTCGACGGGAAGACCGACTTCTCCTTCGTCAGCGACCACGCCACCCTCGCGATGGCCCTCGGCGTCGGCCTCTTCGTCGCCCACCGCAGGTTCGGCCTCGCCGCCATCGCCCTCGCCCTCGCCGAGGGCTTCGCCCGGGTCTACATGGGCGTCCACTACCCGACCGACGTGATCGGCGGCTTCGCCCTCGGCACCGCCGTGGCGCTGCTCCTCGCCCCCGTCGCGCTCGCCCTGCTCACGCCCGTCGTCTCCGCCGTCGCCCGCTCCGGCCGCGGCGCCCGGCTCGTCCGCTCCCGCCGGGCCGACGCGGCGCGCCGCCCCGAGACCGTCGGCATCCCCGAGCCCCGGCTCGGCGGCCCCGCGCCCAACACCGGACGGAACGACCTCGCGGCCTAGCCGGCCCGTCTAGGAGCCGCTTGCGCGGAGGTGTTCCGCCGCGTCCGAGCGGGCCTTGTCGCGGGATCTGCGGGCCGGGCCCGTCCAGCCGCAACTGCACCGTGCCAGCGCGAACGAGCCGCGCTCAGTCGTCGTCGTGGTGTGGGAGGAACCCTGCGCGTGCACCCCACCACCGTACTGCGCGTGACGGCACGCCCGGACCGTCGTTATGCGGATCGGGTGTCCCCGGGCCCGAGGGCCCCGGGGAAGGGCGGGTCCCGGGCAAACAGCGGTGAGGCGTTGGGGGTTGGCGGCGATGGTGGTGCAGCGGTACGGGCGTGCGCACGGTCTCGGGCGCGGGGCGGTCACCGTCACCGCCGTCCTGGTCGGCTCCCTCGTCGGGACGGCCGCGCTGTCCGGGTGTGCCGCCCCCGACGACCCGAAGCAGACGGCCGACCCCGCCCTCGCCGTACGGAACGCCGCCGACGCCCTCGCGAAGGCCGGCACGTCCAAGGCGAGCACCTCCATGGAGATGGCCACCGGCGGGACCCGGGTCACCATCCGGGGCGAGGGCGGCTACGACTTCCGGCGCCGCACCGGGCGGCTGCAGGTGCTGCTGCCGAAGGACCCGGCCGGGGCGAGCGAGCACCGGCCGATCACCGAGCTCCTCACGCCCGGCGCGCTCTACATGAAGAACCGGGGCGCGGGTGTCCCCGCCGACAAGTGGGTACGGGTCGACACCACCACCCTCGACGACGGGAACCTCGTCACCGGCGGCGCCACCGACCCGGCCGCGGCGGCCGAGCTGCTGCGGGGAGCCCGTGAGGTCACGTACCTCGGGGAGGTCGACCTCGCAGGGGTGAAAGTCGGCCACTACCGGGGGGTCGCCGACATCGCGCACGCCGCCCGGGTCGCCTCGCCACAGCTGCGCGGGGCGCTCGCCGCGGCGGCGAAAGGGTTCGCCAAGGACACCGTGCCCTTCGACGCGTACCTCGACGCGGAGGGGCGGCTGCGGAAGGTGCGCCACCAGTTCAGCTTCAGCAACCAGGGCCGGACGGTCGCGGTCGCCTCGACGACCCTGCTGTACGGCTTCGGGGTCCCCGTCGAGGTCACGCTCCCGGACCGCAGGGACATCTACGCCGGGAAGATCAAGGCCTGACCCGGCCCGGTGGCTTCGCGGACCATCGGCAAATGGTCCGGACGTGTCATGCGCGGTGCGTGGCCCCGTCCCTACGCTGGGAGACCGCTGGGAGACCGACGCCGGCAGGAAGAGGTGGATGCGCGTGGCCCCGCCCGGTACAGCAACCGTGCCCGCAGACCCGGACTGCGTCGCCCTGGCCGAGATCGAACTCTGCGGCGAACTGATCATCGCGGCCTCGGCCGCGGACGGGGAACGCCTCAGCGCCGACCGGATCGACGAGGTCCTGCGGGTGGCGACGGAAAGGGCCGCGTCCGCACAGGACGCCTGAGGCGGCGGCGGGGCCCCTCAGGCGGCGGGGCTCCCTCAGGGAAGGACCCGCACAGGGCGCGCCTGGGGCGGCGGCGCGGGGCGCCTCATGGAAGGCCTCCGCACAGGTCGCGCCCGAGGCGGCGGGGCTCCCTCAGGGAAGGACCCCGCACGGCCACCCGTCAGGTGCGCATCATGCGGGCGATGGCCTTCGTGGCCTCCTCGACCTTCTCGTCGATGCCGGAGCCCGTGGCCGCCGCGTCCGCGACGCAGTGCCGCAGGTGCTCCTCCAGGAGCTGGAGTGCGAAGGACTGGAGCGCCTTCGTCGAGGCGGAGACCTGCGTGAGTATGTCGATGCAGTAGACGTCCTCGTCGACCATCCGCTGCAGACCCCGGATCTGGCCCTCGATCCGGCGGAGCCGCTTGAGGTGCTCGTCCTTCTGCTTGTGGTAGCCGTGCACGCCGTGCCCGTGGTCGGCCGCGTCGACGGCCTCGACGGTCTCGGCGGCCTGGGGGGTGACCTGGTCCGCCTCGGTGGTCGTCATCGCGTCCTCCCGTTGTCCAATAAGGGGGTGTATACCCCTCGTGGGTATATGGTACCGATCCCCGCCGATCCGGGCGGGGGCCCGCTGCAGTTCACTGTGCCTGATGGGCGACACTGAGAGACGCCGGTTAGCCGTGGCCGGATGATGCGCCTAGCATCAGCCTGACCGAAACCCAGCACCCCGAGGACCTCACGTGCGATTTCGTCTGACCCCCAGGGAGACGAGCTTCTACGACATGTTCGCCGCGTCCGCGGACAACATCGTCACGGGCTCCAAGCTCCTGATGGAACTGCTCGGAGCGGAGCCTTCCGCCCGGGCCGAGATCGCGGAGCGGATGCGGGCAGCGGAGCACGCCGGTGACGACGCCACCCACGCGATCTTCCACCAGCTGAACTCCTCCTTCATCACGCCGTTCGACCGCGAGGACATCTACTCCCTCGCTTCGTCCCTCGACGACATCATGGACTTCATGGAAGAGGCCGTCGACCTGGTCGTCCTCTACAACATCGAAGAGCTCCCCAAGGGTGTCGAGCAGCAGATCGAGGTCCTGGCCCGTGCCGCGGAGCTGACCGCCGAGGCCATGCCGAACCTGCGGACGATGTCCAACCTCACGGAGTACTGGATCGAGGTCAACCGTCTCGAGAACCAGGCGGACCAGATCCACCGCAAGCTGCTCGCCCACCTCTTCAACGGCAAGTACGACGCCATCGAGGTGCTGAAGCTCAAGCAGGTCGTGGATGTGCTGGAAGAGGCTGCCGACGCCTTCGAGCACGTGGCGAACACCGTGGAGACCATCGCGGTCAAGGAGTCCTGAGCTTCGTGGACACCTTCGCTCTGATCGTGACCATCGGTGTCGCGCTCGGCTTCACGTATACGAACGGCTTCCACGATTCCGCCAACGCCATCGCCACCTCGGTGTCGACCCGGGCCCTGACCCCCCGGGCGGCCCTCGCGATGGCGGCGGTCATGAACCTCGCCGGTGCCTTCCTCGGCAGCGGCGTCGCGCACACCGTCAGCAAGGGTCTGATCGAGACGCCGACGGGCAACTCGGGGATGGGCATCCTCTTCGCCGCCCTACTCGGCGCGATCGTCTGGAACCTGGTCACCTGGTACTTCGGTCTTCCCTCGTCCTCCTCGCACGCGCTCTTCGGCGGCATGGTGGGCGCGGCGCTCGCGGGTGGCACGCAGGTCATCTGGTCGGGCGTCCTCGAGAAGGTCGTCATCCCGATGTTCCTCTCGCCGGTCGTCGGTCTCATCGCCGGTTACCTGGTGATGACCGCGATCCTGTGGATGTTCCGCAAGGCGAACCCGCACAAGGCCAAGCGCGGCTTCCGTATCGCGCAGACCGTGTCGGCGGCCGGCATGGCGCTGGGCCACGGCCTCCAGGACGCCCAGAAGACGATGGGCATCGTGGTGATGGCCCTGGTCATCGGCGATGTGCAGAGCGCGGACGCGCCGATCCCGGTGTGGGTGAAGATCGCCTGTGCCGTGATGCTCTCGCTCGGTACGTACGCGGGCGGCTGGCGCATCATGCGGACCCTCGGCCGCAAGATCATCGAGCTGGACCCGCCGCAGGGCTTCGCGGCCGAGACGACCGGCGCGTCGATCATGTTCCTGACGGCGTTCGTCTTCAAGGCCCCGATCTCGACGACGCACGTCATCACCTCCGCGATCATGGGCGTCGGCGCGACGAAGCGGGTCAACGCGGTCCGCTGGGGTGTCGCGAAGAACATCGTCCTGGGCTGGTTCATCACGATGCCGGCGGCCGGAATCGTCGCCGCGCTGAGCTATTACGTGATCAGGCTGCTCTTCGGCTGATGGGCGGCGGCAACCGGTGTTGCTGGGGGTCCGGGGGTTATCCCCCGGGGGATGCAGCATCACGATGCCGGCGGCGGGAATCGTCGCGGCGCTGGGCTATTACGTGATCAGGCTGCTCTTCGGCTGATGGGCGGCGGTAACCGGTGTTGCTGGGGGTCCGGGGGTTATCCCCCGGGGGATGCAGCATCACGATGCCGGCGGCGGGAATCGTCGCCGCGCTGAGCTATTACGTGATCAGGCTGCTCTTCGGCTGATGGGCGGCGGACGATAGTCCGGCAGAACCCGCCGAAGCGGCACGGAAAGTGGTTGGGCCCGGCTCCCCTGTGGGGGAGCCGGGCCCTTCGTCTTACGGTGGCACCGCCATGCAGCACCGTAGGACGTTCTTTATCCGAAGCGGCCGGAGATGTAGTCCTCGGTCGCCTGGACGCTCGGGTTGGAGAAGATGCGCTCGGTGTCGTCCAGCTCGATCAGCTTGCCCGGCTGGCCGACGGCCGCCAGGTTGAAGAAGGCCGTGCGGTCCGAGACGCGGGCGGCCTGCTGCATGTTGTGCGTCACGATGACGATGGTGAAGCGCTCCTTCAGCTCGCCGATCAGGTCCTCGATGGCGAGGGTGGAGATCGGGTCGAGGGCGGAGCAGGGCTCGTCCATCAGCAGGACGTCGGGCTCGACGGCGATCGCGCGGGCGATGCACAGACGCTGCTGCTGGCCGCCGGAGAGGCCGGAGCCCGGCTTGTTGAGGCGGTCCTTGACCTCGTTCCAGAGGTTGGCGCCCTTGAGGGACCGCTCGACGATGTCGTTCAGCTGGGACTTCTTGTAGTTGCCGTTGAGGCGCAGGCCCGCCGCCACGTTGTCGAAGATCGACATGGTGGGGAAGGGGTTCGGGCGCTGGAAGACCATGCCGACGGTGCGGCGCACGGCGACCGGGTCGACGTTCGCTCCGTACAGGTTCTCGTCGTCCAGCATCACCTTGCCCTCGACGCGGCCCCCGGGGGTGACCTCGTGCATGCGGTTCAGGGTGCGCAGGAAGGTGGACTTGCCGCAGCCGGAGGGGCCGATGAAGGCCGTCACGGAGCGGGGCTCGACGGTCATCGAGATGTCGTCGATCGCCTTGTGGGCGCCGTAGTAGGCGGAGAGGCCGCTGACGTCGATTCGCTTGGCCATGTGAATCACTTCCAATGTGCCGCGGTCAGCGGCCGGTCTTCGGGGCCTTCCAGCGGGCGATGCCGCGGGCCACCAGGTTGAGGATCATGACGAAGGCGATCAGGACGAGCGCGGCGGCCCAGGCGCGGGCCACGGCGGCGTCGGTGCCGACCGCGTACTGCTCGTACACGTAGAGCGGCAGGGAGGACTGGGCGCCTTCGAAGGGGTTCGGGTTGATGAGCTTCGTACCGAACACGAGGAGCAGGACCGGGGCCGTCTCACCGGTGATGCGGGCGACCGCGAGCATGACGCCCGTGGTGATGCCGCCGATCGCGGTGGGCAGGACCACCTTCAGGATGGTGCGCCACTTGGGGATGCCGAGGGCGAGGGAGGCCTCGCGGAGCTCGTTCGGGACGAGCTTGAGCATCTCCTCGGTGGAGCGGACCACGACCGGCATCATCAGGATGGCGAGGGCCATCGCGCCGGCGAAACCGGAGGGGCCGAAGCCCAGCATCAGGTTCCAGGTGGCGAGGATGAAGAGGCCGGCGACGATCGACGGGATGCCCGTCATGACGTCGACGAAGAAGGTGACGGCGTGGGCGAGCTTTCCGCCGCCGTACTCGACGAGGTAGACGGCGGTCAGCAGGCCGATGGGCGCGGCGATCAGCGTCGCGATGCCGACCTGCTCGATGGTGCCGAGCAGCGCGTGGTAGACGCCGCCGCCCTCCTCGGCGTCGAGGACGCCGTTCATCGAGTGGGTCAGGAAGTACGGGCTGAGGGCTTCCAGGCCCTTGCTGATCGTGACCCAGGCGAGGGAGAGCAGCGGGACGACGGCGAGGACGAAGCAGACCCAGACGAGGCTGGTGGCGACGCGGTCCTTGGCCTGGCGGCGGCCTTCGACCTTGGTGGTCACGGCGAAGGTGACGAGGACGAAGAGCAGCGCGGCGATCAGGCCCCACTGGACCTTGCTGTGCCAGCCGGCGGCGACGCCGATGCCGATGCCCGCGGCGATCGAGCCGGCGGCGACGGCGGCCGGGGTCCAGCGGGGGAGCCGGGCGTGGGAGAGGGACTGGCGGCGCGGGGCGGCCGCGACCGGACGTTCCTGTATGGCGTGGCTCATGCCGCGGCCCCCGAGTACTCCTTGCGGCGGCCGATGATCCAGCGGGCGGCGCCGTTGACCAGCAGGGTGATGACGAAGAGGACGAGACCGGAGGCGATCAGGGCGTCACGGCCGAACTCGTTGGCCTCGTTGAACTTGGCGGCGATGTTCTGCGCGAAGGTGCCGCCGCCCGGGTCGAGCAGGTGGCCCGAGAGGACGAAGCTGGGGGAGAGGACGACGGCGACGGCCATCGTCTCGCCGAGTGCGCGGCCGAGGCCCAGCATGGAGGCGGAGATGATGCCGGAGCGGCCGAAGGGCAGCACCGACATGCGGATGACCTCCCAGCGCGTGGCGCCGAGGGCGAGGGCGGCTTCCTCGTGCATCTTCGGGACCTGGAGGAAGACCTCGCGGGTCACGTTGGTGATGATCGGAAGGATCATGATCGCCAGCAGGATGCCCACGGTGAAGAGGTTGCGGGCGACGCCGTCGCTGGACTTGTCGAAGATGTACGTCCAGCCCAGGTACTGGTCGAGCCACTTGTTGAGGCCGTCCAGGTACGGGACGAGGAAGATCGCGCCCCAGAGGCCGTAGATGATGCTGGGCACGGCGGCGAGCAGGTCGACGACGTACGCGAGCGGCTTGGCCAGCCTGCGCGGGGCGTAGTGCGAGATGAAGAGGGCGATCCCGATCGCGACGGGCACGGCGATGAGCATCGCGATGACCGAGGAGACGAGGGTGCCGAAGGCGAGGACGGCGATGCCGAAGACCGGCGGGTTGTTCGCCGGGTTCCACTCGAAGGTGGTGAAGAAGTTGGTGCTGTCCTTCGAGATGGCGAGGACGGCACGGTAGGTCAGGAAGACCGCGATCGCGGCCATGATCACGAGGAGGGTGATGCCGGAGCCGCGGGACAGACCGCTGAAGATGCGGTCCCCGGGGCGGGTCGCGCTCTTGGCGCGCCGGCTCCTCTGTATGTCAGGTGTGGTGGTAGCCATCTCTGCTTCTCCGGTCTGCGGGACCTGTACTGCTGTACGGGTCCCTGGCGGCGGTGCACCGGATGCCGGGGCCGGCCCCTCCACGGGAGGTGAGGGGCCGGGCCCGGCCGGGGGTCAGGACAGGGTGGGGACGATCGCGCGGACCTTGGCCGCGATCTCGGCCGGGAGCGGGGCGTAGCCGGCGTCGGAGAGGACCTTCTGGCCCTCCTCGCTGGCGGTGTAGGTGAGGAACGCCTTCAGGGTCGGCAGGGTGTCCGCCTTGTTGCCCTTGTCGCAGGCGATCTCGTACGTGACCAGGGTCAGCGGGTAGGCGCCCTCGGCCTTGGTGGTGTAGTCGAGCGAGAGGGCCAGGTCGCTGCCGGTGCCCTTGACCTTGGCGGCGGCGATGGCCTTCGAGGCGTTCTCCGTGGTGGCGGCGACCGGGGCGGAGGCGCCGGTGTTGATGCTGACCGTGGAGATCTTGTTCGCCGTCGCGTAGGAGAGCTCGAAGTAGCCGATGGAGCCCTCGGCGTCCTTGACCGCGGTGGCGACACCGGAGGAGCCGTTGGCGGCCTGGCCGCCCGGGGCGGGCCACGACTTCGTCTTCGGGTCGTACTTCCAGTCGGCCTTCGCGGTGGCCGAGAGGTACTTGCCCAGGTTCTGCGTGGTGCCCGACTCGTCGGAGCGGTGGAAGGCCTGGATCGTGGTGTCGGGGAGCTTGGCGCCCGGGTTGAGCTTCACGATGGCCGGGTCGTTCCACTTGGTGATCTTCGTGTCGAAGATCTTGGCCAGCGTGGGCGCGTCGAGGACCAGGTTGTCCACACCGTCCAGCTTATAGCCGATGGCGATCGGGCCGCCGACCATGGGCAGGTTGACGCCCTTGCCGCCCTTGCAGATCTTCTGCGACTCGGCGACCTCTTCGTCCTTCAGGGCGGAGTCGGAGCCGGCGAAGGTCACCTGGCCCTGGTTGAACTTGGTGATGCCGCCGCCGGAGCCGATGGCCTGGTAGTTGACCTCGACGCCGGAGCACGCGGCCTGGAAGTTCTTGACCCACAGGTCCATCGCGTTCTTCTGGGCGCTGGAGCCGGCGGCCAGGAGCTGGCCCTTGGCGCCGTCGCACGCGATGTTCGACGCGGCGGCGGAGGACTTCGTGCCGCCGTCCTTCGTCGGGGTCTCCGTGTTGTTGTCCGAGCCACACGCCGAGAGGACGAGCGCACCGGAGACGACGAGGGCACCGATCGCGGAGGCGCGAAGCCCGTTCTTGCGCGAAAGCTTCACTTTCGGGTGTTCCTTCCAGAAGCCGCCCTGTCGCGGACCGTGAGTGTCCTGACCGTTCTACGGCGGCGTGTGTCGGTTGGTCGGTGCGTGCCGAGCTCCTTGCACCGTGTACGGCCGAAATTAGGCAGAACAGGTGAAGCGGTCGACGGGGGAGGGTGAACGGGAAGTGAACCGTGCCGGAAGCGCCGGTGCGGGGGCCTTGGGCGGCCGGCAGCGGGAGCGGGCCTGCGCCCCGGCGTTCTGGGCCTGCGGCCCGCCCCTGTTGTGGGCATGCGTTCCGCCGGGGCGATGGGGGTCCCCCCTGCTCGAGCGAAGCCGAGAGCTTGGGGGAGGGTGGGCACAACGGACGGCGCCCT
>NZ_JBEOVH010000059.1:0-18914 GCF_040295385.1 Streptomyces sp. NPDC002825
CGCCGTCCCGTGTGCCCACCCGTCCCGCCCTGGGGGTCCCCCCGGACGAAGTCTGGGGGAGGGACGATTGCCCACACGGCAGCGGGGCACCGCCCCGCCGGGCGCGCGCCCACGCGGGCGCGGAGGGCACCGCCCAGCGCGGAAGCGCCCCCGCACCGGGGGCCCGGATGGGCGCGTCGTCCACGTGGCGGACCAGCCCCCCGTCCCCCCGCAGGTCACGGCAGGATGGCCCCGTGACCGTCATCCACATCCCCGGCTCCAAGTCCGTCACCGCCCGCGCGCTCTTCCTCGCCGCAGCCGCGGAGGGCACCACCACCCTCCTGCGTCCGCTCGTCTCCGACGACACCGAGGGCTTCGCCGAGGGCCTCGGCGCCCTCGGCTACGCCGTCCGCCGCGAGCCCGACGCCTGGCACATCGAGGGCCGGCCCGCCGGCCCCGGCGTGGAGACCGCCGAGGTGTACTGCCGTGACGGCGCGACCACCGCCCGCTTCCTGCCGACCCTCGTCGCCGCAGGCCACGGCACCTACCACTTCGACGCCTCCGCACAGATGCGCCGCCGTCCCCTCGGCCCGCTCAGCACCGCCCTGCGCGAGCTCGGGGTCGACCTCCGGCACGGGGAGAAGGACGGCCACCACCCGCTCTCCGTGCACGCCGCCGGCGTGAAGGGCGGCGCGCTGACGCTCGACGCGGGCCAGTCCTCCCAGTACCTCACCGCCCTCCTCATGCTCGGCCCGCTCACCGCCGAGGGCCTCGACATCACCGTCACGGACCTGGTCTCGGAGCCGTACGTCGAGATCACGCTCGCGATGATGCGGTCCTTCGGGGCCGAGGTCACCCGGGAGGGCCGTACGTACCGCGTCGCCCCGACCGGCTACCGCGCGCCCACCTACGGCATCGAGCCCGACGCCTCCACCGCCAGCTACTTCTTCGCGGCGGCGGCCCTCGAACCGGGCCGCTCCGTCACCGTCCCCGGCCTCGGGACCGGCGCCCTCCAGGGCGACCTGGCCTTCGTCGACGTGCTGCGCCGGATGGGCGCCGACGTGGAGACCACGGACAGCGGGACGACCGTCCGCTCCACCGGCACTCTCCGCGGTCTCACCGTCAACATGCGGGACATCTCGGACACCATGCCGACCCTCGCCGCGATCGCGCCGTTCGCCGACGGCCCGGTCCGCATCGAGGACGTCGCCAACACCCGGGTCAAGGAGTGCGACCGGCTCGACGCCTGCGCCGAGAACCTCCGCCGCCTCGGCATCAGCGTCGAGACGGGCCCCGACTGGATCGAGATCCACCCCGGCACCCCCACCGGGCCCGTCGAGATCGCCACCCACGGCGACCACCGGGTCGTCATGTCCTTCGCGGTCACGGCGCTGCGCACCCCCGGGATCACCTTCGACGACCCGGGCTGCGTGAAGAAGACCTTCCCGGACTTCCACGAGGTTTTCCACAGGTACGCCCGGACCGCGTGAAGACCGCACAGCCTTTGCGGCAAGAATGGGGGGCATGAGCGACCGCCCCTCTCCTCTCGCCGACCCGCACATCGCCTTCGACGTGTCCGAAGGCCGCCGGGACATCGTCGTCCTCGGCTCGACCGGGTCCATCGGCACCCAGGCCATCGACCTGGTGCTGCGCAACCCCGACCGCTTCCGGGTCACCGCCCTGGCCGCCTCCGGCGGCCGGGTCGGACTGCTCGCCGAGCAGGCGCACCGGCTGAAGGTCGCCACGGTCGCCGTGGCCCGTGAGGAGGCGCTGCCCGAGCTGCGGGAGGCGCTGAAGGCGCTGTACGGCTCCGAGCCCCTGCCCGAGCTCCTGGCGGGGCCGGACGCCGCGACCCAGGTGGCCGCCTCCCCGTGCCACACCGTCCTCAACGGCATCACCGGCTCCATCGGCCTCGCGCCCACCCTCGCCGCCCTCGAAGCGGGCCGCACCCTCGCCCTCGCCAACAAGGAGTCGCTGATCGTCGGCGGCCCCCTCGTGAAGGCGCTCGCCAAGCCGGGCCAGATCATCCCGGTCGACTCCGAGCACGCGGCCCTCTTCCAGGCGCTCGCCGCCGGCACCCGCGCCGACGTCCGCAAGCTGGTCGTCACGGCCTCCGGCGGCCCCTTCCGCGGCCGTACGCGCGAGCAGCTGGCCCATGTCACCCGTGAGGACGCGCTCGCCCACCCGACCTGGGCCATGGGCCCGGTGATCACGGTGAACAGCGCGACCCTGGTGAACAAGGGCCTGGAGGTCATCGAGGCCCATCTGCTCTACGACATCCCGTTCGACCGCATCGAGGTCGTCGTGCACCCCCAGTCGTACGTCCACTCGATGGTCGAGTTCACGGACGGCTCCACGCTCGCCCAGGCGACCCCGCCGGACATGCGCGGCCCGATCGCCATCGGCATCGGCTGGCCCGAGCGCGTCCCGGACGCGGCCCCCGCCTTCGACTGGACCAAGGCCTCCACCTGGGAGTTCTTCCCGCTCGACACCGAGGCCTTCCCGTCCGTCGGCCTGGCCCGGCACGTGGGCGAACTGGGCGGCACCGCCCCCGCCGTCTTCAACGCCGCGAACGAGGAGTGCGTGGAGGCGTTTCTCGCCGGACGGCTGCCGTTCAACGGCATCATGGATACGGTCACCGCAGTCGTCACCGAGCACGGAAAGCCCAGCGGGGGAACCTCGCTCACGGTGTCGGACGTCCTCGAAGCGGAGACCTGGGCGCGCGCCCGGGCCCGAGAGCTCGCAGCGAAGGCAACAGCGGAGGCCCGCGCATGACCGAAATGCTCCTGTACGCCCTGGGCATCGTGCTGTTCGCCCTCGGCCTCCTCGTGTCCATCGCCTGGCACGAGCTCGGCCACCTCTCCACGGCCAAGCTCTTCGGCATCCGCGTGCCGCAGTACATGGTCGGCTTCGGCCCCACCATCTGGTCGAGGAAGCGCGGTGAGACCGAGTACGGCATCAAGGCCATCCCGGCCGGCGGCTACATCCGCATGATCGGCATGTTCCCGCCGGGCGAGGACGGCAAGATCGAGGCCCGCTCCACCTCGCCCTGGCGTTCCATGATCGAGGACGCCCGCGAGGCCTCGTACGAGGAGCTCCAGCCCGGCGACGAGACGCGGCTGTTCTACACGCGCAAGCCGTGGAAGCGCGTGATCGTGATGTTCGCCGGACCGTTCATGAACCTGGTCCTGGCGGCGGCGCTGTTCTTCGGCTCGATGATGACCCTCGGCATCGAGGGCCAGACCACGCAGGTCGCCGGCGTCCAGAAGTGCGTCATCGACCAGAGCGAGAAGCGCGAGAAGTGCGCCCCGGGAGACCCCGTCTCCCCGGCGTTCAAGGCGGGCCTCAAGGAGGG
Source organism: Streptomyces sp. NPDC002825 (assembly GCF_040295385.1). Lineage (NCBI taxonomy): Bacteria > Bacillati > Actinomycetota > Actinomycetes > Kitasatosporales > Streptomycetaceae > Streptomyces > Streptomyces sp. NPDC002825. The sequence goes on from NZ_JBEOVH010000059.1 coordinate 3,335, forward strand.
CGACAAGATCGTCGCCTTCAACGGCACGCCGGTGAACGACTGGGACACCCTCTCCGACCGCATCCGCGACACCATCGGCCCGGCGACGGTCACCGTCGAGCGCGCCGGACAGCGCATCGACCTGCACCCCACCCTGGTCACGAACCAGGTGCCGAAGAAGGACGCGGACGGCAAGGTCGTCCAGCCCGTCAGCTACGGCCCGGCCGGCTACCTCGGCTTCGCCTCCAAGACCGAGGTCGCGCCCCTCTCCTTCGGCGAGACCACCGAGCGCATGACCGATCTCCTGCAGACCGGCTTCCACTCGGTCATCGCCCTGCCGGGCAAGATCCCCGGCCTGTGGGACGCCACCTTCGGCGACGGCGAGCGCGCGGAGGACTCGCCGGTCGGCGTCCTCGGCGCCGCCCGCATCACCGGTGAGCTGATGACCGTCGAGGCCCCGCCCGAGCGGATCCTGGTCTACTTCATGAACATCCTGGTGATGTTCAACGTCTCGCTGTTCCTGTTCAACATGCTCCCGCTGCTGCCGCTCGACGGCGGTCACATCGCGGGCGCCCTGTGGGAGTCCGTGCGCCGTCACGTCGCCCGGATCTTCAAGCGCCCCGACCCCGGCCCGTTCGACGTGGCCAAGCTGATGCCCGCCGCCTACGTGGTGGCCGGTGTCTTCGTCTGCTTCACGCTGCTCGTCCTCGCCGCCGACATCGTCAACCCGGTGAAACTGACGTAGCCCGCAGGGGGGTCGGACCCGGTGGTGTCCGGCCCCCCACCCCCGGGGCGGTAACCTCGGAACCCTGAGCCCGCCGACGCACAACCTTGAGGTTGCACTTCAGATGACCGCGATTTCTCTCGGTATCCCGACCGTTCCGACCCGGCTCGCCGAGCGGCGCAAGAGCCGCCAGATCCAGGTCGGCAGCGTGGCCGTCGGCGGTGACGCGCCCGTCTCCGTCCAGTCGATGACGACGACCCGCACCTCCGACATCGGCGCCACGCTCCAGCAGATCGCCGAGCTGACCGCCTCCGGCTGCCAGATCGTGCGGGTGGCCTGCCCCACCCAGGACGACGCCGACGCGCTCGCCACGATCGCCCGGAAGTCCTCCATCCCGGTCATCGCCGACATCCACTTCCAGCCGAAGTACGTCTTCGCGGCGATCGACGCCGGCTGTGCGGCCGTCCGCGTCAACCCGGGCAACATCAAGCAGTTCGACGACAAGGTCAAGGAGATCGCCAAGGCGGCCTCCGACGCCGGCACCCCGATCCGGATCGGCGTCAACGCCGGTTCGCTCGACGCCCGCCTCCTCAAGAAGTACGGCAGGGCCACCCCCGAGGCGCTCGTCGAGTCCGCCCTCTGGGAGGCCTCCCTCTTCGAGGAGCACGGCTTCCGCGACATCAAGATCTCGGTCAAGCACAACGACCCGGTGATCATGGTCGAGGCCTACCGCCAGCTCGCCGCCCAGTGCGACTACCCGCTGCACCTCGGCGTCACCGAGGCGGGCCCGGCCTTCCAGGGCACCATCAAGTCGGCCGTCGCCTTCGGCGCCCTGCTCTCCCAGGGCATCGGCGACACCATCCGCGTCTCCCTCTCCGCGCCGCCGGCCGAGGAGATCAAGGTCGGCATGCAGATCCTGGAGTCGCTGAACCTGCGCCAGCGCCGCCTGGAGATCGTCTCCTGCCCGTCCTGCGGCCGCGCCCAGGTCGACGTCTACAAGCTCGCCGAGGAGGTCACCGCCGGCCTCGACGGCATGACCGTCCCGCTGCGCGTCGCCGTCATGGGCTGCGTCGTCAACGGCCCCGGCGAGGCCCGCGAGGCCGACCTCGGCGTCGCCTCCGGCAACGGCAAGGGCCAGATCTTCGTCAAGGGCGAGGTCATCAAGACCGTCCCCGAGTCGAAGATCGTCGAGACCCTCATCGAAGAGGCGCTCAAGATCGCCGAGCAGATGGAGAAGGACGGCGTCGCCAGCGGCGAGCCGACGGTCGCCATCGGCGCCTGACGCCTTCCCGGACCCGTACGGACCCGTCCGGAAACCGTCCCGGTCTCCTGCGAAGCCCCTCCACCCCACCCGGTGGAGGGGCTTCGTGCGCAGGACGGGCCCCGCCGAGGGGCACGGGGGTAAAGTGCGGAGACCAGCAGATCCGTACCGTGAGGCCCCCTCGTGCTGACAGAGACCACCACTCGGGTCCTCGAACCCGCCGACCTCGGCGCCGCGCTCGCCGTCCTGGAGAGCGCCCCCGTCGAGAACGCCTTCGTGACCGCCCGCGTCCAGGTCGCCGGGCTCGATCCCTGGCGCCTCGGCGGCGAGATGTGGGGCTGGTACACCGAGGGCAGGCTCACCTCCCTCTGCTACTCCGGCGCCAACCTCGTCCCCATCTGCGCCACCCCCGAGGCCGTCCGCGCCTTCGCCGACCGGGCCCGCAGGATCGGCCGCCGCTGCTCCTCGATCGTCGGCCCCGCCGAGGCCACCGGGGAGCTCTGGCGGCTCCTGGAGCCCAGCTGGGGGCCTGCCAGGGACGTCCGGGCCCGCCAGCCCCTGATGGTCGCCGAGGAGCCCTCCGCCACCGTCGCGCCCGATCCGCTCGTGCGCCGCGTCCGCAAGGACGAGATGGAGGTGATCATGCCCGCCTGCGTGGCCATGTTCACCGAGGAGGTCGGCGTCTCCCCGCTCGCCAACGACGGCGGACTGCTCTACCAGGCCCGCGTCGCCGAACTCGTCGGCGCCGGCCGCTCCTTCGCCCGCATCGAGGACGGCAAGGTCGTCTTCAAGGCCGAGATCGGCGCCGCCACCCGCCAGGCCTGCCAGATCCAGGGCGTCTGGGTCGCCCCCGAGCACCGCGGCAAGGGCCTCTCCGAGACCGGCATGGCCGCCGTCCTGCAGTACGCCCTCGCCGACGTCGCCCCCGTCGTCAGCCTGTACGTCAACGACTTCAACACCCCGGCCAGGGCCGCGTACCGCCGCGTCGGCTTCCGCGAGACCGGCGCCTTCATGAGCGTCCTGTTCTGACGCGCTGTCCTGAGACCGGCGGGCACTTGTAGGGTGCGCCGCATGGATGACGCAGAGGTCGTGATCGGTCCGGTCAATCTCGCCGCCCGGGTGGACGAGGCCCTCGCCGTGCAGGCCGTCGCCTTCGGCCTGGACGCGGGCGAGGTCGCCGTACGCCGCCACATCGTGCTGCGCCACCTCCTCAGCCCCGGCGCCCGCGCCTACGGGGCCACCACGCCCGACGGACGGCTCGTCGGCTTCGTGTACGGGATGCCCAACGACCGCACCCACTGGTGGTCCACCGTCGTCGAGACGTACCTGCGGGCCACCGGCACCGCCGACTGGCTCGACGACTCCTTCGTCATCACCGAACTCCACGTCCACCCCGACTTCCAGGGCCGCGGCGTCGGCCGCGGGCTGATCACCACCATCACCGACAGCGCCGACGAGAAGCGCTCCATCCTCTCCGCGATCGACACCGAGTCGCCGGCCCGCGGCCTCTACCGCTCCCTCGGCTACGTCGACCTCGCCCGGCAGGTGCACTTCCCCAGCGCCCCCCGCCCGTACGCGGTCATGGGCGCCCCGCTGCCGCTCAAGCGCCGGAACTGATTTCTCCTGCCAGGGGCGGCCCGGCTAACCTCGGGGCCATCACCGTCCGTCCTTCAGGAGTCAGAGAACCATGGCCAACGCACCGGTCCAGCGCATGTCCCAGTTGATGGCGAAGACGCTGCGCGACGACCCGGCGGACGCCGAGGTCCTCAGCCACAAGCTCCTCGTCCGCGCCGGCTACGTCCGCCGCACCGCCGCCGGCATCTGGAGCTGGCTGCCCCTCGGCAAGAAGGTCCTCTCGAACATCGAGCGGATCGTCCGCGAGGAGATGGACGCCATCGGCGCGCAGGAGGTCTCCCTGCCCGCGCTGCTGCCCCGTGAGCCCTACGAGGCGACCGGCCGCTGGGACGAGTACGGCGCCGAGCTCTTCCGCCTCCAGGACCGCAAGGGCGGTGACTACCTCCTCGGCCCGACCCACGAGGAGATCTTCACGCTCCTGGTGAAGGACCAGTGCTCGTCCTACAAGGACCTGCCGGTCATCCTGTACCAGATCCAGACGAAGTTCCGCGACGAGGCCCGTCCCCGCGCCGGCATCCTGCGCGGCCGCGAGTTCCTCATGAAGGACTCGTACTCCTTCGACACCGAGGACGAGGGCCTCGCCCAGTCCTACGCCCTGCACCGCCAGGCCTACCAGCGCGTCTTCGAGCGCCTCGGCCTCGACTACCGCATCGTCGCCGCCACCGCGGGCGCCATGGGCGGTTCGAAGTCCGAGGAGTTCCTCGCCCCGGCCGAGGCCGGCGAGGACACCTTCGCAGACTGCCCGAACTGCGACTTCGCGGCGAACACCGAGGCGGTGTACCAGTCGGTGAAGCCGGTCGACGGCTCCGCGGTCCCCGCCGCCGAGGAGATCCCCACCCCCGACACCCCGACGATCGAGACCCTCGCGGCCTCCCTCGGCGTGCCGGCCTCCGCCACGCTCAAGAACCTCCTCGTGAAGGTCGACGGCGAGATCGTCGCCATCGGCGTCCCCGGCGACCGCGAGGTCGACATGGACAAGGTCGAGGAGCACTTCGGCCCGACGGCCACGGTCGAGCTGGTGACGGAGGAGGACTTCACGGTCCGCACCGACCTGGTCCGCGGCTACGTCGGCCCCCAGGGCCTGGAGAAGGTCACCTACATCGCCGACCCGCGAGTCGCCCCCGGCACCGCGTGGATCACGGGCGCCAACAAGGAGGGCATGCACGCGAAGAACGTCGTCGCGGGCCGTGACTTCGAGGTCTCCGAGTACGTCGACGTCGTCGTCGTCCAGGAGGGCGACCCGTGCCCCAAGTGCGGCACCGGGCTCAAGCTCGACCGCGCGATCGAGATCGGTCACATCTTCCAGCTGGGCCGCAAGTACGCCGACGCCCTCAAGCTCGACGTCCTCGGCCAGAACGGCAAGCCGGTCCGCGTGACCATGGGCTCGTACGGCATCGGCGTCTCCCGCGCGGTCGCGGCGCTCGCCGAGCAGTCGGCGGACGAGAAGGGCCTGTGCTGGCCGGCGGAGGTCGCCCCGGCGGACGTCCACGTCGTCGCCGCCGGCAAGGCGCTCCAGACGGAGCTGGCCCTCGAGGTCTCGGAGAAGCTCTCCGCGGCCGGCCTCCGCGTCCTGGTCGACGACCGGGCGGGCGTCTCGCCGGGCGTCAAGTTCACCGACGCGGAGCTCATCGGCGTCCCGAAGATCCTGGTCGCGGGGCGGCGCTCGGGCGAGGGTGTGGTGGAGCTGAAGGACCGCCGGACGGGCGAGCGCGAGGAACTCCCGATCGCCGAAGCCCTCACCCGCCTGACCTCCTGACCCCCGGGGCGGGGCGGCGCCCCCAGCGGCGCCTCCGCGTTCCGAGCCCGGACCCGCACCGGCTGTGCAGCGCACTTGTGGTGCGGGTCCAGGCGCGTAAGCCTGGGCCCGGCAAGGGGCGCCGTCCGTTGTGCCCACCCGTTCCGCCCCTGCGGAACGTATGCCCACAACGGACGGCCTCGGCGTCACGCGCTCTTCTCGTGCGGTGCCGGTTCCACCGACGTGCCCGTCAGGTCCTCCACCGCCTCCTCCGCCGCCGCCCGCCCCATCAGGTACGCCTCGCTCAGCGGCGGCACCGTCGTCGGCGGCGACACATGCTCGACCTCCGCCGGCTCACTCCCCGGCGTCGCCCGTTCCAGGAACCGCAGCAGTTCCACCGGGATCGGCAGGACCAGCGTCGAGTTCTTCTCCGCGGACACCGCCATCACCGTCTGCAGCAGACGGAGCTGCAGCGCGGCCGGCTGGTCCGACATCACCCCCGCCGCCTCGGCCAGCTTCTTCGAGGCCTGGAGCTCCGCGTCCGCGTTGATGACCCGCGCCCGCCGCTCCCGGTCCGCCTCGGCCTGCCGGGCCATCGAGCGCTTCATGGTCTCCGGCAGGGACACGTCCTTGATCTCGACCCGGTCGATCGCGACGCCCCAGCCCATCGCCGGGCTGTCGAGCATCAGCTCGAGGCCCTGGTTGAGCTTCTCCCGGTTGGACAGCAGGTCGTCGAGGTCGCTCTTGCCGATGATCGACCGCAGCGAGGTCTGCGCCATCTGGGAGACCGCGAACTTGTAGTCCTCCACGCGCACCAGCGCGTCGGCCGCGTCGACGACCTTGAAGTAGACGACCGCGTCGACCCGTACCGTCACGTTGTCCCGGGTGATGCCCTCCTGCGCGGGCACGGGCATCGTGACGATCTGCATGTTCACCTTGTGCAGGCGGTCGACGATCGGAACGATCATCGTGAAGCCGGGCGAGCGGATGTCGTCTCGCAGCCGGCCGAAGCGGAACACGACGCCCCGCTCGTACTGCTTGACCACCCGCGCCGCCGCCGCCGCGTACACCGCGGCCGCCGCGGCCGCGCCGGCCAACGCCATGAGCAGCTCTTCGATCATCACGGCCCCCTGGTTTGAGCCGGAAAGGTACAAAAAGGGTATTCCCCTAGAGCCAGCTTGCGAACTCCAGAAGCAGCTCGGCATCCTGTCGGCGCCCCGCCGTCAGTGCCCGCGTCCCCGACTCGACCGCCCGGAACAGGGTCCAGCCGCGCAGTCGCTCCCGGTCCAGGTCCAGGGAGTCCGCCAGCTTGTTCACCCGCCGCCGGGCCGCCGAGGCGCCCGAGGATGCGGCCACCAGGTCCTCGACCCGGTCCCGTACGAGACGGGCGAGGTCATAGGCCCGCTCGCCCACCAGCGGCTCGGGGCCGACGGCCAGCCAGGGCGTCCGGTCGCCCGCGAGGACCTTGCCCTGCCGGAAGTTCCCGTGCAGCAGCAGCGACTCGGAGGAGCCGGCCACCAGCTCCTCGCGGGCGGCGAGCGCCGCCGCCGTCAGTTCCCCGGCTGCCGCGTCCGCCCGGTACCGCTCCATGGCCGCGGCCTGCCGGGCCGTCCGCTCCGCCGCCGTCTCGAAACCGTGCTCCGCCGGCGGCTCGACCCACAGCTTCCGAACGGTGCCCGCCGCCTCCAGGAGCGCCTTGGCCTCCGGCAGGGAGCGCAGCGAGACCTCGGGGTGCAGCCGTTCGAGGACGAGCGCGCCCTCCCCGGCCTCGTCGAGGAGCTGGGCCGCGCCCCAGCCGTTCCAGTGCGCCAGCGCGTCCCGTTCCAGGTCCGGCCGGGTGAACGGCGGTGCGATCTTGAGCGCGGCGGGGGAGCCGTCGGAGCGCCGGACGAGCACGACCAGGCTGCTCCGTCCGCCGGGGGCCATCACCCGTTCGGTGTCCAGGGACGCGTGGGCGAGCGCCTGCTCGGCGAGCCCGGGCAGCGTCCCGAGCCACTCGGCCGCCGCGGCGTCCCCGTACGTCTCACCGAGCGTCCTGGCCAGTCGCTGCGGCGGTTCGAAACCCATGCGTACGTTGTTCCTTCGGTCGGGGCGGGACTCGGTCGGGGCGGGACTACACCCGCTCGGCGAGCCCAGGAAAGGTTACGTCGCTGCCGCGCCAGCGGACGGCCCGTACCGCCGCCTCCCGCAGCGCGGCGGCCGCCTCGCCCCGCGCCCGGCCCTCGGTGGCCCGGACGAGGTCGGAGTAGACCCCGGCCACCCGGTCCTCCAGGACCGCCGCGAGCCGCACCGCGCCGGTCTCGTCCGCGACCGCGAACGGAAGCCGGTACGCGGCCTCCGCGGCCACGGGCGTCCCGCCGAGGTCCCGCACGGTCCGGCGCAGCGCGTCCCGTCGGGCCCGGTGCGCCTCGTACGCGGCGGCGGCCTCGGCCCGCCGCTCGGTGCCGATCCGGCCGCCGACGACCCCGTACCCGTACACCGCGGCGTGCTCGGCGGCCAGCGCTGCCTGGGTCGCGACGAGGGCGCTCATGCCCGGGCTCCTTCGGTCAGCAGATAGGCGTGGACGGCGCCGGAGGCCGCGACGGAGGCGAGCAGCCGGGCGTACTCGGGCGGGGCGGTGAGCAGCGCGGCGGTGTGGCCGTCGGAGGCCGTGCGCTCGGCGGCGGCGAGCTCCTCGAGGGCGGCCCCGGGGGCGGCCGCCACCCGTACGGGCGTGGGGGAGGCCGCGGGCTTCCGGGAGGCGGAAGCGGACGCGGAAGGGGTCGCCGGGGCCGTCGTCGGCCTCACCGCCGTGCCGCCCTCCCCGAGCGCCTTCGCGTGCGCCGCCACCGCCCGCCGCAACGGCGTGAGCCGGGGCGCCAGGGCCGGGTGGGCGGCGAGCGTCGCGTCGTAACGTTCCAGCAGACCGTGCGCGGCAGTCACCGAACGCAGCCGCAGGGCCGCCTCGGCACGCGCCACCCGTTCGGCCTCCAGTTCGGCGGCGCTGGGCCGCCGGGGCCCGTCCGCCGACGAGGAGGTGCAGGCCGCGAGGGCCGTCGCTCCCGCCGCCGCGCCCGCCACGAGGAGTGCGCGTCTGCCCGTCGTCGTCACGCCTGCTCTCCCCGTCTGCCGTGCGTCGTCGAAGATCGTCGAGATCACCGCAGGCGAGCGTACCCGCGGGCCCCGGGGCGGTGGACGGCAACACCCTCCCGGACCGGATACCCTTTGGTCTGACACGCGACGAAACCACAACAGCACACGCGGCCGAGGAGTCACCCGGATGAGCACCACCCAGAGCGACAGGCTGCGCGGACTCGTGGAGCCGCTCGTCGCCGCGAAGGACCTGGATCTGGAAGAGATCGAGGTGTCCCGGGCCGGCCGCCGCGGACTGCTGCGGATCGTCGTCGACTCGGACGAGGGCGTGGAGCTGGACGCCTGCGCCGAGCTGAGCCGCGCGATCTCCGAGAAGCTCGACGAGACCGACGCGATGGGCGAGGGCGAGTACGTCCTCGAAGTCAGCTCCCCGGGCGCCGACCGCCCGCTCACCGAGCACCGCCACTACGTGCGCGCCACCGGCCGCCTCGCCAAGCTCACGCTGGTCGAGGGCGGCGACCTGGTCGCGCGCATCCTGGCCGTGGACGAGGACGGCCTCGACATGGAGGTGCCGGGCGTGAAGGGGCGCAAGCCCACCGCCCGCCGGGTCGAGTTCGCCGAGATCGCCAAGGCGCGTGTCGAGATCGAGTTCAACCGCAAGGACAAGAAGGAAGAGGAGGCGTAGCCGTGGACATCGACGTGAAGCTCCTGAAGGGCTTGGCACAGGAGAAGGAAATCTCCTTCGAGATGCTGGTCGAGGCGATCGAGTCGGCCCTCCTCATCGCGTACCACCGCACCCCCGACGCCCGTCGCCACGCGCGCGTGGAGCTGAACCGGGCCACCGGTCACGTGACGGTGTGGGCGAAGGAGGACCCCTCCGACCTGGAGGAGGGCCAGGAGCCCAAGGACTTCGACGACACCCCGTCGGACTTCGGCCGGATCGCGGCGAGCACCGCCCGCCAGGTCATCCAGCAGCGGCTGCGTGACGCCGAGAACGACGTGACCTTCGGCGAGTACGCGCGCCGTGAGGGCGATGTCGTCGCCGGTGTGGTGCAGCAGGGCAAGGACCCGAAGAACGTCCTCGTCAAGCTGGACGACAAGCTGGAGGCCATCCTTCCGGTGCAGGAGCAGGTGCCGGGCGAGGAGTACACGCACGGTCTGCGGCTGCGCACGTACGTCGTCCGGGTGGCGAAGGGTGTCCGCGGTCCGTCCGTCACCCTTTCGCGCACCCACCCGAACCTGGTGAAGAAGCTCTTCGCCCTGGAGGTGCCGGAGATCGCCGACGGTTCCGTCGAGATCGCGGCCATCGCCCGTGAGGCCGGTCACCGCACCAAGATCGCCGTCCGTTCCACCCGTTCGGGCCTGAACCCCAAGGGCGCCTGCATCGGCCCGATGGGCAGCCGCGTCCGCAACGTGATGGCGGAGCTGCTCGGCGAGAAGATCGACATCGTCGACTGGTCTGACGACCCGGCCGAGATGGTGGCGAACGCGCTCTCGCCGGCGCGGGTCTCCAAGGTGGAGGTCGTGGACCTCGCCGCCCGCTCCGCGCGGGTGACGGTGCCCGACTACCAGCTGTCCCTGGCGATCGGCAAGGAGGGCCAGAACGCCCGCCTCGCCGCGCGTCTCACCGGCTGGCGGATCGACATCCGTCCGGACACGGAGCCGGCCGGTCCGCAGGACTGAGACCGTTTTTGGCCAACAGCTGTTCGATTTTTGCCCCAAACGGGTGAGGTCGGTACGGGGAGGTAGACTTAATCGTGTCTGGCCGGACGCATGCCTGCGCGTGCCCTGAGCGAACCTGTGTGGGATGCCGGGAGCGAGCGGCCAAGAGCGATCTACTGCGGATCGTGGTGAATAAGGACGAGTGCGTCCCTGATCATCGCGGTACGCTGCCCGGCCGGGGTGCGTACCTGCACCCGGCCGTGGTCTGTCTGGACCTGGCGGTCCGCCGCCGGGCCTTCCCGAGGGCCTTCAAGGTCCAGGGACCGCTCGACACGGAGGCACTCCGCCACCACGTCGAGCAGGCGGCACCGCAGTGAACAAGAAGTACGGCACGGAACACCGTGCGGTCAGGTACCTCGCGAGTTGGAAGTAGGTCGAGATTGCGATGAGCACTCGATGAGTACGCGATGAGTACGCCCATGAAGTAGCGACGGTCCGGCGGTAACCGGACCTATAAAGGAGCGAAGTGGCTAAGGTCCGGGTATACGAACTCGCCAAGGAGTTCGGTGTGGAGAGCAAGGTCGTCATGGCCAAGCTCCAAGAACTCGGTGAATTCGTCCGTTCGGCGTCCTCGACGATCGAGGCGCCGGTCGTGCGCAAGTTGACTGACGCTTTGCAGGGTTCCGGTGGCAACGCCGGCAAGACCGCTGCCAAGCCCGGCGCGCCCCGCAAGGCGACGCCTTCCCCCGCGGCGCCGTCTCCGGCGGCCGCGGCACGTCCCGCTGCTCCGAAGCCCGGCGCCCCGGCCCCCAAGCCGGCCCCCGCCGCGCCCGCGGCGCCGGCGCCGGTCACTCCGGCCGCGCCCGCGAGCAGCACCCCCTCTCCGGCTCCGGCCGCCTCGGGCCCCCGCCCGGGCCCGAAGCCCGCGCCCAAGCCGGTCACGCCGGCTCCGGCCGCCCCGGAGTTCACCGCGCCCCCGTCGGCTCCCGCCGCCGGTCAGCGTCCCGGTGGCGCCACCCCGGGTCCCCGTCCCGCCGGCGAGCGTCCCGCCCGCCCGGGTCAGGGTGCCCCCCGCCCGCAGGGCCAGGGCGCGCCGCGCCCCGGCGGCCAGCAGGCCCCCCGTCCGGGCGGTGCCCGTCCGGCCGGTCCCCGTCCGGGCAACAACCCCTTCACCTCGGGTGGCTCCACCGGAATGGCGCGCCCGCAGGCGCCCCGTCCGGGTGGCGGCGCTCCCCGTCCCGGCGGCCCCGGTGCCGTTCCGGGCGCCCCGCGTCCGCAGGGTGGCCCCGGTGGCGCCCCGCGTCCGCAGGGTCAGGGCGGTGCCCGTCCCACCCCCGGTGGCATGCCTCGTCCGCAGGCTCCCCGTCCGGGCGGCGCGCCCGGCGGTAACCGTCCGAACCCGGGCATGATGCCGCAGCGTCCCGCTGCCGGCCCGCGTCCCGGCCCCGGCGGTCGTGGCCCCGGTGGCCCCGGCGGTCGTCCGGGCGGTCCCGGCGGCGGCGGCGGTCGTCCCGGCTTCGCCGGTCGTCCGGCCGGTCCCGGCGGTGGCGGCGGCGGCTTCGCCGGCCGTCCCGGTGGTCCCGGTGGCGGCGGCGGTCGTCCGGGTGGTCCCGGCGGCGGTGGCGGCGGCTTCGGCGGTCGTCCCGGCGGCTTCGGCGGCCGTCCCGGCGGTCCGGGTGGCCGTGGTGGCACGCAGGGCGCCTTCGGTCGTCCCGGCGGTCCCGCGCGTCGTGGCCGCAAGTCGAAGCGTCAGAGGCGCCAGGAGTACGAGGCCATGCAGGCCCCGTCCGTGGGCGGCGTGATGCTGCCTCGCGGCAACGGCGAGACCATTCGCCTGTCGCGCGGTGCGTCCCTCACCGACTTCGCGGAGAAGATCGGCGCCAACCCGGCGTCGCTCGTCGCGGTCATGATGAACCTCGGCGAGATGGTCACGGCCACGCAGTCCGTCTCCGACGACACGCTCGTCATGCTGGCCGAGGAGATGAACTACGTCGTCCAGGTCGTCAGCCCGGAGGAGGAGGACCGCGAGCTGCTCGAGTCCTTCGACATCGAGTTCGGCGAGGACGAGGGCGGCGAAGAGGCCCTGGTCTCCCGTCCGCCGGTCGTGACCGTCATGGGTCACGTCGACCACGGTAAGACCCGCCTTCTCGACGCGATCCGCAAGACCAACGTGGTCGCGGGCGAGGCCGGTGGCATCACCCAGCACATCGGTGCCTACCAGGTCGGTACCGAGGTCAACGGCGAAGAGCGTCGCATCACCTTCATCGACACCCCGGGTCACGAGGCGTTCACCGCCATGCGTGCCCGTGGTGCGAAGTCGACCGACATCGCGATCCTCGTGGTCGCGGCCAACGACGGCGTCATGCCGCAGACGATCGAGGCGCTCAACCACGCCAAGGCCGCCGGCGTCCCGATCGTCGTCGCGGTCAACAAGATCGACGTCGAGGGCGCGGACCCGGTCAAGGTCCGCGGTCAGCTGACCGAGTTCGGTCTGGTGGCCGAGGAGTACGGCGGCGACACGATGTTCGTCGACATCTCCGCCAAGCAGGGTCTGCACATCGACTCCCTGCTGGAGGCCGTCGTCCTCACCGCCGACGCCTCGCTCGACCTCCGGGCCAACCCGGACCAGGACGCGCAGGGTATTGCGATCGAGTCCCACCTCGACCGCGGTCGCGGTGCCGTCTCGACCGTCCTGGTCCAGCGCGGAACGCTGCGCATCGGCGACACGATGGTCGTCGGCGACGCGTACGGCCGCGTCCGGGCGATGCTCGACGACAAGGGCAACAACGTCGAGGAGGCGACCCCGTCGACTCCCGTCCTCGTCCTGGGTCTCACCAACGTCCCGGGTGCCGGCGACAACTTCCTGGTCGTCGACGAGGACCGTACGGCCCGTCAGATCGCCGAGAAGCGCGCTGCGCGTGAGCGCAACGCCGCCTTCGCCAAGCGCGTCCGCCGGGTGTCCCTCGAGGACCTCGACAAGGTGCTCAAGGCCGGTCTCGTCCAGGAACTCAACCTCATCATCAAGGGCGACGCGTCCGGTGCGGTCGAGGCCCTCGAGTCCTCGCTGCTCCAGCTCGACGTCGGCGAAGAGGTCGACATCCGCGTCCTGCACCGTGGTGTGGGTGCGGTCACCGAGTCGGACATCGACCTGGCCATGGGCTCCGACGCCATCGTCATCGGCTACAACGTTCGTGCGGCCGGCCGTGCCGCGCAGATGGCGGAGCGCGAGGGCGTCGACGTCCGGTACTACTCGGTCATCTACCAGGCGATCGAGGAGATCGAGGCGGCGCTCAAGGGCCTCCTCAAGCCGGAGTACGAAGAGGTCGAGCTCGGTACGGCGGAGATCCGCGAGGTCTTCCGCTCGTCCAAGCTGGGCAACATCGCCGGTGTCCTCATCCGCTCGGGCGAGGTCAAGCGCAACACCAAGGCGCGCCTCCTCCGCGACGGCAAGGTCATCGCGGAGAACCTCAACATCGAGGGTCTGCGCCGCTTCAAGGACGACGTCACCGAGATCCGCGAGGGCTTCGAGGGTGGTATCAACCTCGGAAACTTCAACGACATCAAGATCGACGACGTCATCGCGACGTACGAGATGCGCGAGAAGCCGCGCGCGTAACGCGTAGGGCTGCGTCCGGGGCCGGTCGGCGGAAGTATTTCCGTCGATCGGCCCCGGCCGTTGCGTGTACGGTTCTGGTGTCCCTGCCAAGCGACGGCGTGGCAGGCCACCGAACCCGAACCGGCGGGACATCCGGCACTACATGTACGTGGGGACTCTGTCCTTCGACCTGCTCCTCGGCGACGTCCATTCGTTGAAGGAGAAACGCTCCGTCGTCCGGCCCATCGTCGCCGAGCTCCAGCGCAAGTTCTCCGTGAGCGCGGCCGAGGTGGGCGACCAGGACCTCCATCGCAGGGCCCGTCTCGGTGTCGCGCTGGTGTCCGGGGACCCGGGGTTCCTCTCGGGCGTGCTCGACCGCTGTGAGCGGCTGGTCGCCGCACGCCCGGAGGTGGAGCTGCTTTCGGTGCGCCGCAGGCTCCACACTGATGAAGACTGATTTGAGCAAGGCAAAGAAGGAGAAGGACCAGTGGCCGACAACGCGCGGGCGAAGAAGCTGGCAGACCTCATCCGGGAGGTGGTCGCCGAGAAGCTGCAGCGCGGCATCAAGGACCCCCGCCTGGGTACGCACGTGACCATCACGGACACCCGCGTCACCGGTGACCTGCGGGAGGCCACGGTCTTCTACACGGTCTACGGCGACGACGAGGACCGCGCGAGCGCGGCGGCCGGCCTGGAGAGCGCCAAGGGCATCCTCCGTTCGGCCGTGGGCCGGGCGGCGGGGACCAAGTTCACCCCGACCCTGACCTTCGTGGCCGACGCCCTCCCGGAGAACGCCCGCACCATCGAGGACCTCCTCGACAAGGCGCGTGCCTCCGACGCCCAGGTGCGCCAGGCCTCCTCGGGCGCCACCTTCGCGGGTGACGCCGACCCCTACAAGAAGCCGGGCGAGGACGAAGCCGCCGAATGAGCACCGTACAGAAGACGCCCGACGGCCTTGTCATCGTCGACAAGCCGTCGGGCTTCACTTCGCACGACGTCGTGGCCAAGATGCGCGGGATCGCCAGGACCCGCCGCGTCGGCCACGCCGGCACGCTCGATCCCATGGCCACGGGCGTCCTCGTCCTCGGCGTGGAGCGGGCCACCAAGCTCCTCGGTCACCTCGCGCTGACCGAGAAGGAGTACCTGGGCACCATCCGCCTGGGGCAGACGACGATCACCGACGACGCCGAGGGCGAGATCACGGCGTCGGTCGACGCTTCGAAGGTCACCCGAGAGCAGATCGACGCGGGCGTCGCCGAGCTGACCGGCGCCATCATGCAGGTGCCGTCGAAGGTCTCCGCGATCAAGATCGACGGCAAGCGGTCGTACGCGCGCGTGCGCGGCGGCGAGGAGTTCGAGATCCCGGCCCGTCCGGTCACCGTCTCCTCGTTCCGGGTGTACGACGTCCGCGAGGCCACGGCCGAGGACGGCACGCCCGTCGTCGACCTGGTCGTCTCGGTGGTCTGCTCCTCCGGCACGTACATCCGGGCGCTCGCCCGTGACCTCGGCGCCGGACTCGGCGTGGGCGGTCACCTGACCGCGCTGCGCCGCACCCGGGTCGGCCCGTACAAGCTGGACTCGGCCCGCACCCTGGACCAGCTCCAGGAGGACCTCACGGTCATGCCGGTCGCCGACGCGGCCGCGGCGGCGTTCCCGCGCTGGGACGTCGACGAGAAGCGGGCCAGGCTGCTGCTCAACGGCGTCCGCCTGGAGATGCCGGAGTACCCGAAGGGTCCCGTCGCGGTCTTCGGACCGGAAGGGAAGCTGCTCGCGCTGGTCGAGGACCAGCGGGGCAAGGCGAAGAGCCTGGCCGTCTTCGGCTGAGCGGTCTCTCTGTCGTGGGGGGGGGGGGGGGGGGGGGGCCCCCCCCCCGGGGGGGGGGGCGGGGGGGGGGGCGGGGGCCCCGCCGGGGGGGGC
>NZ_JBEOVH010000060.1:0-6431 GCF_040295385.1 Streptomyces sp. NPDC002825
GGGAGAGAGCGACGGGCAGCATCCGGACGACGGTGAGGCTCAGCACGGCGTAGGTGATGACCCGCCAGTCCAGCTGCACGCCCCCCGGCGTGCGCGGCCCCGCGCGCCCCGCGCGTCAGTCCCTCAGCCGTGCGAGGACCGCGCGCATCGACCGTTCCACGACCGCCCGTGACTCGTCGGTGGGATCGACCAGTTCGAAGGCGTGGTGGGCGTGTGGCGCGTCGATGATCTCGACGTCCGCCCCGCGCTGCTTCGCGGCGGTCAGGAACTCCTCGACGGTCGCCGCGATGACGTCGTGTTCCAGCCCGGCGCGGGTCAGGACGACCGGCGGCCCGTCCGCGGTGCCCACGGTGTCCACCGGGCGGAAGCGGGACTCCACCGTCTCCCAGCCGGGCAGCGGCGCCATGGCGGGGTAGTTGGCCGCCACGCACCGCAGCCACGGCGGGGACGCCGCGAGCCAGTCCGCGGCGAGGAGCCCGCCGGTGGAGAAGAACCAGAGCGCGATCCTGTCCCCGTCGACGCGTGGATCGGCGCGGACCTGCTCCACGGCCTCGACGAGGTCCCCGGCGGCCTGGGGGTAGTCGGCGAGGCCGTGGAGCCGAAGGTCCACGGTCACTCCGACGACGTCCGCGCCCGCCGCGTAGCGGCCGTACCCCACGAAGCACGGCGTATCCCGTGGCGTGGGCCGCCGGTCGCGTTCGATGGGGCCGCCGTGGACGAAGACGATCGCCGGCCGGGGCCCGTCGCCTTCCGGGAGGTGGAGGTCGACCCGTCCGAGGCGGTCGCGCGGCCGCTCCGGCAGGTCGAGGAGGAAGGGCAGCAGGTGGGAGGGCTGCTCGTGCCCGTCCTCGGGGGCGGTCACCCGGTGGCCCTCGCCGGCCGCCGCGCGGAGCAGCACCTCGGCCAGCTCCCCGGGCGCGGAGAGCATCGGCCAGTGGCCGGTGGTGAGTTCGAAGAACCGGAACCGCTCCTCGGTGAACACCCGGAGCTGGGGCGGGCCCGAGGCCACCGCCATCTCGACCATGGCGATGCTCTGCCCGTTGGCGGCGCACAGGACGCCGGTGGTCGGCAGGGTGGCCGCGGCACCGGTCAGGCGGAGCGGTTCGGTGAGCGTGCCGGACGGCTGGGGCGCGGCCTCGCGCTCCAGGCGTACGAGGGCCTCGGCGGGGATCCCCTCGACGCTGCCCCAGCGCGACCAGGCACCGGGCGCCGGCGGCGGGACCGGTGCGTCGGGGCGCCCGGCCAGCAGTTCGCGGACCTCCGGGTCGGGTACGGAGCGGACGGCGGCCTCGCCGGCCGCCGGGGGTCCCGTGTCCACGGAGACGATCCTGGTGACCCGCGCGGCCCGCCGGTCGGCCGCGCCGAACACCGGGTACAGGCCGTATCCGTGGCCCACCAGCACGACCTCGGCCTCCGTGATCCCGTCGACGAGCCCGACGAGTTCCTCGATGTGCGTCTCCAGGCCGGTCCCGGGCCCGGCCTCGTCACGCCGGTCCCCCGTTCCGGTCAGGGTCACGGGGTACGCCTCCGCTCCCACCGCCCGCAGCCGGGCGGCCGTCTCCTCCCACACCCAGCCGCCGGTGAAGGTGTCCGACACCAGCACGAAAGCCGTCATGGCCGATCTCCTCGTCTCTTCCGGGGAATGTCTCGCGGTCACGCTAGGAACTCCCCCTGCGGGAGATTCAAGGGAGCTGTTCGGGGCGGGCCGGCGGGGCGTCAGAATGGGCGGTGCCCGGAGCCGTCCGGGTCCCGCTCGAGGAGGTGCGCCCGGTGTTGTCCGACGGTCTGTGGAGCATCGGGGAGCTGGCCGCGCGGGCGGGTGTCACCGTCAAGACCGTGCGGTTCTACTCCGATCGCGGGCTGCTGCCCGAGGCGGTCCGCAGCTCCGGCGGCCATCGGCGGTACGGGGCCGAGGCCCTCGACCGGCTGCGGTTCATCCGCTCCCTGCGCTCCCTCGACCTGCCGGTCCCCGAGGTGGAGCGGGTGCTCGAGAGGGACGGGGCCGACGACGTCCTCGAAGAGGCCGTCGCGGGTCGACTGCGGGACGTGGGCTCCCAGTTGGTGGCGCTGCGCTGGAAGGAGGCCTCGCTGAGGCTGCTCCAGGAGTGCGCCGCCGGGGAGCGCGCGGAGCGGCTGCGGCTGCTCGGCGCGCTGCCCGCCCCGCCGGACACGGACGCCCTGGTCCGGTTCTGGCGGCGGGCCCTGCCGGCCCGGCTGCCGAAGCGGGTGGTGTCCATGGTCCTGGAGGCGGTGGTGCCGCGGCCGCCGGACGAGCCGGGCACCGACGACGTCCTCGCTTTCGCCCGGCTGCACGCGCTCGTCACCGACCCGCGCCTCGAACGGCCGGAGTTCCGCCCCTCGCCGCCGCTCCCGGACGGCGAGTACCGCCCGGTCGTGCTCTACGAGGGCCTCGCCGAGGCGTACGGGCTCGCCTCGGCCGAGGTGCTGGCCGGACGGGCGCCACAGGACGGCGGGGCGCTGGACGGTTTCGTCTCCGCCTACGCCCACGCGCGCGGGGAGCAGGACACCCCGGACTTCCGTCGCCGGCTCGTCGGGCTGCTCACCCTGGACGACAGCCCGGTGCTCCCCCGGTACTGGAAACTCGCCGCCGGCCTGTTCGCCCCCGACGAGCCGGTCCTCGGTCTCCTCCACCACCACCTCTCGACGGCCCTCCGGGACCAGGTGCACGGGCCGGCCGCCTGACGCCGTCCGGCCGCCCGGCGGCCGACGTCCGGGCCCACGCCTGGCGCGCGGAATGCTGGGCCGTTCGGCGTACCCGGGGTGTGGTGGTCGGCGTGGCGGGGAAGGGGCGCACGGACTCAGGACGACGAGGAGGTGGTGCCGGTGTCGGGGCCGACGACCGGGGACGCGGTGGGAGCACCGTGCTGGCTGAATCTGTCCGCTCACGATCTGGAGGCGGCGCAGCGCTTCTACGGGGCGGTGCTCGGATGGACGTTCCGGCGGGGCGCCTTCGGCGAGTCGTACGTGGTGGGTGAGCGGGACGGGGTGCCGGTGGCGGGGATCGCGGCGGTGGCCGCGCAGCCGGCGGGGCCGGTGGCCTGGACGGTGTTCTTCGCCGTCGACGACGCCGACGCGGCGGTGGCGCGGATCCGGGAGCGCGGCGGCACGGTCGGGGTGGGGCCGCTGTCGTATCCGCCGCGGGGCCGGGCGGCGCTCGCGACGGATCTGGAGGGCGCGGTCTTCGGCGTGTGGGAGGGGCGTCTGGTCTCGCGCTGGCACGTTGGCGAGCGGCAGGCGCCGGCGTGGGTGGAGCTGCACACCCGCGACGCGTTCGACGCGGCCGTGTTCTACGGCGGGGTGCTCGGCTGGGCGGACGAGAGCCAGGGCGGCACGGAGGTGTCGTACGAGCACGAGGGCGTGGTGCTGCGGCGGAACGGCGAGGCCGTCGCACGGCTTGACAGCGGCCCGGTCGAATCCGAGTCGCCCCGCCCGCAGTTGCGGCCGCGCTGGCTGGTCCGTTTCCGGGTGCGGGATCTGGCGGCGGCGCGGGAGGCGGTCGTGGCGCAGGGCGGGACGGTGGTGCCGGGCGGCGAGTGGGCCGGGGTGCGGCCTTCGGGGGGCGACGACGAGCGCCGGCTCGTGGTCCGCGATCCGGACGGTGCGCTGTTCGCCGTGGAGGAGGAGGCGGGGTGACGCGGGGCGCGGGCGCGCGCCGGACCATGTGATCCACAGCTCTCCGTTCGAAAGTTCCTTGTGGGGACCGTAGATGATCCTGCAATCTTCATCTGACACAGGATCAGGTTCGGCACAGGCGATGACTTCATGAAGGGAAGGGCCCGTGAGCGGCGAGCGCCCCGAGCTGTACGAGATGTTCGACGAGCGGTTCCTGACGGGACGGTGCATGTACGGCGACGACTCGCTGGACGTCCTGTACACGGGGTGCCGCTGGGCCGAGGGGCCGGTCTATCTGCCCGCCTGGCGGCAGCTGGTCTGGAGCGACATCCCGAACGACCGGCTGCTGCGCTGGGACGAGGAGACCGGCGCCGTCTCGGTCTTCCGCCGCTCGGCCGGGCACACCAACGGCAACACCCTCGACCGGGAGGGCCGGTTGATCTCCTGCGAACAGGGCAACCGGCGGGTGACCCGGACCGAGCACGACGGCACGGTGACCGTCCTCGCGGACCGCTGGCAGGGCAAGCGCCTGAACAGCCCGAACGACGCGGCGGTGAAGTCCGACGGTTCGATCTGGTTCTCCGATCCGGACTTCGGCATCACCAGCGACTACGAGGGTCACCTCGCGGACAGCGAGATCGGCTCCAACAACGTCTACCGCATCGATCCCGACAGCGGTGAAGTGCGCCTGGTGGCCGACGAGTTCGCCGCGCCGAACGGTCTCGTCTTCTCGCACGACGAGAAGCGGCTCTTCGTCTCCGACACCCGGGCCGGCTTCATCCGGGTCTTCGACGTGCGCGAGGACGGCACGCTCTCCGACGGCAAGGTCTTCGCCGACGCCTCGGCCCGCGAGGACGCCCGCTTCGACAACCTGCGCTTCGACGCCGACGGCCGCCTCTGGGCCGCCGCGATGAGTGACGGGGTGCACTGCTACGACCCCGACGGCACCCTGATCGGGCGGCTGAACATCCCGGAGCCGGTCGCCAACATCTCCTGGGGCGGCGCCAAGCGCAACCGCCTCTTCATCGCCGCCCAGACCAGCTTGTACTCCCTGGTCATGAGCGCCACGGGCACCCATCCGACCGGCCCCGGACGCCGTCCCTGGCTGGACACGGCGGCCTGAGACACGGACCGGCCCGGACACGTGCGAGGGCTTCGCCCGGCGCGGGGCCGTCCCCACGTACCGCGGCCCGCTCGTCGCCGCCGTCAGGCGGTCGTGGCGCCCGCGGCCTAGCGCGGGCCGGCATCCGGCGCACGCCGGGCGTCGGCGGAAGCCGGCGCAGCGGTCTTGGCGGGGGGCCGGTCGAGCGGCAGGCGCGGCAGCGGTGCCGCTGGGACAATGGCCTGTGTGGGCCTGACGTTCTTCGACGACGAGCGGCTGACGCGGGACGTGTACGCGACGGTGAGCCTGAGTGCCGGCGGTGAGGATGCCGCCATGGGCATCTCCCGGCTTCTCGCCCCCATCGTCGCCCACGACGCGCTCTGTCTGCGGGGCACCGATCCCGTCCTGGACACCGAGCTCTGCTGGTTCAGCTTCTGGCACGGGTACGAGCCCGCACTGGCCCTCGCCCTCCTCACCCACCGGATCGCGGGTGCCCGCGCGCGCCGGCCGGCCGGCACCGCCCGGACGGTCAGCGCCGTCGCCGTCGTGGGCGGGCGGTCGCACGACCGGGAGGCGGACCGGATACTCTCCGCTCACGGGGCGGGCTCGGAGCTGTGGCTGAGGCTCGCCGACCCGCGCGGGACCTGGGGAGAGCTACGACTGCTGCGCGCCCCGGGCGGGCACCCCTTCGGCGAGGACGAGGCCCGCCGGGCCATGCGGCTCGCGCCTCCCCTGCTGGCCGCCCTCCGGCGCTACGGGACGTCCGGCCCGCTCTGTCCCGCCCCGGATGCCCCGGTCCTGCCCGCGGGCGTGGCCATCGTGGGCGCCGACCACCGGGTCAAGGCGGTCAGCCCGCAGGCGAAGGCATGGGTCGAACACGTGGTGGCGCGGAGCGAGCCCGCCGTCACGGCCGGTGCGTCCGACGGATGGTTCCGAGCGCTGTCGCTCGCCGCCCGCGCCCGGGGCGATGCCCCTGGCCCGCTGATCTGCATGCCGCCGGCGCGCTGCGGCCGGTGGTTCACCGCCCAGGCCGAACCCCTCGGCGAGGACGGTGCCGGCGATGTCGCGATCATCCTGCAAGGGGCGACCGGAGACACGGTCACGCCGTCGTTCTGCGCCTGGTACGGGCTCACGCCCCGGGAACGCGAGATCGTCGGCGCACTGCGGGACGGGTCGCCGGTGAAGCGGATCGCCCGGCGCCTCGGGGTGTCCCCGTACACGGTCAACGACCACCTCAAGGCCGTGTTCCGCAAGACGGGCGCGGAAGGCCGCGACGAACTCGTCGCGGCGCTGTACCGCTGACGACGCCGACGCTCGGCCCCCTGTCCATCCCCAATGTCAGGGATCCTCTGCGGCCCGGCCCCGGCGCACGCTGGAGGTCGAGTCCGAACGAGCCCCTTGTGGGCCTGTTCGCACCGGAGAGGAGTGATCGTATGGGTACGTGGAACGCCGACTGGTTCACGCTGCCGGGTGCGGCCGTGTTCGACACGGGCAGGCAGTTCACTTCGGTGTCGCGTTCCGAGGAGAACGTCGATCTGTTCGTGGTGGGCAACGACAACCGGGTGTGGTCGCAGTTCTGGGGCGCACGGGTCGGATGGAATCCGGACTGGATGCCCATCCCCGGAGCAGCCGTCTTCGACAAGCAGCCGGTCGCGGCCGTGGCGCGGGACGCCGACCACCTCGATCTGTTCGTGGT
>NZ_JBEOVH010000060.1:6531-18377 GCF_040295385.1 Streptomyces sp. NPDC002825
CCCCGGAGCAGCCGTCTTCGACAAGCAGCCGGTCGCGGCCGTGGCGCGGGACGCCGACCACCTCGATCTGTTCGTGGTGGGCAACGACAACCGGGCCTGGTCGCAGTTCTGGAGCGCACAGGCCGGATGGAACCCGGACTGGATGCCCATCCCCGGAGCAGCCGTCTTCGACAAGCAGCCGGTGACGGCCGTGTCCCGCGACAGGGATCGTCTCGACCTGTTCCTCATGGGCAACGACAGCCACGTCTGGACGACCTACTGGAGCGCCGGCGGCGGCTGGAACGCGGACTGGTTCGCCGTACCGGGACGGGCCGTCTTCGAAAAGGGCCGCCCCATCACGGCGTCCTCCCGGGTCCCCGGGCACCTGGACCTGTACGTCGTGGGGAACGACAGCCACGTCTGGACGACCTTCTGGAGCGCCGAGACCGGCTGGGCCGCCGACTGGTTCGCGGTGCCGGGACAGGCGGCCTTCGACAAGGGGCAGCGCGTGACGGCCGTGTCCCGCCGGGACAACCACATCGACCTCTTCGTCCTGGGCTTCGACCACCGCGTGTGGTCGACGTACTGGCACCACCGCACCCTGCAGTTCCGGCTGCGGTACTTCATCGAGAAGGAGTCGACGGACGACCTCCTGCAGGGCGGTGACGACGAGGTGTACGTCTCCGCGCTCGGCCTGGACTCGGCATCGGTCGTGGCACGGCCGGACGGGACGTACGGCGCCGATGTCGTGAGGGGCGGCGAGGTCGGTGACGTGTCCAGCGACGAGGTGCGCGATCCCTGGCGCGACCGTCCGCACGTGCTCATGGAGTTCGACATCGACCGGCCCGGCCCGTGGCCCCGGTCGTACACGACCACCCTGCTGGTGATCGAGCACGACGACGGCGACCTGAGGAACGGGTTCGACACGCTCTACGGTGCCTTCGGCACCCAGATCAGAGATGCCGTCGTGAAGGCCGTGAGCACGACCGGGGCGGTCATCGCCGGGCCTCTCGTCGCCGGGGCGATCGGCGCGCTCGCCGGCGACGTCTTCGACGCGGTGAACGAGAAGATCAGGTCCGGACTGGCGGACGAGTCCTTCACGCCGATCCCGCTCACGCTGCATGTCGACGGTCCGGAGCAGTTCGCGCGCCACGCTTCCGTGGAGCGCCAACTCGCCCAGAAGGTGGAGCAGTTCGGAGGGTCCTACGAGGTCCTCTACGACTGGCACGTCAGCTGACGGAGGGGAGGAGCCTCACCCGTCACACAGGCCGTCTCGGCGCCCGGCCGGGTCTTCCCAGCCGGGCGCCTGCTCCCCGTTCAGGGTCGATCAGGCGCCGCGGTGCATCGCCGCCCGCCGGTCCGCGGTCGCCAGGGCGGTGTTGACGAGCGTCACGGCGGCGAAGGCGATCGCCCAGGCCGGCCGGTCGACGCCGAGGAGCGCGAGTGTCGCCGCGCCGAACACCAGCGCCTTCACGGCGAGTACACCCGCGAGCGGCACCCGGAACCGCGCTCTGGGCGCGGCGAACAGGCCCCAGACGACGGCCGCGACGGCCGGTGCGGCGAGCGCGAGCAGCAGCCGGAGCGCCGTGTTCTCCGCGCTCTCCCATCCCCACCAGGCCAGCACGGCCAGCGCGGCGAGTTCGAGCAGGAACGCCAGGCCTTCGTTCAGTACGTGCAGCGGCGCGGGCAGTTTCATCGGACACCCCTCGACGTCGATCACGCGTGCGACCGCCCGCGACCGCCCGAGTATAGAAACCGCTTCCGCCAGAAGTCTTTACCTCCGGCACCGGCGGCGGTAACTTCCGCCCGACGCAAGTTGTTTCAGAAACTTTCCGACAGTGTTTCCAACGGCGCCGATCCCCGTCCCTCCCACCGGCCCGTACGGAACGCGCCTCCGCCTGGAGAAGCAGATGAGCCGCACCCCCCTCCCGCCGCCCGGACGCCCGGTGGCCGTCCTGGCCGTGGCCGCCGGCCTCCTCGGCCTGCTCGCCGCGCCACCCGACGACCCGTCACCCAGGACCGCCCCTGCCGCGGCGACCGCCGAGAACACGGCGACGGTCTTCTACTGGACGAAGACGAAGAACTGGGCCGCCTACAACCTGCACTACGCCCCGGACGGCGGCGCCTGGACCACGGTCCCCGGCGTCGCCATGGAGCCCGCCTGTACGGACTGGGTGAAGAAGACCGTCAGCCTCGGCACGGCCGCCGGACTCCAGGCCACCTTCAACAACGGCACCGGCACCTGGGACAACAACGGCGGCCGCAACTACGCCCTGGGAACGGGCGCCATCACCGTCAGGGACGGGGTCGTCGCCCACTCCGACCCCTGCGGGGACACCACGCCCGCCCCCGCCGCGAAGGCGACGGTCTACTACTCCACCGAGGCGCTCGGCTGGTCAACCGCCAACATCCACTACCAGCCCGCGGGCGGCGCCTGGACCGCCGTCCCGGGCGTCGGCATGCAGACGGCCTGCGCGGGCTGGTGGAAGCGGGAGATCGACCTCGGGTCGGCCGCATCCCTCAAGGCCGCGTTCAACAACGGCAACGGCACCTGGGACAACAACGGCGGCTCCGACTACACGATCGGCACGGGCGTCTCCACCGTGCGCAACCGGGTGGTGACGGCGAACGCCGCCGACCCGTGCGCCGCGACCCCGCCCGACACCCAGGCCCCCACCGCCCCGGCCCGGTTGACCGCGGCAGCCGACGGCGTCTCCGTACTGCTCACCTGGGACCCGGCCGCCGACGACCGGGGCGTCACGAAGTACCAGGTCACCCGTACCGGCGGCACCGGCGGCACGGTCGTGACCGACGTCGGCTCCACGGTGTTCTCCGACACGAACCTCGCCGAACGGACCGCGTACACCTACACGGTGAGGGCCGTGGACGCCGCCGGGAACGTCTCCGCCGCCTCGGCCCCCGCGACCGCCACCACCGGCGACCGGCCGGCCACGCCAGCGGCCGGGAAGCCGCTCGGCACCGACCCGCGCAAGGACCCGATCTACTTCGTCCTCACCGCCCGCTTCAACGACGGCGACCCGTCGAACAACCGGGGCGGCAGCCAGCACGTCAAGTCGGGCAACGCGGCCAACGACGACCCCATGTTCCGGGGCGACTTCAAGGGCCTCATCCAGAAGCTCGACTACGTCAAGGGACTCGGCTTCTCGGCGATCTGGGTCACCCCCGTGGTCCTCAACCGCTCGGACTACGACTACCACGGCTACCACGGCTGGGACTTCTACCGGGTCGATCCGCGCCTGGAGTCCGCCGGCGCCTCCTACCAGGACCTGATCGACGCCGCCCACGCCAAGGGCATGAAGATCTACCAGGACGTCGTCTACAACCACTCCTCCCGCTGGGGCGCCAAGGGCCTCTTCGTCCCGACCGTGTACGGCGTCCGGGACAGCCAGTGGAGCTGGTACTACGACGAGGGGCAGCCCGGCTTCGAGTACGACGGCCTGACCGTCGACGCGAAGAGCGGCAAGTCGTACTACAACGGCGACCTGTGGTCGACGGCGGAGCCCGCCGGCAACACCTGCGTGAACTGGGGCAAGCCGACCGGCGGGAAGAGCGCCGAGGGCTACACGGTCTACAACTGCCAGTGGCCGAGCCCCACTTCGGGCATGTTCCCCGAGGAGCTCTACCACCAGTGCTGGATCGGCAACTGGGAGGGCGAGGACGCGCGTTCCTGCTGGCTGCACGAGGACCTGGCGGACTTCGACACGGAGAACGCGACCGTGCAGAACTACCTGATCGGCGCGTACGACAAGTACATCGACATGGGCGTCGACGGGTTCCGCGTCGACACGGCCGTGCACATCCCGCGCACCACCTGGAACCGCCGCTTCCTGCCCGCCATCCAGGAACGGGTCACCCAGCGCCACGGCGCCGGGGCGGCCGCGAACTTCTTCGTCTTCGGCGAGGTCGCCGCCTTCGTCAACGACAAGTGGAACCGCGGCTCGGTCAACCACTCCGCGCAGTTCTACACCTGGAAGGAGCGCAAGGAGTACGACGCCGACGACGCCAAGGCCGCCCTGGAGATGTACGACTACGAGCAGCAGCAGGGCACCGGCAACCAGCCCACCTCCACCAACGCCTTCCTGGACGGGAACAGCTACCACACCCCGGACCACAGCCGCTTCTCCGGCATGAACGTCATCGACATGCGCATGCACATGAACTTCGGTGACGCGCAGAACGCCTTCTCCAACGGCAAGGACTCCGACGACAGTTACAACGACGCCACCTACAACGTCGTCTACGTCGACAGCCACGACTACGGTCCCAACAAGTCGAGCGAGCGGTACGCGGGCGGCACCGACGCCTGGGCCGAGAACATGTCCCTGATGTGGACCTTCCGCGGCATCCCGACGCTGTACTACGGCTCCGAGATCGAGTTCCAGAAGGGTCAGAAGATCGACTGCGGGCCGACCTGTCCGCTCGCGACCACCGGCCGCGCCTACTTCGGCGAGCACGTCGCCGGCTCCGTCACGGCCTCCGACTTCTCCCAGGTCTCCTCGGCGAGCGGCCAGGTCGCGACCACCCTCGCCCAGCCCCTGGTCAGGCACGTCCAGCGGCTCAACCAGATCCGCCGGGCGGTCCCCGCGCTCCAGATGGGCCAGTACTCCACCGAGGGCGTCTCGGGCGGCATGGCGTTCAAGCGCCGCTACACCAGCGGCTCGACGGACAGCTTCGCCCTCGTCACCGTCTCGGGCGGCGCCACGTTCACGGGCATCCCGAACGGCACGTACACCGACGCCGTCACCGGCGACGTCCGCACGGTCGCCGACGGCACCCTCTCCCTCGCCGCCCCCGGCAAGGGCAACCTGCGGGTGTACGTCCTGAACGGCCCCGGCAGGATCGGCACGGCCGGACCGTACCTGAAGTAGGAGCAAGGCCCGGCGAGGGGGCGAAGGAACGGAAATCGCCCTCTCGTCGCCATGTTCAAGTCAAGATTTTGTTACACGAACGGGCTTGTCGGACAGAAGACTTCCTTCCGCCCCGTTTGTCTGCGATCTTGCGTCCACCCCACACAACACACGGCCCGGCCGGCGCCACCCGCGCCACCGGGCCTTCGGAGGACGCATTGTTTTCCCAGATATCCGGCCGCATGAGACTCGCGGCGACGGCCCTCGGTACGACCCTGGCGCTCGCGGGACCCGTCTCCCTCGCGCAGGCCGCCCCCCTCGACAACGAGCCGCTCGCGGCGTTCACCGCGACCGCCCCGTCGAACACCGCCGCGGCCACGGCCGCCTGGGCCGCCGGCACCCGCGCCTACCTGGTCATCACGACCCCGGGCGACACCAGCGCCGTCCGCACCGCCGTCGCCAACAACGGCGGCTCGGTCTTCGCCTCGTACGACGCGATCGGCGTGATCGTCGCGCACTCGACCTCCGCCTCCTTCGCCGCCACCATGCGCGGCGTCTCCGGCGTCCAGAAGGTCGGCGCGACCCGTACCTCCGACGTCCCCGCCGACGCCTACAACCCGGCGCTCCCGGCCAACCCCTCGCAGGCCGCCGCGCCCACGACGGAGCCCGTCCGCTCGGACATGACCCAGATCAAGGCCGACCAGGCCTGGGCCGTCAACCAGGGCTCCGCCACGGTCAAGGTCGGCATCCTGGACACCGGCGTCGACGACCAGCACCAGGATCTGGCGCCGAACTTCAACGCCGCCGACTCGGTCTCCTGCGCCTACGGCAAGGCGGACACCCGCGCCGGGGCCTGGCGCGACGTCGACCAGCACGGCACCCACGTCGCCGGCACGGTCGCGGCCGCCAAGAACGGCAAGGGCGCCATCGGCGTCGCGCCGGGCGTGAAGATCTCCTCGGTGCGCATCGCCGAGCCCGGCACCACGCTCTTCTTCGCGGAGAACACCATCTGCGGCCTCGTGTGGGCCGGTGACCACGGCTTCAAGGTCACCAACAACAGCTACTACACGGACCCGTGGCAGTTCAACTGCCCGAACGACCTCGACCAGGCGGCCATCCTGGAGGGCGTGGGCCGCGCCCAGGCCTACGCCGAGGGCAAGGGCTCGCTCCAGGTCGCGGCGGCCGGCAACTCCAACGTCGACCTCGCCAACAAGACCACCGACTCGTCGAGCCCGAACGACTCGACGCCGGTCACCCGGACCCTCACCAGCGACTGCCTCGACATCCCGGCCGAGCTGCCGGGCGTCGTCACGGTCGCGGCGAACGGCACCAGCGGCACGTCCAAGGCGTCGTTCTCCAACTACGGCAGCAACATCATCGAGGTCTCGGCCCCCGGCGAGTCCGTCTACAGCACCGTCCCCGGCGGCAAGTACGCCTCGCTGAGCGGCACCTCGATGGCCTCCCCGCACGTGGCGGGCGTCGCCGCGCTGCTCGCCAGCGCCAACCCCACGTACACCCCGGCGGACATCCGGGCGAAGCTCGGCGAGCAGGCCACCGACCTGGCCTGCCCCTCGGACGCCCGCTGCACCGGCACCACGGCGAAGAACAGCTTCTTCGGCGAGGGCCGCGTGGACGCCCTGAAGGCCGTGGGCAGCACCACCCCGCCGACCGGCGCGTACTTCGAGAACCTCAACGACTACGCGATCGCGGACAACTCCACGGTCGAGAGCCCCATCACGGTCAGCGGCGTGACGGGCAACGCCCCGGCCACGCTCAAGGTGGGCGTCGACATCAAGCACACCTACATCGGTGACCTGAAGGTCGACCTGGTGGCCCCGGACGGCACCGTGTACACCCTGCACAACCGCACCGGCAGCAGCACGGACAACATCCTCCAGACGTACACGGTCGACGCCTCCTCGGAGGTCGCGAACGGCGTCTGGAAGCTCCGCGTGAACGACAACGCGAACCAGGACACGGGCAGGATCGACGCCTGGAACCTCACCTTCTGATCCCTCGCACCCCCGGACGGGGCCGGAGCCGCCATGGCTCCGGCCCCGTTCGCGTACCCGCGGTAAGCCCGGCGGAAGAAAGTCCGTACCGAGGGGTAGGCCTCCCCGGGGGCCTTGCTATACGTTCCGTCTAACAAGCTTGCTAGACGCTCCGTCTAACAAGCCCCCGAGCCGCCCGCGCGACCCCGAGGAGCCGCACCATGGCCAGCAGCACCGTCCGCCCCGACAACGAAGACCACGACGTCGCCGCGCGGCTGCTCCTGTCGGCCGCCAAGCTCTCGTACGACCCCGCCACCGAGGTCGACTGGGACACCCCCCTCGACAAGGACTTCCACGGCCAGAGCCCGGAGTGGAACAGCCTCTACGGGACCGCCTACTGGAACGAGATGACCGAGGAGCAGCGCAAGGAGCTGACCCGGCAGGAGTCGGCCTCGGTGGCCAGCACCGGCATCTGGTTCGAGATGATCCTCCAGCAGATGGTGCTGCGCGACATCTACCTCATGGACCACACCGACCCCCGGTTCCAATGGGCCCTCACCGAGATCGCCGACGAGTGCCGGCACTCCATCATGTTCGCCCGTGGCTCCCAGAAGCTCGGCGCGCCCTCCTACAAGCCCAGGCGAGCGGTGCTGGAACTCGGCCGCTTCATGAAGACCGTCGGCTTCGGCGAGGCCGCCTACGCCGGGATCCTGGTCGCCGAGGAGGTGCTCGACGTCATGCAGCGCGACTGGATGCGCGACGAGCGGGTCGTCCCCTTCGTCCGCACCATCAACAACATCCACGTCGTCGAGGAGTCCCGGCACATGAAGTTCGCCCGGGACGAGACGCGCCGCCATCTCGCCCGCGCGAGCAGGGCGCGCCGCCACTTCCAGGCGCTCGTCGTCGCGATCGCCGCGTACTACATCATCACCAGCCTGGTGAACCCTGAGGTGTACGTGCGGGCCGGCCTCGACCCCGAGCGCGCCCGCCGCGAGGCCGCCGCCAACGAGCACTACAAGGCGCGGCTCCGGGCCAGCTGCTCCGGCCTCATGGAGTTCCTCGCGGACGTCGGGATGCTGACCCGCCCCGCGCTCTTCTTCTACCAGCGCGCGCACCTCGTCTGACCGGCCCCCCTTTCCCCGTCTCCCCGGATCCGAGCTGAGCCGACGCCATGACCTACGCCATCACCCAGACCTGCTGCAACGACGCCACCTGCGTCGCCGTCTGTCCCGTCAACTGCATCCACCCGACGCCCGACGAACCGGACTTCGGCACGACGGAGATGCTGTACATCGACCCCAGGTCCTGCATCGACTGCGGCGCCTGCGCAGACGCCTGCCCGGTCGACGCGATCTTCCCGGCCGACCGGCTGCCCGAGCCCCTGCGGGAGTACGAGGCGATCAACGCCGCCCACTACGCGGGACGCGAGCCCGCTCCCGTCCTGGCCTCGCCCCTCTTCCACACCTGGGGCGAACCCGTCTTCACCCGCTCGCTCCCCTCCGACCTCGCCCCGATCCGCGTCGCGATCGTCGGTACGGGACCGGCCGGCATGTACGCCGCGGAGGACCTGCTCCTGCACACCAACGCCGAGGTGACGCTGATCGACCGGCTGCCGGTGGCCGGCGGTCTCGTCCGGTACGGCGTTGCGCCGGACCATCCGGCGACCAAGGGTGCCGGGGAGACCTTCGCCCGCTTCCACGCCCACCCCCGGGTCCGCATGCGGCTCGGCGTCGAGATCGGCCGGGACGTCACCGCCGGGGAACTCGCCGCGCACCACGACGCGGTGGTCTACGCGGTGGGCGCGCCCTCCGACCGGCGGCTCGGCATCCCCGGCGAGGACCTGCCGGGCAGCGTCTCGGCGACCTCCGTCGTCTCCTGGTACAACGCGCACCCCGAGACCGGCGCGGACGCGGTGAGCCCCTCCGCCGAGCGGGTCGTCGTGGTCGGCAACGGCAACGTGGCGCTCGACGTGGCCCGCGTCCTCGTCTCGGACCCGGACGCCCTGGCCCGTACGGACATCGCCGACCACGCGCTCGCCGCCCTGCGCGACGCACGGGTCCGCGAGGTGGTGCTGCTCGGCCGCCGGGGACCCGAGGACGCCGCGTACACCACCTCCGAACTGCTCGCCCTGAAGCATCTGCCCGGCGTCGACCTGGTCGTCGACGACACCGATCCGCGCACCGGTGCGGCGATCGACGCGGCGGAGGCCGGGACGAAGGCCGCACTCCTGCGGGGCGTCGCCCGGGAGACGGTGGACTGGAAGCGGGCGCCCGCTTCGGACCGGCGCAGGATCGTGCTGCGCTTCCACTCCGCCCCCGTCGAGGCGCTCGGCGACGGCCGCGTGCGGGCGGTGCGGGTGACGGAGGACGGTTCGGCGTCCGGTACGGAGATCGGGGCGGGGCTGCTCGTGCGGGCCGTCGGCTACCGCGGAGTGCCGCTCGCGGGGCTGCCGTTCGACGAGGAGACCGGCACCGTGCCGCACGAGGCGGGGCGGGTGGCGGGGCTGCCCGGCAGCTATGTCGTGGGCTGGATCAAGCGGGGGCCGTCCGGGGGCATCGGGGCCAACCGGGCGTGCGCGGAGGAGACGGTCGGGACGCTGCTCGCGGACGCGGTCGCCGGAGTGCTGCCGAAGCCGACGGGCACGTCCCAGGAGTTCCGGCGGCTCGCGAAGAGCCGCAGCGGCCGGGGGCTCGTCGACGCGCGCGGTCTCGCCTCCATCGACCGGGCGGAGCGGGCGCGGGGCCGAGACGCGGGGCGTCCCCGGGTCAAGCTCGCCACGGTGCCCGAGCTCGTCGCGGCGGCGCGGGGCAGGCGGCTGCGTCTGCCGGGCTGAGTGGTCGTGTGCTCCTGGGATCCGGCCCGGGACGGCGGGCCGGTACGGAGCCGGTACGGGTCGGCCGCGAGGGCCGGTCGTACGGTCGCTCGTACGGTCAGACCGAGACGCCCAGGGTCTGGCGGACCACGATCGCGTTGAGCCGCACCGCGAAGGGCACGATGTCGGTCAGTTCGAGCGCGAGGGTCCGGTCCTTCGGCAGCTCGACGGTCACGTCGACGCAGAAGGCCAGGGCGTACATGTGGTCCCCGGTCTCCTCGTCCTGGAGGGCGAAGAACAGGTCCCGGTAGAAGCGGGTGCGGTCCTCGGACTCCTCGTAGAAGGAGAGTCCGGGCCGGCCCTCCTGCGCGGCGAGCCCGGTGAAGGCCTGGACGAGCTCCCGCTCGACGGTGGCCCAGAAGCGGGCCTCGGCGCACTCCGGCGGCAGCGCCTGGCGGACGGCCTCCTTGAGGGAGAGGACCATGACGAGGACGGGGGCGTGCTCCTGCAGCCCCCAGCCCCGGACCATCTTCACCACGTCGCTGTCCGGGACGGCCGAGGCCGCCCGGTGGATCGCCTCGAAGTCGAAGTTGACGGTCGCCGGGGCGATCGCCTCCTGGAACACCCGGTCGATGGACCGGGCCTGGTCGAGGTGGTCCGGTCCCACCTCGACGACGGTCCTGAAACTGGCGGCCAAAGCTCCTCCTGGATGATCTCGGTGATCGAATCGGTGATCGATTCGATGATCAGGAGGCGTCAGTATGCCGAGGCGCCGGAGGCCGGGCGCGGGGCGTCCGCCGTGCGGACGGTCCGGCTTCCGGCCGTGCGGACGGTTCAGCCGCGGCCGCGGCGCGGCTTCCCGCTGCGGCCGGAGCCCGCACCGCCCTTGCGGGAGGCGGCCGGCTTCCCGCCGGTCCGGGAGCCCGCGCCCGGCTTCCCCTGCCGTGCCGGCTTCGCGGCCCGCTGCTGCCTGGGCTGCTTCTGACCCTTCTTCTCCTCGGCGCGGCGGCCCCGGGTGCTGTTCACGGTGCGGCCGCGGACGATGCCGATGAACTCCTCCACCAGGTCGGGCGCATCGTCCGCCGCCGGCCACGACAGCGCCACCCGCGACTGCGGGACGCCGACCAGGGTCCGGTAGGTGAGGTCCTTGCGGTGGTGCAGCCGGGCCAGCGACTGCGGTACGGCGAGCACGCCGATGCCCGCGGCGACCAGCTCGATCGCGTCGGCGGTCGTCGCCGGGCGCTCCATGGCGGGGCGGCCGGGCGGCTGCTCCCAGCCGAGGGTGTCGTCGAGGGGGTGCAGGACGAGTTCGTCGGCGAGGTCCTCCGCGGAGACCTCCTCCACCGCCGCGAACAGATGGTCCTTGGGGATCACGACGACCGTCGTCTCCGTGTAGAGCGGGATCGCGCTGAGGTCGTCCCGGTCGACGGGCAGCCGGACGAGACCCGCGTCGGCGGCGCCCTCGCGGAGCACGGCGAAGGCCTCGGCCGGGGTCACGGCGTGGAGGGTGAGGGGCACGTCGGGCAGGCGCTCGTTCCAGATCCGCACCCACTTCGCGGGTGTCGCTCCCGGCACGTAGGCCAGCCGGAAGGAGGAGGGGGATTCTGCGGGGGAAGCGTCCGAGCCTGTCACCCCGCCAGGTTACCGGTAGCCGACGTGGTCGGAGCTCGCCCGCATGCTCGATACCCTTGACACCATGACGTCGCACCAGAACACCCAGACGATGAAGCCCGCGACCGCGGCGAAGAAGCTGGGTGTGTACCTCGAGGCCACCCCCGCAGAGTTCCAGGAGGGTGTCGTCTCGCGCACCGAGCTCAACGAGCTCCAGGCCAATCCCCCCGCCTGGCTCCAGGAGCTGCGCAAGAACGGTCCGCACCCCCGCCCGGTGGTCGCGGCGCGACTGGGCGTCTCCATCGCCGGTCTCGCGCGCGGCGGCATCACCGAGCCGCTGACCACCGAGCAGATCCAGGCGCTCCGTGAGGAGTCCCCCGAGTGGCTCCAGAAGGAGCGGGCCACCCAGGCGGAGGTCCGCAAGGAGACCGTCCGCATCAAGGAGCGCAACGAGGAGAAGGCGCGCCGCCGGCAGCAGGGCGCCTGATCTTCACCCGGCAGACGCCACGCCGGTCCGTACCGAAGCGCTGGCGGCGGGGGCCGCCCGGGGGCGGGCCCCGCGGGGGGGGGCCGACCCCCCGGGTG
>NZ_JBEOVH010000061.1:0-16786 GCF_040295385.1 Streptomyces sp. NPDC002825
AAGGACGCCGTCTCCGAGGTGAAACGGTCACCCGTCAGCTGCATGCCGTCACCGGAGTCGCCCGCGAAACGGATGATCACCCGGTCGAGCCGGCGTACTTCCTTCTCGGTGCCGTGGTGGGGCGTCGCCGGGGCGCTGCGCTGCTCCCCGACCAGGGCCTCACCGGCCTCGCTACTGACCTGGCTGGTCACTGAACTGGACCTCCCTCGCGGCAAGGGGACTCTCCGCCGGAGGCGGGGAGAAGGCTCGGGGTGCGGCAGGCGGCCTCCGTGCGGAGATCACCTTCCGTCCCGAGGCCCACCCTACGACGGTAAGGGGGGCCTTCCCGGGACTTCTCACATCGCGGACCTCTTCTTGAGATGCCCTCTTGCCTTGAATTGTCACGTTCCGTCGCCACCCGGAGTGTTCCGGAAAGTCGGATTCCGGCTCATCCCTTGGAACCAGGACCAGGATATCTGACAAGGTGTCAGATGATCAGGACTTCAGGTACGTCAATACGGCGAGTACCCGGCGGTGATCACCGTCACTCGGGGAGAGACCCAGCTTCAGGAAGATGTTGCTGATGTGCTTCTCCACCGCACCGTCGCTCACGACCAGCGCCTTCGCGATGGCGGAGTTCGTCCGCCCCTCGGCCATGAGACCGAGGACCTCCCGCTCGCGCGGGGTCAGGTTCGCCAGCACGTCCTGCTGCCGGCTCCGGCCCAGGAGCTGCTGCACGACCTCGGGGTCCAGGGCCGTACCGCCTCCGGCGACCCGGACGACGGCGTCCACGAACTCGCGGACCTCGGCGACGCGGTCCTTCAGCAGATAGCCCACGCCCCGGCTGGAACCGGCCAGGAGTTCGGTGGCGTACTGCTCCTCCACGTACTGCGACAGCACGAGCACGCCGAGTCCCGGGTGCTCCTTCCGGAGCCGCACCGCCGCCCGCACGCCCTCGTCGGTGTGGGTCGGCGGCATCCGGACGTCCGCGACGACGACGTCCGGGAGCGCGCCGTCCCCGGCGAGCCGGGCCACCGTCTCCACGAGGGCCTCCCCGTCCCCGACCCCCGCGACGACGTCGTGCCCCAGATCGGTCAGGAGCCGGGTCAGCCCCTCCCTGAGCAGTACGGAATCCTCGGCGATGACCACCCGCACGCGCCCCGCCACGTCTTGCCCACTCACGCTTTGCCGCCCCCTGCGTAGATCCTCCGGTCGGACCTTCAGCATGGCACCTCCCGCGACGACGACGGGCGGGCGGCCGTGCCGTGCGGGCCCCGCGCCCGGGCGGTGCGACGCCATGCGGGCCCGCCTCCGTGTGGGGCGCGCCCGCGCTGGGCAGTGCCCGCTGCCGTGTGGGCAATCGTCCCGCATGGGGGTCCCCCCAGGACGAAGTCCTAGGGGGAGGGACGGGTGGGCACACGGGACGGCGCCCTTCAGCGGCGCCTCCGCGTTCCGCGCCCTGACCCGCACCCCATTGCGCGGCGCACGCTCGGTGCGGGTTCAGGCGGGGGAGCCTCTGGCGTCGGCAAGGGCGCCGTCCGTTGTGCCCACCCTCCCCCAAGCTCTCGGCTTCGCTCGAGCAGGGGGGACCCCCATCGCCCCTTGCGGAACGCCTGCCCACAACGGGAGGCGGCGAGGGCGCAGCCCGCAACGGGCGGGGCTCCGCCCCGGTGGAGCGGTGCTCACAACGGGGGCGGCACGGGGCGCGGGTCCCGTGAGAGGCCTACGCGCGCCAGGGCAGTTCCACCGTCACCGTCGTCGGGCCGCCCGCGGGCGAGTCCACCGCCAGGACCCCGTCCACCGCCCCGACCCGCTCCGCGAGCCCCGCCAGCCCCGATCCGCCCCCGATGACCGCGCCCCCCACCCCGTCGTCCCGTACCTGCAGCATCAGCCGGTTCTCCGTGCGCCACACGTCCACCCACGCCCGCCGCGCCCCCGAGTGCCGGGTGACGTTCTGGAGGAGCTCCGAGACCGTGAAGTACGCGATGCCCTCGATCGCCGGCGCCGGCCGCGAGGGCAGGTCCACGTCCACGGACACCGGGACCGAGCACCGGGAGGCGACGGCGGAGAGCGCCGCGTCCAGGCCCCGGTCGGTGAGGACCGCCGGGTGGATGCCCCGCGCGAGGTCCCGCAGCTCCTGGAGGGCGAGCTTCACCTCGCCGTGCGCCTCGTCGACGAGCACCGCCGCCGCCTGCGGGTCCCGCGCCAGCTTCTCCTTCGCGAGCCCCAGGTCCATCGCGAGCGCGGCGAGCCGCGCCTGCGCCCCGTCGTGCAGGTCGCGCTCGATGCGCCGCAGATCGGCCGCGGCGGTGTCGACGACGACGCCCCGGTCGGACTCCAGCTCGGTGACGCGCGAGGCCAGCCGGGACGGGCCGAGGAGCCCGGAGACGAGGAGCCGGTCGACGGAGACGAGTCCCCGCAGCACCCAGGGGCCGACGAGGACGAACACGAGCCCGATGGCGCTGGTCACGGCGATCTCGAAGGGCGCGTCCAGGTAGAAGGAGTGCGTGGCGTCCCCGTACAGCTGGATCCCGTCCTGCCCGACCCACGCGGGGAAGACCCACTGCCACAGCGGGTACGTGAAGAGGGCCCAGCCCCAGGCGTAGAGCGCCACGGTCACCGCGAACGAGAACACCGCCCACGGCATGTGCAGCACCGCGTACAGCAGGTGTCGCCACGACGCGCCGCTCTTCAGCATGGCCCCCATCCAGGAGAGCGCCCCGCCGGTCCGCCCGCGCACCGGCTCCGGCGCGGCGACGTGGAGGTCGAGCAGCCCGCGCGCCCGGGCCCGCTCCACCGCGCCGAAGCCCCGGCACATGCCGAGCGCCCCGGCCAGGATCGGCACGCCGAGGAAGGTGATGAGCAGCCCGGCGCCGGCCGACACGAAGGCGATCGAGAGCACGAACCAGCAGACGCTCAGCGGGAACCCGATCAGCACGTACAGGACGGCGCGCCAGGTGCGGGCCTCGAAGGGCGCGCGGATCGCGGCAGGGAGGGGGTGGGCAGCCATCGCGGTCTTCCTCGTCTCCTGGGAGGGGGCGGTAGCGGTACGTGTTCCAGGGTTCCGTCCCGGGCCCCGCCGGACCATGAGGCGGGTGGGCGTCTGCGGGCGGGGGTTTTCCCTACCTGCGGGCGCCACCCGCGGACGTACCCCCTACCTGCGGGACGCGGTCGCCGGCCGCGACCGCCACGGCAGCTCCGCCGTGACCGTCGTCGGACCGCCCTCGGGGGAGTCCAGGACCAGCAGCCCGTCGACCGCCCCGAGCCGCTCCGAGAGCCCCGCGAGCCCCGTACCGCCGTCGAAGCGCGCCCCGCCGGCCCCGTCGTCCCGCACCTGGAGCATCAGCCGCTCGTCCGCACGCCAGACCTCCACGGAGGCGGACCGGGCACGCGCGTGCTTGGAGACGTTCTGGAGGAGTTCCGAGACCGTGAAGTACGCGATGCCCTCGATCGCCTCCGCCGGCCGCTCCGCCAGGTCCACGTTCACCGTCACCGGCACCGTGCAGCGCGCCGAGACGGAGGAGAGCGCCGCGCTCAGGCCCCGGTCGGTGAGGACGGCCGGGTGGATGCCCCGGGCGAGGTCCCGCAGCTCCTGCAGGGCCAGCTTCACCTCGCCGTGCGCCTCGTCGACCATCGCCGCGGCGGCCTCCGGGTCCTCCAGCAGCTTCTCCTTGGCGAGGCCGAGCCCCATCGCGAGGGCCACGAGCCGCGCCTGCGCCCCGTCGTGCAGGTCCCGCTCGATGCGCCGCAGGTCCGCCGCCGCCGTGTCCACGACCACGCCCCGGTCCGACTCCAGCTCGGCGATCCGCCGCTCCAGCTCGTCGGAGGGCGAGAGCAGCCCCCTGACCATGCCCCGGTCGGCGTTGGCGAGGCCGCGGGCCACGAAGGGGAGGACGGGCCAGAGGACGAGGAGCGAGACCAGGGTCACGGTGAACGTCACGATCCCCCAGGGCAGCCGGATCAGCCCGTACAGCTGGGTCCGCCAGGCCACCGGGTCCTTCAGCGAGCCCCAGAGCCAGCCGAAGAAGCCGCGGTGCCGGGGCAGCGGCGACGGCTCGACGACCTTCACCCCGAGCAGCCCGCGGGCCCGCGCCCGCTCCGACCGGCCGATCAGACGGGCGCCGCCGAGGCCGAGGGCGAGCAGCGGCAGGCCGATGACGGTGACCGAGAGGCCGACGCCGAGGGCGATGCCGACGATCGCGTACACGAAGCCGGCCACCGAGGTGAAGAGGTTGGAGAGGAGGAAGGCGATCTCCTTCCAGGTCTCCCTGCCGTAGGCGAACCGCAGCGGCGGACGCGGGTCGTCGGCGGAACCGGAGGGGCCGGACGGGCCGGGGGTTTCGGGGGTGCCGGGGGAGTCGGAGCCGGACGGGCCGGAGGGGCGGGACGACTCGGCGGACTCGACGGGATCAAGATCGGCGCTCATGCTCCCCAGACTGCCGGTCGGGCAGGCCGCGACGCCATGGGGGAGGTGGGTGAGCGGAAGGGGGGCTATCCCCACTTGCCGCAGCGCTCACGAAGGCACCCGCGACTGCTTACGGTCCCTTTAGCAGGGCCTAGACTCGCGTGCGTACAGAGTGACTCATGAGACACCGAGACCGAGGGGCGGACGTGCGGGAACCGACCGTTGTCGCGGCCGACGCGGCGGACTACTTCCAGACGTACTCCGTCGTCGGCCTGCTCGCCGTCGTCGGCGTGCTCTTCGTCGCCGTGGCGTTCGGCGCGGGCCGGCTGCTCAGGCC
This sequence comes from Streptomyces sp. NPDC002825, assembly GCF_040295385.1. Taxonomy (NCBI): domain Bacteria; kingdom Bacillati; phylum Actinomycetota; class Actinomycetes; order Kitasatosporales; family Streptomycetaceae; genus Streptomyces; species Streptomyces sp. NPDC002825. The sequence continues at coordinate 4,722 of NZ_JBEOVH010000061.1, forward strand.
TGTCGTGCCGACGCCCGAGAAGCTCCTCACCTACGAGTGCGGTGTCGACCCCGTCGGGGAGGGCTGGGCCCACACCCAGGTCCGCTACTACGTGTACGCCTTCCTCTACGTCATCTTCGCCGTCGACTCGATCTTCCTCTTCCCCTGGGCGACGGTCTTCGCCGCGCCCGGCTACGGCGCGACGACCCTGGTCGAGATGTTCGTCTTCCTGGGCTTCCTCGCCGTGGGGCTGCTCTACGCATACAAGAAGGGCGTCCTGACATGGACGTGACCCCGCTCCCGGCCCCGAAGCTGGGCACGCTCGCCCGGCTGGCCCCCGAGCCGATGAAGGTGGTCCTGAACTGGGGCCGCCGCTACAGCCTGTGGGTCTTCAACTTCGGCCTCGCCTGCTGCGCGATCGAGTTCATCGCCGCGTCGATGGCCCGGCACGACTTCATCCGGCTCGGCGTGATCCCCTTCGCGCCGGGCCCGCGCCAGGCCGACCTGATGATCGTCTCGGGCACGGTGACGGACAAGATGGCGCCGGCCGTGAAGCGTCTGTACGAGCAGATGCCCGAGCCGAAGTACGTCATCTCCTTCGGCGCCTGCTCGAACTGCGGCGGCCCGTACTGGGACTCGTACTCGGTCACCAAGGGCGTCGACCAGATCATCCCCGTCGACGTGTACGTGCCGGGCTGCCCGCCGCGGCCCGAGGCGCTGCTCCAGGGCATCCTCAAGCTCCAGGAGAAGATCGCCCGGGAGAGCCTGGCGGAGCGGTACGCGACGCATCCGTCGGTGGCGCAGCTGACGAGCCCGCTGACGCCCCCGCCGGGAGGCCAGGCATGAGCACGTACGACTCCCTCCCCGACTCCGTGACGGAGGTCTTCGGCGAGGAGGCGACGGCGGAGCGGGCCTACGACCTGCTGACGGTCGACGTCCCGCCGACGGCCTGGCTCACTGCGCTCACGACGGCCCGCGACGAGCTGGGCTGCACCTACTTCGACTGGCTGAGCGCGGTGGACGAGCCGGGTACGGGCTTCCGCGTGTGCGCGCACGTGGTGGCGCTGGGGGAGGGCGCCCCGAAGCGGCTCCTGCTGCGCACGACGGTCCCGCACGACGCGCCGCTGCTGCCCACCGCCGTCGAGGTGTACGCGGGCGCGGGCTGGCACGAGCGCGAGACGCACGAGATGTTCGGTGTGGCCTTCGAGGGCCACCCGCACCTCGTCCCGCTCCTGCTCCCCGAGAACTTCGAGGGCCACCCGCTGCGCAAGGACTTCGTCCTCGCGGCGCGGGTCGCCAAGGCGTGGCCGGGCGCGAAGGAGCCGGGCGAGTCGCACGACGGCGGCGGCCCGAAGCGCCGCCAGATGCTCCCGCCGGGCGTCCCGGACCCGAACGAATGGGGCCCCCTGAAGGGCCAGCTCCCCCCGGCCCCCGCCCGCCCGGCCCGCGCGGCTGCCGGCGAGCGCCCGGTGCGCCGAGCCCGCACGGCTACGGAGGGCTCGGCGAGCCAGGCGGTCCCGGAGCCGGGCGCGACGACGGAGGACGCCACCGCGACCCGCCCGCCGCGCCGCACCCGCTCGGCGTCGGAGGGCTCGGCGAGCCAGGCGGTCCCGGAGCCGGGCGCGACGACGGAGACCCCCGCCCCTGCGGGCCGCCCGCCGCGCCGCACGCGCACGGCGGCAGACGGCTCGGCAAGCCAGGCGACCCCGGAGCCGGGTGCGCCGGTGCGCCGTTCCCGCTCGGCAGCGGACGGTTCCGCGAGCCAGACGGCTCCGGAGTCGGGCGGCTCCACGGAGGCCCCGGCCTCCACGGCCCGCCCGCCGCGCCGTACGCGCTCCGCGGCGGACGGCTCGGCGAGCCAGACGGCTCCGTCCTCGGCGGACGAGACGCCGGACACGGCCGGCCCCGCGCCCCGCGCGGGGGCCGCCACTCCGCGTACCCGCAGCTCGGACGCTCCCTGGCACCACGCCCGCCCGGCCTTCGACGAGGAGCCGACGGCACCGGCCGAGCCCGCGCCACCGAAGGGCCCCGCAACCCCGGCACCCGACGACTCGGCCCCGGCCCCAGCGGCCCCGGAGCCCGCCACCGAGGTCCCGGCCGCCCCGGCAGCCGACGAGCCAGCCCCGCAGCAGGCTGCGGCCCCCGGCCCGGAGGCCCCGACGGAGGCCGCGTCCCCGACGGAGGTCCCGGCCCCGACGGAGGCCCCGGCCCCGAAGGAGGCCGCGTCCCCGACGGAGGTCCCGGCCCCGACGGAGGCCCCGGCCCCCGAGGCTCCGGACGCCCCGGCGTCCGCGCCCGCCGCGCCGCCGGAGGCGACCGACCCCGCCCGTCAGGGCGAGCCCGCCGACGGCAACGCCGGCGACAACGACCACCCCACCGACCCCGCCGGAGGCGATCCCGCGTGAACGACGCACTCGACGTCGCCGTCCGGCTGCTCATCGTCTTCGGGGTCTTCCTCGTGCTGCCGCTCGTCATCGGGCAGACCGAGCACAAGGTCATGGCCCACATGCAGGGCCGGCTCGGCCCCATGTACGCGGGCGGTTTCCACGGCTGGGCCCAGCTCGTCGCCGACGGCGTGAAGTTCGCGCAGAAGGAGGACGTGGTCCCGAAGGACGCGGACCGGCGGATCTTCCAGCTCGCGCCGGCCGTCGCCCTCCTCCCGTACCTCCTCGTCCTCGTCGCGATCCCCATCGGGCCGAGCGAGGGGGCCGTCGGGCAGCTCGTCGACGCGGGCATCTTCTTCGTGCTCGCCGTCATGGGCGTCGGCGTCCTCGGCAGCCTCATGGCCGGCTGGGCCTCCGCGAACAAGTTCTCGCTGCTCGGCGCCCTCCGTACCGCCGCCCAGCTGCTCGCGTACGAGCTGCCGATGCTGCTCGCCGCCGCCTCGGTCGCGATGGCCGCCGGCACCGTCTCGCTGCCCGGCATCCTGAACGCCTTCGAGTGGTGGTGGCTGCCCTGGCAGATCATCGGCGCGCTCGTGTTCTTCGTCGCCGGCCTCGCGGAGCTCCAGCGGCCCCCGTTCGACATGCCGGTCGCCGACTCGGAGATCATCTTCGGCGCGTACACCGAGTACACCGGCCTCCGCTTCGCGCTGTTCCTGCTCGCCGAGTACGCCGGCATCGTCGTCCTCTGCGGTCTCACCACCGTCCTCTTCCTCGGCGGCTGGCACGGCCCCTTCGGCGCCGACGGCCTCGGCTGGGTCTGGACCCTCCTCAAGGCGGCCGTCCTCGCCTTCGTCGTCATCTGGCTGCGCGTGAGCTACCCGCGCCTGCGCGAGGACCAGCTCCAGAAGCTCGCCTGGACGACCCTTGTCCCGCTCGCGCTCGCGCAGATCGCGCTCACCGGCATCGTGAAGGTGGCGATCCAGTAACCATGACCGCGTCCCTCCCGCCCACCCGGCCCCGCATTCCCGGCTCCGGCCTCGCCAAGGGCCTCGCCGTCACCCTCCGCACGATGACGAAGAAGAACGTCACCGCGCAGTACCCGGACGTGCAGCCCGAGCTGCCGCCCCGCACCCGCGGGGTCATCGGCCTGTTCGAGGAGAACTGCACGGTCTGCATGCTGTGCGCCCGTGAGTGCCCCGACTGGTGCATCTACATCGACTCCCACAAGGAGACGGTGCCGCCCGCCGCCCCCGGCGGCCGTGAGCGCAGCCGGAACGTCCTCGACCGCTTCGCCATCGACTTCGCGCTCTGCATGTACTGCGGCATCTGCATCGAGGTCTGCCCCTTCGACGCGCTGTTCTGGTCGCCCGAGTTCGAGTACGCGGAGACCGACATCCACGAGCTCACCCACGAGCGCGACAAGCTCCGCGAGTGGATGTGGACGGTCCCCGAGCCGCCCGCGCTCGACCCGCGCGCGGAGGAGCCGAAGGAGATCGCCGCGGCCCGCAAGGCGGCGGAGAAGGCCGCCGCGCAGGCCGCCCAAGCCGCCGCCGAAGCCGAGGCCCAGGAGGACCAGCAGTGATCCTCGCCGCCCAGACGGTCGCCCAGACCGCCGCCCAGGCCACCCACGGCTTCCTCTCGCCCACCGGCGTCGAGGTCGCCTTCGTCCTCGTCGGCATCGCCACCCTCGGCGCCGCCCTCGTCACCGTCACCACCCGCCAGCTGGTGCACGCCGCCCTCTGGCTGGTCGTGGCGCTCGGCGGGCTCGCCGTCGAGTACCTGCTCCTGACCGCCGAGTTCATCGCCTGGGTCCAGGTCCTGATCTACGTCGGTTCCGTCGTCGTCCTCCTCCTCTTCGGTCTCATGCTCACCAAGGCCCCCATCGGCCGCTCCCCGGACGCCGACTCCGGCAACCGGCCGGTCGCCCTCGCCGTCGCCCTGGCCGCCGCGGCCGCCCTCGTCTGGGTCGTCGTCGACGCGTTCCGTACGACCTGGATCGACCTGGACGGCCCCGCCCAGGGCTCCACGGGCGTGACCGGCGAGATCCTCTTCCAGCACTGGGTGCTGCCCTTCGAGGCGCTGTCGGTGCTGCTCCTCGCCGCCCTGGTCGGCGCGATCGTCCTCTCCCGGAAGAAGAAGGAGGACGAGAACTGATGCACCTCGCCTACCCGGCCGTCCTCGCCGCCCTCCTCTTCTCCGTCGGTCTCTACGGCGTGCTGGCCCGCCGCAACGCGATCCTGGTCCTGATGTCCGTCGAGCTGATGCTCAACGCCGTCAACCTCAACCTGGTCGCCTTCGACGTCTGGCTCCGCGACACCCTCCACGCCGGCCAGGCCCTCACCCTCTTCACGATCGCCGTCGCCGCCGCGGAGATCGGCATCGGTCTCGCCATCGTCCTGATGGTCCACCGCAACCGCGGCACCGCGGACGTCGACCGTCTCCGCGACACCAGGGAACAGCCGTCGGCCGAGGAACAGCCGTCCGCCGAGGAGAAGGCCGAGGCCGCCGCGTGACCACGACCACCCTCGCCGTCCTCGTCCCCCTCCTTCCCTTCCTCGGCTCCGCCGCCGGCCTTCTGCTCGGCCGCACCGCGCCCGGCTTCGTCCGCCCCCTGGCCGTGCTGCCGACCCTCGCCGCCGCGGTCCTCGCCGTCCTGGTCGCCGCCCGCCAGGGCGGAGGCAAGGCGATCGACGCCGCCACCCAGCTCACCCCGACCGGCTCGGTCCCGATCGATCTGAGCCTCCACATCGACGGCTTCGCGGCGCTCGTCGCCGTCCTCGTCGGCGTCGTCGCGACCTGCGTGCAGATCTACTCGACCGGCTACCTCCGCGACGACCCCCGCTACCCGTCGTACGCCGCGCTCGTCTCCCTCTTCACCTCCGCGATGCTGGTCGTCGTCTACTCCGGCGACCTGATGGTGCTCCTGGTCGGCTGGGAGATCATGGGCATCTGCTCGTACTTCCTCGTCGGCCACTACTGGGAGACCCCGGAAGCCCGGTCCGCCTCCCTCAAGGCCTTCCTCGTCACCAAGCTCGGTGACGTCCCCTTCCTCATCGGTCTCTTCGCGCTCGCCGTCGACGCGGGCACGTTCCGGATCACGGGCGTCCTCGGCGCCGTCGCGAGCGGCGGACTCGACCACCCCACGGTGATCGCGCTGCTGCTGCTCGCCGGCGTCGCGGGCAAGTCCGCGCAGTTCCCGCTCCACACCTGGCTCCCGGACGCCATGGCCGGCCCCACCCCCGTCTCCGCGCTCATCCACGCGGCGACGATGGTCGCCGCCGGCATCTACTTCACGGCCCGGCTCCTCCCCGTCTTCGCCGCCTCCGCCGCCGCGATGACCGTGCTCGCCGTGATGGCCGCGCTCACGATGGTCGGCTCGGCGCTGGCCGCGCTCGCCCAGGACGACATCAAGCGGGTCCTCGCCTACTCGACGATCGGACAGCTCGGCTACATGGCCGGGGCCCTCGCCGTCGGCGACCGCGGGGCCGCCGTCTTCCACCTCCTCTCGCACGCCGCGTTCAAGGCGCTCCTGTTCCTCGCCGCCGGCGCGGTCATCCACGCCGCCGGCACGAACTCGCTCACCGCCATGTCCCGCATGAGCGGTCTCGCGAAGCGCATCCCCGACGCGTACTGGACGATGACCGTCGCCCTCCTCGCGCTCGCCGCGATCCCGCCCTTCGCCGGCTTCTTCTCCAAGGAGGCCGTCCTCGTGGCCGCCGAGCACACCGCCCTCGGCGAGCGGGACGTCGCCCCCGCCGGGGCCGGCTGGATCGTGCTCGTCGCCGGGCTGCTCACGGCCCTGCTGACCGCCGCGTACGCGCTCCGGCTCTGGCTGCGGACCTTCCGCGGCCGCGGCGCCGAAGCCCCCGATCACGGCCGCCAGCCGATCGCCATGACGAGCGTCCTGTGGGTCCTCGCGATCCCCACCCTCGGTTTCGGTCTGACCGCGACGTACCTCGACGACTGGTTCGACGGGAACGCCCTCACCCCGACCCTGACCACGGCCGTCCTCGGCACGGGCCTCGCCGCCGCCGGAGCCGTCATCACCTACGCGGTCTGGCGCACCCTCGCCGCCCGCACGCCGGTCACCCCCCTCCCGCACGTCGCCCACCCGGACGCCGAGGCGGGGCAGGTCGAGGCCGAGGCGCTGCACCTGCCGCACCCCGCCGAGGACCCGGCCGACCCCGGCCGCGCCCTCCTCGGACCGCTGCACGGACCGGCCGCCGACGGCTTCCACCTGGACGCCGTCTACCGGACCGCCTTCGTCCGCCCCGTACTCGCCGCCGCCTCCCTGGTCCGCTTCCTGGACCGCGAGGTCGTCGACACCTACGTGAGCGCCGCGGGCAACTCCGCCAAGGGGCTCGGCTGGCTCGTCCGCCGCGCCCAGACCGGCAACGTGCAGACCTACCTGAGCGCCCTGCTCGCCGGCTCCGTCGTCCTGGCGATCGTCGCCGTCGCCCTCGCCAACGCCGCCGCCGGAGCGTGAGCCGTGATCGATATCAGCGAATCCGTGATGCAGTTCCTTCTGGCGTTGATCGTCGCCGGCCCGCTCCTCGGCGCCGCCGCCGCTCTCCTCCCGGCCCCGCCAGGGCTGAAGGGGAAGTCGCCCGACCAGGCCGTGCTCCGCCACGGCGTCACCGTCACCGGCGTCATCCTGCTGGCCGCGCTCGTCCTCGCGCTCGGCTTCGACCACGACCACCCGTCGAAGATGCAGGCCACGACGGACATCAGCTGGATCAGGGCACTCGACGTGCGCATCCACCTCGGTGTCGACGGCATTTCCCTCCCCCTCCTGGTCCTGACCGCGCTGCTGACCTTCCTCTGCGCGCTCTACTCGTACTTCAAGATGCCGTCGGGCCCGTCCCCGAAGGCCTTCGTCGCCCTGCTGCTCGTCCTCGAGTCCGGCACCCTCGCCACCTTCGCCGTCCTCGACCTCGTCCTGTTCTTCCTGGCCTTCGAGATGGTCCTCATCCCGATGTACTTCCTCATCGCCCGCTGGGGCGGCGAGGGCAGGCAGGCCGCCGCCTGGAAGTTCATCCTCTACACGCTGCTCGGCTCCGTCGTCATGCTGCTCGGCCTGCTCCTCATCGGCGTGAAGGCGGGCACGTTCGACATGGTGGCACTCGCCACTGACAACGGCCGTGGACTGACCACGTCCGTGCAGGTCATCGCCGTTCTCGCGATCGGTCTCGGGCTCGCGGTGAAGACCCCGATGTGGCCGCTGCACAGCTGGCTCCCGGACGCCCACACCGCCGCCCCGACCGTCGGCTCCGTCCTCCTCGCCGGCGTCCTGCTGAAGATGGGCACGTACGGCTTCGTGCGGATCGTCCTGCCGATCACCCCCGACGGCATGCGGACCTTCGCCCCCTACCTCGCGGCCTTCGCCGTCGCCGGGATCATCTACGGATCGCTCGCCTGCCTCGCCCTCGCGAAGCCCGGCAACAAGGGCGACCTCAAGCGCCTCATCGCCTACTCCTCCGTCGGCCACATGGGCTTCGTGCTCCTCGGCATCGCCACCATGACCCCCACCGGGGTCAACGGCGCCCTCTTCGCCAACATCGCCCACGGCCTCGTCACCGGCCTGCTGTTCTTCCTGGTCGGCGCCGTCAAGGACCGGTACGGCACCGCCGACCTCGACACCCTCGCCGGAGCCACCGGCGCCGCCCTCTACGGCCGCGCCCCCCGCCTCGGCGCCCTCCTCGCCTTCGCCTCCGTCGCCTCCCTCGGACTGCCCGGCCTCGCCGGCTTCTGGGGCGAGATGCTCGCCCTCTTCGGCGCCTTCGACCCGGCCGAGGGCCTCAGCCGCCCCGCCTTCCTCACCTTCATGGCGATCGGCGCCTTCGGCACCCTCCTCACCGCCGCCTACCTCCTCGTCGTCGTCCGCCGCGTCTGCATGGGCGGCCCGCGACCCGCGGGGGAGACGGCGATCGCCGACGTCCAGGGGTACGAGTTCGCCGCCTGGACCCCCCTCGTCGCCCTCACCGTCCTCGCCGGACTCTGGCCCGCCGTCCTCCTCGGCCTCACCGACCCGGCCGTCCAGCAGCTCCTCGCCGGAGGCACCCAGTGACGTCGTCGCTCGTCCAGTCCGTCGACTGGCTCACGATCGCGCCCCCCACCCTCACGGCCGTGGTCGCCCTCGTCGTCCTCGTCGCCGACCTCTTCGTGCCGCAGGACCGCAAGCAGCTCCTCGGGTGGACCGCGATCGGCGGCCTCGTCGCCGCCCTCGCCCTCCTCCTGCCGCTGCGCTCCGGCGACCGCGCCACCTTCTGCCTGACCGCCACGGCCCAGGCCGAGGGCCACGCGCCCGCGTGCAGCTACACCGCCGACCACTTCACGCTCGTCATCCAGCTGCTCGTCCTGGCCGGCGCGCTGGTCACCGCGTTCCTCTCGATGGACGAGACCCGCGAGAGGCTCCCGGCCGGCGAGTACTGGTTCCTGCTGCTGTCCTCGGCCGCCGGCGCCGCCCTGCTGCCCGCCTCCCGCGACCTCGCCACCCTCGTCGTCGCCCTCGAAGTGGCCTCGCTGCCCGCGTTCGCGCTCGTCGGCCTCAAGCGCGGCGACCGCATGTCCGGCGAGGCCGCCCTCAAGTTCTTCCTGTCCTCCGTCACCGCGACCGCCGTCACCCTGCTCGGCGTCAGCTTCGTGTACGCGGCGACCGGCACCCTCCACCTCGCGGAGATCGCCCAGCGCCTCGACGACGTCCCCGGACAGCTCCAGACGCTCGCCGAGGCCGGAGTCGCCCTCACCCTCGTCGGCTTCGCCTTCAAGACGGCCGCCGTGCCCTTCCACTTCTGGGTGCCCGACACCTACGTCGGCGCCCCGCTGCCCGTCGCCGCCTACCTCTCCGTCGTCGGCAAGGCCGTCGGCTTCACCGGCCTGATCCTGGTGACGGTCGTCGCCTTCCCGTCGTACGCGGACGTGTGGGGCCCGGCGCTGGCAGCGCTCGCCGCGCTCACCATGACCGCCGGGAACGTCGCCGCCCTGCGGCAGGTCTCCACGCGCGCGTGGAGCGCGGTGCGCCTCCTCGCCTGGTCCTCCGTCGCCCAGGCCGGCTACCTCCTGGTGCCGATCGCGGCCGCCGCGTACTCCAGCGACGACCAGATCGGCGCCACCGTCGCGTACGCCCTGATGTACGCCGTCGTGAACCTCGGCGCCTTCGCGATCGTCGCGCTCGTCGCCCGGACCCACCCCGGGAACCGGATCGCGGACTACCGGGGCCTGTACGCCGCGAGCCCCGCGGCGGCCCTCGCGCTCGGGTTCTTCCTCCTGAATCTGGCCGGTTTGCCCCCGGGTATCATCGGCCTCTTCGCCAAGGTGACCGTCTTCTCGGCGGCCGTCGACGCGGGTCTCGGATGGCTGGCCGTGATCATGGCCGTCAACGTCGTGATCGCGCTCTACTACTACCTGCGCTGGACCGCGCTGCTCTTCCGCGCACCGGAAGGCGCACCGGAAGGTGCACCCGAGGGCGCCCCCGTCACGCACAGGGCCCCCGCGCCGGTCACCCTGGCGATCGTGCTGACCGCCGCCGCCGGAGTCGTCCTGTCGGGCTACCCGCAGTTCGCCCTCCGCTTCGCGACGGGCAGCCTCTTCTAGTCCCCCCACAGAGAGAACCGAGGAGCAACACCCCGTGCTGAACGGATTCAAGGACTTCATACTTCGCGGGAACGTCGTCTCGATGGCCATCGGTCTGGCCGTCGGCTCCGCGTTCACGGCCGTCGTCACGGGTTTCAGCAAGGCGTTCATCACCCCGCTCATCGGTCTCGCCACCGGCTCGGTCGGCGACTTCAGCGAGGCCAAGTTCACCATCGGCAAGACCGACTTCCCCTATGGTCTGGCGATCGCCGCCGCCATAGCGTTCGTCATCACCGCCGCGGTCCTCTACTTCCTCATCGTCGTCCCCATGACGAAGATCCAGGAGAAGTTCGCCAAGGAGGAGGCGAAGGACCCGAAGTCGGAGAAGCGCGACTGCCCCCGCTGCTTCACCGAGATCCCGGCCATCGCCTCCCGCTGTGCGCACTGCACCAGCGAGGTCGAGCCCATCGCCGCCGTCGCCGGCCTGGAGAAGATCCCCGCCGCGCGCTGATCACCCGAACGGCCCACACGGCACCCCGTGCGAGCTGGGGAACCCGAACCTCCCGCCTGGCGTTGACCCGTACGGGAGGGTCCACTGGACGAAGTAGACCGCGACCAGGAAAAGGGTTCCCCTGCCGCACCACTTGGAGGGCGTACCGTGCACCGCCGGCACAACGGGCTGAGGACCGCCGTCCTCCTCGGAGGGCTCTCGGCCCTCATCATCGTCATCGGCAGCTTCTTCGGGCGTACGGGGCTGATCGTCGCGCTGCTCGTGGCGCTCGGCACCAACGCGTACGCGTACTGGAACAGCGACAAGCTGGCGCTGCGGGCCATGCGGGCCCGCCCGGTGAGCGAGTTCGAGGCCCCCGCGCTCTACAGGATGGTGCGCGAGCTCTCCACGCAGGCGCGTCAGCCCATGCCCCGGCTCTACATCTCGCCGACGCAGGCGCCCAACGCCTTCGCGACCGGCCGCAACCCGCGCAACGCCGCCGTCTGCTGCACCGAGGGCATCCTCGCGATCCTCGACGAGCGCGAGCTGCGCGGGGTCATCGGCCATGAGCTGAGCCACGTCTACAACCGGGACATCCTCATCTCCTCGGTCGCCGGAGCGCTCGCCTCCGTGATCATGTTCCTGGTCAACTTCGCCTGGCTGATCCCGGTCGGCCGCTCCAGCGACGACGACGGCCCCGGGATCCTCGGCTACCTGCTGATCCTCATCCTCGGCCCGATCGCCGCCTCGGTCATCCAGCTCGCCATCTCCCGCTCCCGGGAGTACGAGGCCGACGCCTCGGGCGCCCAGCTCACCGGGGACCCGCTCGCCCTCGCCAGCGCCCTGCGGAAGCTGGAGGCCGGCACCAAGCAGCTGCCGCTGCCGCCCGAGCCGAGGATCGAGACGGCGAGCCACATGATGATCGCGAACCCCTTCCGGCCCGGACAGGGCCTCTCCAAGATGTTCTCCACGCATCCGCCGATGGCCGAGCGGATCGCCCGGCTCGAACAGATGGCAGGTCGACGCCCGTGAAGACGATCCTCAACGTCATATGGCTGATCCTGTGCGGATTCTGGATGTTCCTGGGCTACATGCTCGCGGGCGTCCTGCTCTGCATCACGATCATCGGCATCCCGTTCGGACTCGCCGCGTTCCGCATCGGCGTCTACGCGCTCTGGCCCTTCGGTCAGACGGTCGTCGACCGCCGCGACGCGGGCGCGCCGTCCTGCGTCGGCAACGTGCTGTGGCTGATTCTGGCGGGGTGGTGGCTCGCGCTCGGGCACATCACCACGGGCATCGCCCTCTGCATCACGATCATCGGCATCCCGCTGGGCATCGCGAACTTCAAGATGATCCCGGTGTCGCTGCTGCCCCTGGGCAAGGAAATCGTCCCGACGAGCCAGGCGTACGGCACGTACTGAGGGACCCGCGCGTATGGGGTGGGTCCGCCCCGTGTGGGACCCGCGCCCGCGCCGGGCCCGGCGCCCCGCCCCGCTGCCGTGTGGGCAATCGTCCCTCCCCAGACTTCGTCCGGGGGGACCCCCAGGGCGGGACGGGTGGGCACACGGGACGGCGCCCTTCAGCGGCGCCTCCGCGTTCCGCGCCTGGACCCGCACCACCAGTGCACTGCGCACGGGGTG
>NZ_JBEOVH010000062.1:0-13324 GCF_040295385.1 Streptomyces sp. NPDC002825
GCGATCACCGTCACGACGAAGAAGGCGATCCAGAGGAAGAGCAGCACGATCCAGTGGGGGATGACCAGGATCCATTTCACCAGCCACAGCCAGCGAGACATCCCCCTGCCCAGCTCGGCCGTCACCACCACAGGAACCGGGCACTCGGGGTGGCCACGGTCGTCACGTCCTCGTCAGGTCGTCGTCTTCGTAGGTGAGCCGGTCGACGACCCCCACGACACCGACGACGCTGTTGCAGAGCCGGAGAAGCACGGGAACGAGGCCGCGGCGGGGGACCGTGCCGCTGAGGGTGACCCTGCCGTCCGTGACGTCCACCGAGAGGGCTGACGGGCTCAGCCCCAGGGTGCGGGTGATCACGTCCTCGACGATCTCCTCCTGGATCGCCCGGTCCCTCCGCAGGTACAGCTGGACGAGGTCGCTCCGGCTGAGTACGCCGACGAGCCGCCCGTCGTCGTCGACCACGGGCAGGCGCTTGACGCCGGCCCGGTCTTCGCCGTCGTCGCCCGACCCCGGCGGCACGGCGTTGGGAGGGCCGCGCAGGTCACACCGGGGGACCGAAGAGCCCCGCCTCAGCGGACCAGGACGGCCTCCCCGGAGCGGGGTACGACGGCCGTCCAGCCCAGTTCGTGGTCGATGCGGTCGCGCAGCGCCTCGGAGGCGGCCGGTTCGCCGTGGACGAGGTAGGTGGTGTGCGGGGCAGGGGCGCCGCGCAGCCAGTCGATGATCTGGTCGGCGTCGGCGTGGGCCGAGAAGTGGGGGACGTCGGCGACCTCGGCCCGTACGGGGACGTACTCGCCGAACATCTTGAGCGTCCGCGCCCCGTCCACCAGGTCCCGCGCCCGCGTGCCGGCCGCGGCGAAGCCGACCACGACGACCGCGTTACGCGGATCGGGGAGCAGCCGGTGGAGGTGGTGCAGGACGCGGCCGCCGGTCGCCATGCCGGCCGAGGAGACGATGACAGCAGGGCCCTTGACCTCGTTGATCTCGATGGACTCCTGGACGGAACGCGCGGCGAGGAACGGCTCGGGGCTCAGCGCGGCCTCTCCCTCGGCGAGGATCTCCGGCCGCAGCTCGGGGGAGCGGTCGCGTACCGCCTCCCGGTAGACATCGAGGGCGGCCAGCGCCATGGGGCTGTCCACGTACACGGGCACCGACCGTGGCAGGACGCCCGAGTCGCGCAACCGGCTCAGTTCGTGCAAGACGACCTCGGTACGGTCGATCGCGAAGGCCGGGATGACGACGATGCCGCCACGGGCGAGGGTCCGCGCGATCACGGAGGCGAACTCCGACCGGGCGGACTCCTGGTCGTGGCGCCTGTCGCCGTACGTCGACTCCATGAGCAGCGCGTCGGCGCCCGAGAACGGCTCGGGCGGCAGCAGCAGCGGGTGTCCGGGCCGCCCCAGGTCCCCGGAGACGGCCAGAGTGTGGCCGTCCTCCAGGGTGAGGTGCACCCATGCCGACCCGAGGATGTGCCCGCCGTGGTGGAGCCTCAGCCGGTTGCCGGCCATGATCTCGACGTCCTCGCCGATCGGGATCGGGTCGAAGTACGCCAGTGTCTTCTCGACGTCGGAGTCGTCGTAGAGCGGCTTGGCCGGGCGGTGCTTGGACCAGCCGTGCTCGTCGGCATGCCGGGCGGCCTCCATCTGGAGGCGGGCGCTGTCGCGCAGCACGATCCCGGCGAGCTGGGAGGTGTGGGCACTGGTGAGGATCGGCCCCCGGAAGCCTTGGCGGACCAATCGGGGCAGGTAGCCGCAGTGGTCCAGGTGGGCATGGGTGACGACCACGGCGTCGACGTCGGCGGCGTCGCGGGCGAACCGCTCCCAGTTGCGGCGCCGCAGGGTCGCGAAACCCTGGAAGAGACCGCAGTCGAGGAGGATCCGGGCATGGTCGCTCTCCACCAGGAACTTGCTTCCGGTGACCGTACCCACCCCGCCCAGGAAGCTGAGCAGTGCCGGGCGCGGGGTGGTGGGAGCGGGGTTCGGGGCTGCTTCGGACATGGCCAGCCCTCCTTCGGTGGGGCCGGTCTCCACCCTCGCATCCGGCCGGGCCGCTACCGAGGGTCCAAGCGGGCCCTGCTCCGGGGCCGACCGGCTCATGCGCCGCAGAGGGGCTCCGCAGAACCTGGTGCCGAGGACCGTAGCGACGCGTGACAGGAAGTGGGTGGACGCCATGAAGGCACTCGTCTTCCAGGGGCCGGGCCGTATGCACTGGCAGGACGTACCCGACCCGGTCATCAAAGACCCTGGCGACGCGATCGTGCGGGTTGACGTGGTCACCATCTGCGGCACGGACCTGCACATCCTGAAGGGGGACGTGCCGGAGGTGACGCCCGGCCGGGTTCTCGGACATGAGGCGGTCGGCACGGTGGTCGATACCGGAGGCGACGTCCGCACGGTGCGACCGGGCGACCGCGTTCTGATCTCCTGCATCTCCGCATGTGGCAGGTGCCGCTTCTGCCGTGAAGGCCGCTACGGGCAGTGCCGGGGCGGAGGCGGCTGGATCCTCGGCCACACCGTCGACGGCACGCAGGCCGAATACGTCCGGGTGCCCTTCGCCGACCTGTCCGTCCACCCGCTGCCGGAATCGATCGACAGCTTCGACGCCGTCCTGCTCGCCGACATCTTCCCCACCGCCTACGAGGTCGGGGTCCTGAACGGCGCCGTGCGCCCCGCCGACACGGTGGTCGTCGTCGGAGCGGGCCCCATCGGTCTCGCCGCCGTCGCCACCGCCCGGTTCTACAGCCCGGGACGGATCGTCGCCGTCGACCTGGCCGAGTCGCGGCTGGTGGCTGCCCGCACCCTCGGCGCGGACGCCATCGTGAACGCGGGCGAAGACGCGGAGCAGCTGGTCGCGGATCTGACGGACGGCCTCGGCGCTGACGTTGTCATGGAGGCCGTAGGCGTCCCGGATGCCTTCGAGATGTGCACACGGATGGTCCGGCCCGGCGGCAGGGTCGCCAACATCGGCGTCCACGGCAAGCCGGCAGCCCTCCACCTCGAAGATCTGTGGATCAAGGACGTCACCATCACCACCGGACTCGTGGACACCTCGTCCACGCCCATGCTGCTGCGCATGTTGGCCGCCGGGCGGCTGCCGTCGGCAGAACTGGTGACTCACCGGTTCGAACTGGGGGAGATGGAGGAGGCGTACGAAGTCTTTGGCAGCGCCGCCGAGACCGGCGCCATCAAAGTCGCCCTCGGCGGCCCGCAGCACACGGCCGTGAGCCGCCCCGCCCCGCCGGTGGCCTGATGCACGGCCGAGGCCGGGTTCTCGGCCGCCGGACGGTGTCGTCCTCGACACCGTCCGGCGTACTGCTCGACTCCGCCGTCGTGCACGCGGCGGCGTGGAAGATCGCTTTCGACGCCTGCCTCGACGAACTCGCGTCCGGCAGCGGGACGCAGCCGCCCTTCGATGCGGACGCCGAGTACCGCCGGCTCGTCGACGGCCGGTCCCGGTACGACGGAGCCGCGGCCTTCCTCACCGCCGCGGCCTTCACCTCCCAGCGGGAGAACCGCACGACGCGCCCGGCTGCGGCAGGGTTTGGGGCGTTGCCGCCCGCAGGAACAGGCGTTCGTCGATCTGCTCCGTACGGAAGCGTCGCCGCCTTCGCCGACGCACGGCCGGCTCTGACGGCCGTGCGCACTGCGGGCGGGCCGTGCGCTCTCACAGACGGAACCAACGCTCCTGTCCCCGCCAGGCTTCGGCGTCCGTCTGCCGGGCCGGCACCCACCCGTGGACGAGGCTGCTGAGCGTGGATCCGTGGCTGGTGCGCCGCAGGTAGTACGAGACGGTCGCCCGCCACACCTCGTCGTCCAGCGCGTAGCCGAGCCGGCCGAACAGGCCGTACAACTCCTCGGGCCGGAACAGGTAGCCGAGCATGAGGTTGTCGGCCTGCTTCGACGCCTGACAGCGGTTGACCGAGTCGCCCTCGGCCTCGAGGATCCGGTCGAGCCTGCGGATGTCGCCCTGACGGGCCCGGTACGCCTCCCGGTCGAGCTCCGCCAGGTCTCCGCCGCGTGGCTCCGTCCTCGAGAGGCGATCAGTCGAACGCGAGCACCTCGGAGACGGGGCGACGCGGCGTGGCCTGCCCCCGGGGGCCGTACCCGAGGCGGATCACCATGTGGACGAAGCCGATCGTCGAGCCGGGGTCGCGCGCGTCGGAACGGAGCTCGGGCCATTCCAGCGGCTGGGACATGAGGGAGGTGGCGAGGCCGTCGAGGGTGGCCTGCAGGAGGACGCGTTGCATGGCCTGGCCGGCCTTCAGCCATTCCTCCGGGGTGTCCTCGGCTGTGCCGAGCAGCGCGATCTGCGGCCTCTTCTCGAAGCGCGCCGAGGTGCGGCCTGGCACCTGTCGGGGAGCACCGAAGTCCCTGACGGGAGAGGTCACGTCGTACTGCCGTGGGCCGAAGGCGTACGAAGGGATGCCCTCGGTGCCGGGATCCCTCCCGGCCGCACCGGTGCCTGTCCAGGCGGCGATCTCGGTGCGTACGGTCTCGTCCGCCGCCTCGAACAGCTCGGAGGCGTGGACGAGGTCCATGACGGTGTCGGTGTGCCACGCTCCCGGTACGACCAGTCGGCAGCCCTCCAGCAGAGACGCGGCACACAGCCCGTCGATCACCTCGGAGGGGACCGGCTCCTCCGTGAAGGGGAAGCGGCTGGTGTGCCGCCGGGCGAGAGCGGCATGGAGCACACCCAGGTCGCTGTCGGCGTCCGCGGGCCCTTCGAACCGTATGTCGGCGAGATGCCAGGGATCGTCGGCGGAGGGCAGCAGCCGCACCACCGGACGCAGGTCCCGGTGCGCGGCCGCGACCCGGAGCCCGAACAGGGCGGCACCGCAGCCGAGGTGGAGTGCACGGTGGTCGGGGTCCTCGCGCGGCATGCCCCGCAGCGGATCGCCGTGCAGCTCGATGACGCCGGTGCCCGTCCTGGCGACGAACTTCCACGGCTGTGCGTTGTGCATCGACGGAGCGGTGACGGCGTCTTCGATCAGCGACGTCACGAGTGGTCGGGTCAGAGCGGTGGTGGACACGGTTCGTCCTGTCTGCGATGGGTCACCAAGAGGTGTCTTGCGGAGTCCGGGTGGGTGACGTGAGACGCGTGTCGTCCTCGTGGGAAGTCAGTCGGTCCACGACGGCGACGACGCCGTCCACCCGCTCGGCGAGTCCGACGAGCATCTGGGCCTGGCTGTGCCGACGGAGACGACCGGCGAGCGTCACCACGCCGTCGAGGACGTGCACGTCCACCGCGTCCCCGGGCAGGTCCATGGCGTCCGTCAGGACGTCCGCCCGGACGCGGCGCCGTATCTCCGCGTCCGGGCGGAGGTAGACGCAGAGCAGGTCACGGCGGGTCACGATGCCGACCAGTCGCTCCTCCACGTCGACCACGGGCAGGCGCTCGACTCCGCGACGCACCATCAGCCGCCCCGCGTCGGCCACCGTCTCCTCGGCGTGGACAGTGATGGCCGGCGACGTCATCAGGTCCCGTGCGGTCAGCTTGTGGTGGGCCAGGAGGTCGCTTTCGGAGACGACCCCGATGACGTGGTCGTCCTCGTCCACCACGGGGACCCCGCCGATGTCGTGCTCGGCGAGCAGCTTCGCGATCTCCCTGAACGAGGTCGCGGGGACGGCGGAGATCACGTTGCTGGTCATGAGACCGCCGATCTTCATGTGCTTCATCGCGGCGCCTCCTGTCGGGGTCCGGAGGGTGCGCTGTCCCGCGGAACCAGACTCCAGCGCATGCCTGGGGGCCGCGAGTGCCGAACGGTCCCCGGGCTGGACCGAACGGGCACGTCACCGCCAGTCCGTACTCCGAACTGGCCAGGGTGGGGGCCCTTTGGTCCCGTCATGGGCCCCACCGGCCCTCCGGTTGCGCCACACCGGCTGCCAGAGTGGAAACGAGTCCCTCATGCCGTGTGAGGAGAACCATGGGCGGAACCAGGACCCGTCCCGGCCTCGGCAGGGTCGTCGTCGGCGTCGACGGATCACCACCCGCACGCACAGCGGCGATGTGGGCGGCGGCGGAGGCCGCCCTGCGGGGCAGCACCCTCTGCCTCGTCCATGCGGCTGACACGAACGCGCCGGCCCTGTTCCTGCCGCAGGCGGAGCTCGTCAGGAGTCGGCAAGCGGGGCGGGAACTGCTCGACGGGACCGCCGAGGCGGTCACGGCGCGCCTTCCCGAGTTGACCGTCTTCACGGAACTCACCGATGGGGCTGCCCCAGGGAGCCTGCGTCGAGCCGCCGCTCTCACCGGCACGATCGTCGTCGGACACCGCGGCCTTGGCGGCTTCTCGTCGCTGCTGCTCGGATCGGTCGGCCTTGAGGTCGCGGCCGCCGCGACCACGCCCGTGGTCGTGGTGCGTGGGGCCGTCGAGCCCGCCGAAGCAAGCCTCGTCCTGGCTGCGGTCGGGGACGAGGCCGACGTGGGCTGTGCCCGTGCGGCGGCCCGTGAGGCCCTGTTGCGCAAGGCACCTCTGCGACTCCTGCACATCTGGGGTGTGGGGTTGTCCGGCGGACCACGGGCTGTGCTGCGCAACGGGGGCGAGGAGACAGCCCGCGATCACGCACGTGCGCTCACCTCGTCGGCGGACAGGGTCCGGCAGGAGTTTCCGGAACTGGTCGTGCACGCCGACGGTCGGAGAAGCCACAGTGCGCCCGGAGCTCTCGTCGAGGCATCGCGCCACACCGACCTGCTCGTCGTCGGGGCTCGCGAACGCGGCCGAACACGCCCCGGCCGTCGTCGTAGGCCGTCGGGGCCGGGGTGGATACACGGGGATGCGCGTCGGCTCCGTCGTCCACGGGCTGCTGCACCGTGCTCACTGCCCGGTGATCACCGTCCCCGCGGGGTGAGCGGGCCATGACGAGGTCGGCAGCGGGCCGGGCGCCCGTGCTGGTGCGGGAGACGACGGGGCTCACCCAGGAGGAGGCCGCCCGCCGGCTTGCCGAGACGGGTCCCAATGAGGTGAGGGCGAGCAAGCCGGTACGGCTCCACAGGCGGGTCCTGGCCCAGCTGACCGACCCGCTGATCATGGTGCTTCTCGGGGCCGTCGTGCTGACCCTCGCGATCGGTGACCATCCCGACGCGATCGTCATCGGGCTGGTCGTCCTCGTGAACACGATCGTCGGGGTGGCGCAGGAGATCCGGGCCGACAACGCCGTCGCCGCGCTCTCTGCCCTCACCGCCCCGCACGCGCGAGTGCGGCGCGACGGCGCCGTTTGTGACCTCCCGGCGGCGGCGGTCGTCCCAGGGGATGTACTCCTGGTCGGTGAGGGCGACATCGTCGCCGCCGACGCCGATCTCGCCGAGGCATCCGCCGTACTGGTGGACGAGAGCATGCTCACGGGGGAGTCCGTGCCCGTCGACAAGGATCCTGGTACGACGCTGAGCGCGGGCACGGTCGTCGTCCGGGGCCGGGGCGTGGCCGTGGTCAAGGCGACCGGGGCTGCCAGCGCCCTCGGCCGGATCGCGGCCCTCCTCGACGAGCGTCGCGAGCCGACCCCGCTGCAGCGACGGCTCGCCGCCCTCGGGCGCGTTCTCGCGGCCGTGACGCTCGCCCTGTGCGTGCTGGTCTTCGCCCTCGGCCTGGTCCGGGGGCTCCCGCTCGGAACGATGGCGGTCACCGCCATCAGCCTGGCCGTGGCGGCGGTTCCCGAGTCCCTTCCCGCGGTCGTCACCCTGGCCCTGGCTCTCGGAGCCCGGCGTATGGTCGCCCGGCACGCCCTGGTGCGCCGACTGCCCGCGGTCGAGACGCTCGGATCGGTGTCCGTGCTCGCCACCGACAAGACGGGCACCCTGACCGAGGGCCGCATGGTCGTCCAGCGCGTCTGGACACCGCGAGTGAGCGCCGAGCTCTCGGGCGTGGGGTACGAACCCGTGGGCGAGGTCCTCGTGAACGGGCGGCCTGCGGCAGCGGACGAGCTCGAGCCCCTGAGGGAGCTCCTGACCGTGACAGCCCTGTGTAACGACGCCACGCTGCGTCCGCCGGACGACAGGGCCTCCGACGGCCGCTGGACGGCCCTGGGTGACCCCATGGAAGCAGCCCTGCTGACGGCCGCGGCCAAGACGGGCTGCCCGGATCCCACGGAACTGGCCGCCGCCTGCCCCCGGATCGAAGAAGTGCCCTTCGACAGCCTGCGCCGGCGCATGACCACGCTCCACACGACCGAGGACGGTCGGGTGCTCGTCTGCCTCAAGGGCGCCCCCGAGGCCGTGCTCGACCCGGCCGTTCTGCTCGACCGCCCGCAGACCCTGGAGTCTGCCCGCCAGGAGGCCGCGAGCCTGGCTGCCCGGGGATACCGCGTGCTCGCGGTGGCATCGGGCGGGCGGAACGACCTCCCGAGCCCGGTCACCGCGGCGGAGTCGGGGCTCGCGCTCCGCGGTCTCGTCGCGTTGAGCGACCCGCCCAAGCCGCATGCCGCCGCGACCCTCGCCTCGTGCCGGGCGGCCGGCATCACCCCCGTCCTCATCACCGGTGACCATCCGGCGACGGCTCGGGCGGTGGCGTCCCATGTCGCGCTCCTGGGCGGTGGCGGCGGGCCACAAGGCCACGTCGTCACGGGAGCGGACGTGGCCGCAGGTCGCGTTGCCGACCTCACCTCGGTGCGGGTCTTCGCCCGCACGGATCCCCAGCAGAAGCTGGACATCGTCGAGGCGTGGCGCGCCCGGGGAGCCGTCACCGCGATGACGGGCGACGGGGTCAACGACGGCCCCGCACTGCACCAGGCCGACATCGGCGTTGCCATGGGGGCGCGCGGAACGGAGGTGGCGCGGCAGGCGGCAGACCTGGTTCTCATGGACGACGAGCTCTCGACGGTCGTGGCGGCCGTCGACGAGGGACGACGCGTCTACGACAACATCCGCCGTTTCCTCGTCTACGGGATGGCCGGCGGCGCTGCCGAGATTCTCGTCATGCTGCTCGGCCCGGTGCTTGGGCTGCCTCTGCCCCTGCGGGCGGGGCAGATCCTGTGGATCAACCTCCTGACGCACGGTCTCACGGGTGTCGCCATGGGCGCCGAACCGGCCTCCCCCGGCGCGATGCGCCGACCGCCCCGTCCCCCGGACCAGCACATCCTGGGCGGCGGTGCCTGGCAGCGCCTGCTCGTCCTGGCCGCTGTCGTCACGGCGGTCTCCCTCGGCGCGGGACTCGGCGCCCGCGCAGTCGACCTCGCCTGGCAGAGCGTGCTCTTCCTGGCGCTGCTCGCCGCACAGCTCGGGGCCGTCCTGGGACTCCGCGCCCGGCTGTTCACACGGAAGAACCCGTTCCTTCCCCTGGCCGCCTTCGCCTCCGCCCTGCTTGCCGCGGCGGCGCTGTACGTGCCCGTCCTGAGCGCGGTCCTGGAGACCGAGCCGCTCGGCTGGGCGGGCGTCGGGATCGCGTTGACCGGTGCCCCCGCAGGGTTCCTCGCCGCGCGACTCGTCCGCACCGCCTTCCGTCGGCCGAGTCCGGCCGGAGGGTCGGGGCCCCCCGAACCACCGTGAGTATGTGCCCGTCAGGCGAGCAGCGTGCGCTCGACGTGGCTGGGGGTGGCGATGGAGCACAAGGGGCCCGTGCCGAGTCCACTTCGGTCTGCTGCCTCCGGCGTGCCACCATGTGCGGCACGCACCGGATTCCTGATCCCAAGCTCGACGCCGACTGGGCGACCTTCCGGCACGTGCCGGATTGGCCGTCCCGGGCCGGATTGTATGAAGTGGGCGTGTCGCGCCCTGACCGGCGGAGTGCAGCTTCGCAGATCGCACCCGAGTCGCGGGCAGAGCCGGAAAGTGCGTCGGCCAGGGTGCGCACGGACCCTGCTCACCGCTGGGTGCTGCCCAGGGCTCTCTTGTGGGTCAGTCAAGCGACCTGGAGGGCCGCACCCCACGCCCTCGCGCGATCCCGTTCGCCGGCGCGCAGCGGCCCGTCGATCTCCTCGATGATGAATCCCTCCGGTTCCGCGACGAGTTCATAACCGTGGCTGCGCAGCCGACGTGCGATGCCGCTCGCGGCAGCGCCCGCCAGGCGCATGTCCGCCCTCGTGTCGAAGGCCGCGGCGGCATGGGTGCCGGTGTGGGCCTTGGGGAGCGTGTCGTGGAACCAGTCGCGGACGCCAGGGCCCTCGGCGGCCTCCTCGGGGGTGAAGGGACGCTCTGCCTTCTCGGCTTCCTTCTCCTCGGTCTTCAGCCCCATCTTCCGGCTCATCCCGGTGGTCATGCCCCGCATGTGGGTCGGCCCGCCGACGACCAGCAGGTCGGTGGCGCCGATGCGCTCGGGCAGGGCGTCGACCACTGCCACGCACTCGACCTCGGCGTCCGGGTGTGCTTCCTTCACACCCTCGCCGATTGCGTCAGCGATCTCGCGGGTGTTGCCGAACAGGCTCTCGTACACGATCACAGCACGCATGACGACTCATCTCCTCAGGTGCTTCCTTCTCCGGTCTCCGCTGCCGCTTCGATCGCCCGCAGCGCCCCGCGCAGCACGATGCCGACGCCCGGGGAGACCAACCTCCAGTAGCGGCCGAACCGTGTGGTGGAAACCGGGTCGGTGCAAGCGGTACGCGCTTCGTAGGTCAGGAGGGACCGCCGTACCCCGTAGGGGTGGACGACGAAGGCGGCGGCCATCTTCGCCCAGCCGGGCTCCTCGAAGCCCGCATAGTCACCAGGTTCGACACGGCGCCACTCGATGGTGGGCTTCCACACCTTGCCGACCGCCCCGAAGACGATCTCGCGCCCCGCGCGCTCCCCCAGGGCAACCCAGGGTTGAACCAGGTCCCCCTGATCACCAGCGGCAGCGGTTTCGAACAGGTCGGACACTCGCATCGAAGGCGGTGTGGCCACGGGCCGACGGCGCACTCGGTCCGGCACGCCACGCGCCCATATGACCGCGTCGAACAGCGGCGAGTGTATGGACAGCATGTCCAGATCACGGGCTGCGCTGTACACGAGGTCCGGCGCGGCGCTGATCACGGCGCACTCCAGGCGGGAGAACCGGAACTCGGGCAGGGCCGCGTCAAGCAAGAGCCGCTCGGCTGTCGCGTGGGCGCTGGGCTGGCTATTCATCTGGACCTCCCGGATCCGACACCACCAGTCTGGTCCGCATGACGGGCATCCCGCTGGGGTCGAATGGTCCCCCGTAGCAGCACCGACGTCTCTGCCCACTTCACGGCGGCAACGGCACCCTCTGCGCCGACCTGCGCGGAAGAACGCCAGGCCCCCATCAAGGTGCTGACGCGCCGGTTCGGCACCGCGAGGAAGTGACTCTCAGACGTCGCCGACCGCCTGGGCCTCGACATCGCGGAGCTGCGCGACCGGATCACCGCGCCCCGCACGTCGAGGTGACGGCAGAACTCGGGACACTGTGCCACCCGTTCTCGTTGTACGGGCTGCGCGACATCGAGCAGCCGCATGCCGGCCCGGCCGGCACTCTGAGTGACGGCCGCAGTAGCAGTTCGCCTTCTGTCCGGCCGTGCAGGGGAGCGGAGCCGCAGGCCGGGCAGTCAGCCGTTCACTCCACAGGGTCGCGCATTCTCCCCAGATTCTCCCCAGGGCTCCGGGGCGCCGCATTTCGACGAGTTCTCCAGCCCCCGACCTTGATCGTTTCAGCATCGTGAACTGCCCGTGAAACGCAGAGCAGTGCCATGTACATTTCACGCACTCGGGCCTAGCGTCGGCCGCCGGCGCGACACATGTCAGGATCCCCGAGGAGCCGTTTTGACCACCCCACCGCCCCGCAGACGAGCACGCGCGCTCGCGCTGGTCGCCGCGCTCGCGGCGACCGTCCTGGCGGGCTCCGCACCCGTCGCCCAGGCCGAGGAGATACCCCTCGCCCCGGGCCACCGCCTCGTCGACCACTACGAGGGCGCCCCCGCAACCGCGCGGCCGGTCCCCGGCAAGGGCCCCGTCCAGCACCCGTACCTCGCCCCCAACGGCCGCAGCGGCATGCACGCCGACGGCGCCGGCAGCGCCACCTACCCCTGGTCCGGGCCGCTCGGGCGCGACCCGGAGGTCACCAGCGAGAAGATCGCCGCGCTCGGCGGCGAGTGCGCCACCGTCACCTTCGACGCCGGCGGCCGGCTCGTCACCGTCTGCGGCACCTTCAGCGGCTTCCTCCTGAAGCTGCTCGACCCGCGCACCCTCGCCACCCTCGCCGAGTACCAGCTGCCGCAGCGCTCCTCCACCGTCGAGGCCCTCACCCGGCTCGACTTCGAGAAGATCTTCAAGGACACCTCGGGCGGCGCCTACTTCTACCTGGACGACCGGGACCGGGTCGTCCTCGCCGACTCCCGCCAGCACGTCCTGCGCATCGCCCACCGCCAGAAGGCCGACGGCGCCTGGGAGTTCGCCGTCGAGAACGACTGGGACCTCACCTCCCTCGTCCCGCACGACTGCGTCAGCTGGACGAACCTCTTCCCCGGCGGCGTCTGCGACCCCGTCACCTCCGTCATGCCTGACTGGGACGGCCGCATCTGGTGGGTGACCCGCCTCGGCCGCGTCGGCACCGTCGACCCCGCGACGGGCACGCTGCGCGTGATCCGTCTCGACGGCGAGGAGATCCAGAACTCCTTCTCCGTCGCCCAGGACGGCGTCTCCATCGTCACCGACCACGCCCTGTACAGCTTCCGCGCCGACGCCGACGGCGTTCCGCGGATCCTGTGGCGCGAGACGTACGACCGGGGGACCGGCACCAAGCCCGGCTCGGTGAACCAGGGTTCGGGCACCACCCCCGACCTCTTCGGCACCGAGGACCAGTACGTCGCCGTCACGGACAACGCCGACGACCGCATGAACGTCCTCGTCTACCGCAGAGGCGCCGGCGTGCCCGCCGCCGAGCGGCTCGTCTGCAAGGTGCCGGTCTTCGGCTCCGGCGCCTCCACCACCGACAACTCCCTGATCAGCTGGGGCAACAGCCTCGTCGTCGAGAACAACTACGGCTACGAGAACCCGAGTACGCTCCTCTTCGGCCGCAGCGTCGTCGGCGGCGCGACCCGGATCGACGTCCGCGCCGACGGCAGCGGCTGCGACACCGTCTGGGAGAGCGGCGTCCGCTCGCCCTCCACCGTCCCGAAGCTCTCCACCGCCAACGGACTGCTCTACTTCTACGAGAAGCGCCCCAACTCCTGGGGCATCGACGCCTGGTACCTCGCCGCGGTCGACTTCCGCACCGGACGGCGCGCCTTCTCGCGCTTCACCGGCACGGGCCTGGCCTACGACAACAACTGGGCGCCGATCACCATCGGCCCCGACGGCACCGCGTACGTGGGCGTCTTCAACGGCATCGTCGCCGTCCGCGACACCGCCTGACGCACGGCGGCGCGGCCACCCTGGTCGCCGTTCTGGAACGTACCGGAGAGATCGG
>NZ_JBEOVH010000063.1:0-12997 GCF_040295385.1 Streptomyces sp. NPDC002825
CCGTGTGCCCACCCGTCCCGCCCTGGGGGTCCCCCCGGACGAAGTCTGGGGGAGGGACGATTGCCCACACGGCAGCGGGCGCGGGCCCCACACGGCAGCGGGCGCGGGCCCCGGTGGCGCCCGGGCGGGGCCGAGTGGGGGTCGGGGACTCGGTAACCTTGTGGGGGTCCCCTGCAAACCGCCGGGCCTACCGTTCACCCCAGGAAGGTGTTCCCACCGTGGAATCCGTGATCGTCGCCATCGACGGGCCCTCCGGCACGGGCAAGTCCAGCACCTCGAAGGCGGTCGCCGCCAAGCTGGGGCTGAGCTACCTCGACACCGGTGCCCAGTACCGGGCGATCACCTGGTGGATGATCAGCAACGGTGTCGACGTCACCGACGCCGACGCCGTCGCCAACGCGGCCGCCAAGCCCGTCATCGTCTCCGGCACCGACCCGGCCCGGCCCACCATCACCGTCGACGGCGCCGACGCCTCCGGTCCCATCCGTACCGAGGAGGTCACCTCCAAGGTCAGCGCCGTCAGCGCCGTCCCCGAGGTGCGGACCCTGATCACGGAGCTGCAGCGGTCCATCGCCAAGGGCGCCGAGCTCGGCATCGTCGTCGAGGGCCGGGACATCGGCACCACCGTCCTGCCGGACGCCGACCTGAAGATCTTCCTCACCGCCTCGCCCGAGGCCCGTGCCGCCCGCCGCTCCGGCGAGCTCAAGGGCGTCGACGTGCACGCGACGAAGGAAGCCCTCATCAAGCGGGACGCGGCCGACTCCAGCCGCAAGACCTCCCCGCTGGCCAAGGCCGACGACGCCGTCGAGGTCGACACCACCGACCTCACCCTGGACCAGGTCATCGAGTGCGTCGTCACCCTCGTCGAGGAGAAGCGGGCGGGCGCCAGGTGACCGTGCCCTCCGCGAAGGGCGCCGCCGTCGGCCGTCGCATCGGCATCGGGCTGATGTACGGCCTCTGGAAGCCGCGCGTCCTCGGCGCCTGGCGGGTGCCGGTCTCCGGCCCCGTCATCTTCGCCGTCAACCACGCGCACAACATCGACGGCCCCATGCTCATGGGCACCGCCCCCCGCCCCGTGCACTTCCTCATCAAGAAGGAGGCGTTCGTCGGCCCGCTCGGCAGCTTCCTGGAGGGCATCGGGCAGCTCAAGGTGGACCGGGAGAGCACCGACCGCACCGCGATAGGCAACGCCCTCGGCGTCCTGGAGCAGGGCGGCGTCCTCGGGATCTTCCCCGAGGGCACCCGCGGCGACGGCGACTTCGCCTCGCTGCGCGCGGGCCTGGCGTACTTCGCCGTCCGCAGCGGCGCGCCGATCGTCCCGGTCGCCGTGCTGGGAAGCACCGAGCGCCGCGGACGGTTGGTCAAGGCACTGCCTCCGCTGCGCGGCCGCGTCGACGTCGTCTTCGGCGACGCCTTCGAAGCGGGGGACGGCTCAGGCCGCCGCACCCGCAAGGCGCTCGACGAGGCCACCGTACGCATCCAGGAGCGGCTCACCCGTCACCTGGAAAACGCCAGGCGTCTCACCGGGCGCTGAGCGAGACTTTCAGTAGTGGGCCCCGGTGACCGGGGACCCACCGACCACGAATGATCAAGGAACGGACTTCATGAACGACCAGCACGACCACGGGGCACTTGGCGACGCCGAGTACGCGGAGTTCATGGAGCTCGCCGCGGAAGAGGGCTTCGACGTCGAGGACGTCGAGGGCGCGATCGAGGAGGCCGGCCACGGCCCGCTCCCCGTCCTCGCCGTCGTCGGCCGCCCGAACGTCGGCAAGTCGACCCTGGTGAACCGCATCATCGGCCGCCGCGAGGCCGTCGTCGAGGACAAGCCGGGCGTCACCCGCGACCGCGTCACCTACGAGGCCGAGTGGGCCGGCCGCCGCTTCAAGGTCGTCGACACCGGCGGCTGGGAGCAGGACGTCCTCGGCATCGACGCCTCCGTCGCCGCCCAGGCCGAGTACGCCATCGAGGCCGCCGACGCCTGCCTCTTCGTCGTGGACGCCACCGTCGGCGCCACCGACACCGACGAGGCCGTCGTCAAGCTGCTCCGCCGCGCCGGGAAGCCCGTCGTCCTCGCCGCGAACAAGGTCGACGGCCAGTCCGGCGAGGCCGACGCGGCCATGCTCTGGTCCCTGGGCCTGGGCGAGCCGTTCCCCGTCTCCTCGCTGCACGGCCGCGGCACCGGCGACCTCCTCGACGAGGTCCTGAAGAAGCTGCCCGAGGCCCCCGCGCAGCGCTTCGGCAACGCGGTGGGCGGCCCCCGCCGCATCGCCCTCATCGGCCGCCCGAACGTCGGCAAGTCCTCCCTGCTCAACAAGGTCGCGGGCGAGGACCGGGTCGTCGTCAACGAGCTGGCCGGCACCACCCGCGACCCGGTCGACGAGCTCATCGAGCTCGGCGGCGTGACGTGGAAGTTCGTCGACACCGCCGGCATCCGCAAGAAGGTCCACCTCCAGGAGGGCGCGGACTACTACGCCTCCCTGCGGACCGCGGCCGCCGTCGAGAAGGCGGAGGTGGCCGTCATCCTCATCGACACCACCGACAACATCTCGGTCCAGGACCAGCGCATCATCACGATGGCGGTCGAGTCGGGCCGCGCCATCGTCATCGCCTACAACAAGTGGGACGAGCTCGACGAGGAGC
The DNA here is from genome assembly GCF_040295385.1 of Streptomyces sp. NPDC002825. NCBI lineage: Bacteria > Bacillati > Actinomycetota > Actinomycetes > Kitasatosporales > Streptomycetaceae > Streptomyces > Streptomyces sp. NPDC002825. The sequence continues at coordinate 2,644 of NZ_JBEOVH010000063.1, forward strand.
GCCGCTACTACCTCGAGCGCGAGATCGAGACCGAGATGCAGCAGGTCTCCTGGGCGCCCCGGGTCAACGTCTCCGCCAAGACCGGCCGCCACATGGAGAAGCTGGTCCCGGCCATCGAGACCGCCCTCGCCGGCTGGGAGACCCGCGTCCCCACCGGCCGGCTCAACGCCTTCCTGGGCGAGATCGTCGCCGCCCACCCGCACCCGGTCCGCGGCGGCAAGCAGCCCCGCATCCTCTTCGGCACGCAGGCCGGCACCAAGCCGCCCCGCTTCGTGCTCTTCGCCTCCGGCTTCCTGGAGGCCGGCTACCGCCGCTTCATCGAGCGCCGGCTGCGCGAGGAGTTCGGCTTCGAGGGCACCCCGCTCCACATCTCGGTCCGGGTCCGCGAGAAGCGCGGCCGCAAGAAGTAGCACCGTGCGACACGGCGGAGGGCCGGGACTCTTTCGAGTCCCGGCCCTCCGCCGTACGTCCTTCCGGCCTAGAGGCCCCTGCGCGGTCCCGGTGGCAGTGCCGCCTGGGCCTGCGGGTGCTGCTGCGCCGACCACGCCGTCGGATACGCCGCCGCCACGTGCCGGTGCCCCTGCCCGTACAGGGCGGTGCTCAGGACCGTGCCGAAGGCCCGGAAGCCCAGTTCCTCCTCGCCGCTGCGGTCACCCGGCAGCGTACGGAACGACCTGCGGTACTCCGAGTACAGGGCGTCGTAGATCGGCGTGGGCGACGGGCCCGCCGTGACGTCCTGCGCGGGGCGCATCGCAGGGATCGGGCTCTGATACGGCTGGAGGAACGGGTCGTATGGGTGCACATAGGTGCCAACGACACCGCCGCCCGTCGGATGCGGGCGGCTCTCCGAAAGGGGAGCGCTCCGGGGCCGCGGCACGGTCGGCACACCCGGCCCCGCCCCCGTCCCGGGGAGCCGCGCCCGCCCTATGCCGGGCCGGCCGTCCTCCATCAGGTGCCGGCCAGCGGCATCGCGGCGGCGACCAGGCGGCCGTTCGCGGCGGCCTTCTCCAGGGCGTCGCGCAGCAGGTCCTCGCGCGGCTGCTGGCCGATCGAGCCCACCGGGGCGGCGAAGACCAGGACCGTGTGCGACTTGTTCGCCGCGGCGCGCCAGCCCTCGGTGACCTGGAGCGGCTGGTGCGCCTGCCACCAGGCGGCCTGACCGGCACCGCCGGGACCCGGCTGGAGCACGGAGTGCAACTGGCCCATGGCGACCAGGACCGACCAGCCCGGCAGCGCCGCCGGCTTCTCGTCCAGGCTCATGACCTGCTGGAAGCCCTGCTCGGCCAGAAGCGGCAGGAACTCGTCGGTGAGGCCGTCCGAACCCGGACGGGCCACCGGCGCGGTCGGCTCCACCACGAGCGCCGGGTGCAGCTCGCCGTCGATCAGGACGAGACCGCTGGTGACGCCGAGCACGGCCTGCTCGGGGTGGGCGGCGGAGAGCGCGTCGGCGGCGTCGGAGGCCGTGATGGAGGCGACGGCGCCCTGGAGCTGCGCCTCCTCGACCTTGACGACCTGCGACGGGATGCAGCTGGCGTGGGCGAACGCGAGGACCGCGGTCTCCTCGCCGACGAACAGCACCGTGCTGGTGCGCTCCTGTGCGGAGTCCCCCGGCGTGCGGCAGGAGGTGCAGTCGTAGCTGCCCGGGGCGTTGTCGCCGGCGAGCAGCCGGTCCGCTTCTTCGTCGCCGATCTCGGCGCGTACGTCCTCGCTGACGTCGAGCATGCGCGGCACGGGGGGCTCCCTGGACTCGGTACGGGGGGACGCCGGGCCGTTCCCGGGCGTCTCATGACGAGTTCAACGGGTCAGCCTCGGCCGGGGTCACGCGCGGAAGCGAGGCAACTTGCCAGTGGCGTGTGCGAGGGGGCGCGTGACTCCGACCGGGTGGGGTGTGAACAGTGTTCCGCGCGGCACGGGCCGGGGGTGCCGGGCGGCTGCCTAGCCTTCCCCGATGTCGAAGATCCGATTTTGGACGGCCGGTTCCCTCGTGGCGGCGTCCGCGGCCGCGCTCCTGTCCCTGGCCCCCGTGCACGCGGCGGCCCAGGCCCGGGACGCGTCCCCCGGACCCGGGGACGTGCCCGCCGCGGTCGTCGCCCGGGACGAGGTCTCCGCCGCGCTCCTTGACGTGGCGGACGCGCTCCGGGAAGTCGCCCCCGTGCCCGGGTACGCCTGTGCGCGGGACCAGTGGCCGTGGGGCTGCGTCGCCGACTGCGAGAGCAGCGGGAACTGGCACACCAACACCGGCAACGGCTTCTACGGCGGGCTCCAGTTCTGGCACCCCACCTGGGTCGAGCACGGCGGACTGAAGTACGCCCGGCGCGCCGACCTGGCGACCCGGCAGCAGCAGATCACCGTCGCCGAGGAGGTGCTGCGCACGCAGGGGTGGGGGGCCTGGCCCGTCTGCTCCAAGCGGTACGGCCTGTACGGACGGGTCCACACCGTGCAGGCCGGCGACACGCTCGCCTCGATCGCCCGCCGCTTCGCGGTCAAGGGCGGCTGGCAGGCGCTGTACACGGCGAACCGGAGCGTGATCGGGGCCGATCCGAACCGGATCGTCGCCGGCATGATGCTGAGGATCGCCCCGCTCTGACCGCTCCGAGGTGTCACCGGTACTCGGCCGGCTCTCCGCTCGACGCGCGGGAGCCGCGCCGCAGCTCGTGCACGACCGATCCCGGCGGCAGTCCGTCCGGTACGCGCTGCTCGGCCAGGACCACGGCCGCCCCGCGCTCCACCGCGAGCGCGGCGAGCATCCGGTACGTACGGGCCGCGACCGGCGGGGCCATGCCGAGCGACGGCTCGTCGACCAGCACCACGCGCGCGCGTGCGAGGAGCGCGCGGGAGAGCGCCAGCATCCTGCGCTCCCCGCCGGAGAGCGTCCCCGCGGTCCTGGAGAGGAGGGGGACCAACTCGGGGTACGGGGCGGTGGCGTCGGGCGCGGGGACTGCCGGCGCGGCGAGCGCGAGGTTCTCGGCGACGGTCAGGCCCGCGTACACGGCCCGCAGATCCGGTACGAAGCAGAGGCCGCGGCGTGCCCGTGCGTGCGCCGACAGCCGGGTCACGTCCGCCCCCCGCCACTCGACCCGGCCCCCCGCGAGGCCCACCGTCCCGGCGAGGGCGCGCAGGGCGGTCGTCCGGCCCGCGCCGTTGCGGCCCAGGAGAACGGTGACCGTTCCGGCCGGCACGGGCAGGTCGAGGCCGTGCAGGGCCTCCAGGGGGCCGTAGCGGACCCGGGCGGCACGCAGGGCCATCTCGACGCTCACGACAGGATCCGGCCTCCCTCCATGGTGTGCACGGTGTCCGCGATCCCGGCGACCAGGTCCGGATCGTGCTCCACCACCAGGACGGTCAGACCGTCCGCCGCCAGGGCCGCCAGGATCCGGGCCAGCGCCTCGGTCTCGTCGGCGTCGAGCCCCGCGGCCGGTTCGTCGAGGAGGAGCGTGTGCGGGCGCCCGGCCAGCGCGCGGGCCAGCTCGACGCGGCGCAGGGTGCCGGTGGGCAGGTCCGCCGCGGCCCTGTGCCGTACGGGTCCGGCGAGCCCGAACAGCCGGAGGCTCCGCTCCACGGCGTCCGGGTCCCGGCGTCCGCCCTTCTGCTCCTCGCCGAGGCGGACGTTCTCCTCGACGGTGAGGGACGGGAAGACGGCGAGCCGCTGGAAGGTACGGGCGATGCCGAGGCGCGTCCGGGCGTGCGCGGACCGGGCGGTGATGTCGGCGCCGTCGAGTGTGACCCGGCCCTGGCCACGGCGGGGCCGGAGTGTCCCGGCGAGGCAGTCGAAGAGGGTGCTCTTGCCGGCGCCGTTGGGCCCGACGAGGGCGGTGACGCGGGCGGGGGCGAGGGCGAGGGTGACGTGGGAGAGGGCGGTGACGCCCCCGGGGTAGGTGAGGCTGAGGTCGTCGACGCGGAGCCCTGCGGGGCGGGGCGTGGGTGCGGAGCGTCCCGTGCGGGGCGGGGCGCCGGCGGCCTGTGGGGCGTGGGTGGGCGTCCGGCCTTCGGCCGGACTGGGGTTACCACCCGCGGCGCCCGTGCGGGTGGTCGACAGATGTGTGGGTCTTCCTGTGGCGGGTTTCGCGTCGTCGTCGGCGGCGGGCGGGGCGTGGGTGGGCAGCCGGCGTTCGGCCGGGTCCTCGCCCGTGCGTGCGGGTTTTCCCGCGGGGGGTTTCGCGCCGTCGGCGACTGGCCGGCCGTGGGTGGGCGTCCGGCCCTCGGCCCGTGGGACGTGCGGGGGGACGGCCACGCCGGTCGCCGCGGCGGTTCGTCCGTTCGACGGCAGCAGGTTCAGGAGCGGGGGGATCCGGCCCGTCAGCGTGGCGAGCAGGCCTATCAGGGCCGCCGCCGTGCCCGCCTGCGGGCCCGCGTCCAGGGTCGTCAGGAGGGCCGCAGCCGCCAGCGGCGTCAGGAGGCTGTCCGCGCCCAGGACCAGGACCGCCGCGAACCAGAGCAGGCCCCGTACCGGGTCGTACTGCTCCGGGTCGAAGGCGCGCAGGCCCATGCCCAGGAGCCCGCCGCCGAGGGCCGCGAGCGCCGCGCCCAGGACGAAGGCGAGGAGCTTGAGGCGGGGCACCGGGACGCCCGCCGCCTCGGCGCCCGGTTCGTGGTCCCGCAGGGCGGCCAGCGCGCGGCCCGTGCGGCCCCGGCGGAGGGCCGCCACCAGGGCGAGACAGCCGGCCAGGACGACCAGCTCCAGGGCGTAGTAGGCGCGGTCGTCGGAGAAGCCCGCCGGGCGGCCGAGCGCCACGCCCGCCGTCGCGTACGGCTGGGTCAGGACGAAGCGGCTCACCGCCACCCCGACGGCCAGGGTCGCCAGGGCGAGCGCCAGGCCGTGCCGCCGGATCGCCGGCCGGCCCGTCACCAGGCCCGTGGCCGCCACCATCGGCACCGCAAGGCCCAGGGCGACCAGGGCCGGGATCCCCGCCGCCGCGAGCAGCGCAGTGAACAGGGCGCCCAGGCCCGCGTACGCCGCCTGGCCGAGGGCGATCTGGCCGCCCCTGCCCGCCACCACGACCAGCGACAGCAGGATCACGGCGAGCGCCGGGACCTGGACCGCCGTGTGCAGGTCCGAGCCCGCGAGGCCCAGGGGAAGGAGGAGCAGGACGCCGACCACCAGCCACAGGGCCGTCGGTACGCGGGTGGCCTTCGTCGGCGGGGGCAGCGCGTCCCGCCCCCTGCCGCCCACCCCCGGCAGGACCAGCGCCGCCACCAGCAGCGCCACCACGAAGAGGTTCGCCCCGACCGCCTGGAGCAGCGGGCCCGCCCAGCCCTCGGGGTGCAGCCGGGTCAGCTGCGCCTGGGCCACCCCGATCGCGAGCGCCGCCCCGACGGCCACCGGCAGCGACCTCATCCGGGCGATCACCGCGACCGCGATCACCTCGACGACGAGGAGCGGCATCCCGTACGGGTCGAGCCGTACGTACGGGGCGAGGAGCACGCCCGTGAGCCCGGCCGTGAACGAGCCGAAGGCCCAGCCCGCCGCCGCCACCCGGTCCGCGTCGATCCCCGCCAGGACGGCCAGCGGCCGGTTGTCCACGACCGCCCTCAGCTCCCGGCCGAACCGCGTCCACCGCGTCACCGCCCCCACCAGGCAGGCCAGCGCCACCACCGCCGCCAGCTGCGCCCAGGGGTCGTCGCCGAGCAGCACCGGCGCGTCGTCCCTGGCCCCCGGACCCCACAGCAGCACCGCCCCGCCCACCAGGAGGACGAAGACGCCGATCGTCGCCACGAGGGTCTGCGCCGGGTTCGAGCCGCGGAGCGCCAGGGGGCGGAAGACGCCCCGGTCCAGGGCGAGGCCGATGGCGGGAGCCACCACCAGGAGCGTGACCAGGGCGCCCAGGGGGAGCGGCCAGTTCCACTCGACCACCAGCTGGCGGAGCACGTACGCGCAGACCATGGCGACGGCGCCGTGCGCCAGGTTCAGGACGCCCGTCGCCCGGTAGGTGACGACGAGTCCGATGCCGGTGAGCGCGGCGGCACTGCCGACCGCGAGGCCGGCGAGCGTCAGCTCGTACGTCAGGGAGGCCACGGTTCACACACCGGGCAGGGGGCGAGCTCCGCGTCCCCCACCGCCACGGCCTCCGCCCTGCCCGCCACCAGGGGGCAGTCCGGGCGGTGCGCGAGCGTCCCCTCGGGAACCCGCAGGAGGGGGCCGTCCGAGGACGGCCGGGGCGTCTCCTCCGGTGGTGGGGGAGCCGGTTCCGGAGGGCGTACGGGAAGCAGCGCGGCCGCCCCCACGAGGACCGCGCCGGCCACCAGGAGCGCCGCCCCCGGCACCGTGCACGAGGCCAGGTAGGGCAGCTGGCGCTCCGCGAAGCGCTCGCCGGAGATCCCGTACCAGCCGAGCGCGCAGAGCACCGCGCCCCCGGCGGCCGCCGCGAGACCGCCCCACAGCAGGATCCGGGATGTCGGCACCCAAGCCTCCCTCGTCTCTCCGCTGTCCCTTTCCTGGTGTCCCTTCCCCGGCACCCCTTCCTCGGTGTCTCTTTCCTTGCACTATGCCCCGATCCGGCCCACCCTGGTAACACCAGCCGCTCAAGACGGGCGGGACACCCGGTGGTGAGCCATATGGATGTCGTACGACGCGGCGGACGCTCCCGTCTCGCGGTCCTCGGGGCGGTGGCCGTCCTCGCCCTCGCGCCCGCCCTGGCGAGCTGCTCCGACGACAGCGGCGGGAAGACCGGCGGCACGGCCTCGTCCTCCCCGCCGACGGTCGGTCCCGCCGACCCGGTCGCCGCCAAGGCCCAGATCACCAAGAACTGGACGGCGTTCTTCGACCCGAAGACCCCTCTCGCCGAGAAGGTGAAGCTCCTGGAGAACGGCGAGCAGATGCGGCCCGTGCTCGGCGCCTTCGCCGGCGACAAGAACGCGGCCATGACCTCCGCGAAGGTCACCGGCATCGAGTTCACCTCCGCCACCGGCGCGAACGTCACCTACGACCTGCTGGTCGGCGGGTCCCCGGCCCTGCCCGGCTCGAAGGGCACCTCCGTCCTCCAGAACGACACCTGGAAGGTCTCCGTGAAGACCCTGTGCGGCCTGGTCGAGCTGAGCGGTGTCACCGTTCCGGGCTGCTGAGGCGGTCGCGGCGCTGCTCCTGGCCGTGCTCCTCACCCTCCTCGCGGGATGCGGCAGCCGGCTCCCGGAGCGCGCCTTCGAGACGCGGCCCACCGTCAACCCCTCCGGCGGTGAGCCGCTCCGCGTCGGGATCATCACCAGCACCACCAGCCCCGTCGGCGGGGAGACCTTCACCGGCCCGCGCGACGGAGCCCGCGCCTGGTTCGACGCCCTCAACGCGCGCGGTGGCCTCGACGGACGCCGGATCGAGGTCGAGACCTGCGACGACGGCGGCAGCGGCGTCGGCAACAACGCGTGCGTGCACCGGCTCGTCGACGAGCGCGGCGTCTTCGCCCTCGTCGCCACCACCGCCCTGAATTACGCGGGCGCGCCCCTCGTCGCCCGGGCCGGCGTCCCCGACATCGGCGGCCAGCCGCTCACCCCCGCCTACGACACCTATCCGCACCTCTACGGCATCTACGGCAGCTCCGCCCCGCGCACCGGCCGCGCGCCCGGCTGGGGCGGCACGCTGTACGGCGGGACCGAGGTCTACCGCTGGTTCCGCGAGGAGCTGGGCGCGCGGACCGCCGCCGTCGTCTCGTACAACCAGGCCGCGTCCGCCGCCTACGCCCGGCTCGTCGCACGCGGGCTCCGTGCCGAGGGCTACCGGGTCGTCGAGGAACAGGTCGACTTCGCGCTGCCCAACTTCCGCGCGGTCGCCGCCGATCTGCGGGCCGAGCACGTCGACCTCGTCTTCGACGCGATGGACACCCACGGCAACGTCCGCCTGTGCGAGGCGATGGAGACGCTCGGCGTCCGGGTCGCCGCCAAGGTGACGAACGTGCAGAACTGGTCCTCGGCCGTCCCCCGCGACTACGCCAGGGCGCCCGGCTGCCGGGCCTCGCTGTGGGTGACGGGATCCAGCCGGAACTACCAGGACACCGGACAGCCGGCGGTCCGTGAGTTCCGGACGGCGATGGGGAACCGGGCCCTGTCGCAGTGGCAGCTGGAGGGCTGGGCGGCGGCGATGTGGTTCACCGACGCCGCCCGCTCCTGCCTCGCCCGGGGCGCGCTCACCCGAGGCTGCGTCGAGGAGTTCATGAACCGACCGGAGCCCTACACCGCGCGCGGACTGCTGCTCCCGGTACGGTTCGAGCGGCTGCCCCGGCCGCCCGCGACCCGGAACACCTGTCTGTCCGTGGCCCGTTGGCGGGACGGACCGGGCTGGGTGAGCCAGGGAGACATGACGAAGAACTGCGCGACCGTCCCCCAGCTCGGCTACCGCCCGTGAAGGCGGGCCGCGGACCGGCAGTACAGTCGGGCTCCGACCGATCTCATGAACACTGACTGACCGGGGGGAACCGGCGGCGCGATGCGTATCTCCTTTCTGCTTCACAACGGCTACCACTACGGCGGCACGATCCGCACCACCTTCACGCTCGCCGAGGAACTGGCCGAACGTCACGAGGTCGAGATCGTCTCGGTTTTCCGGCACCGGGACCGGCCCCACCTCGGCCTCCCGTCGGGGGTGACCCTGCGCCACCTCGTCGACCTGCGCCGGGACAGCCCCGGATACGACGGCGACCACCCCGACTTCCACCGTCCCGCCCAGGTCTTCCCGCGCGGCGACGGCCGCTGGAAGCAGTACAGCGCGCTCACCGACACCCGGATCGGCGAGCACCTGCGCGGCGTGGAGGCCGACGTCCTCGTCGCCACCCGCCCCGGGCTCAACGTGCACCTCGCCCGGCAGGCCCGCCGCGGGCCCGTCCTCGTCGGCCAGGAGCACCTGATCCTGGACGGCCACAGCTACCGGCTCCGGCGGGACATCGGCCACGAGTACGCGCTCCTCGACGCCGTCACCACGGTCACCGAGGCCGACGCCCGCGCCTACCGGCGGCTCGCCCTGCCCGGCGTCCGCATCGAGGCCGTCCCCAACAGCGTGCCCGCGCCCGCGGTGCCGCCCGCCGACCTCACGGCGCGGACCGTCGTCGCGGCGGGGCGGCTGACCAAGGTCAAGCGGTACGACGTGCTGATCGACGCCTTCGCGGCCGTGGCCGCCGACCATCCCGACTGGAAGCTGCGGATCTACGGCTCCGGCGACGCGGTCCAGGACCTCAAGGGGCCGCTGTCCCGGCAGATCAAGGACCGCGGCCTGGAGGCGCAGGCGTTCCTCATGGGCTCGGTCACCCCCATGGAACCGGAATGGGCCAAGGGCTCCATCGCCGCCGTGACCTCCGAGCGGGAGTCCTTCGGCATGACGATCGTCGAGGCGATGCGGTGCGGGCTGCCCGTGGTCTCCACCGACTGCCCCTACGGGCCGCGCGAGATCATCGAGGACGGGGTCGACGGGCGGCTGGTGCCGGTCGGCGACGTCGCGGCGGTCGCCTCGGCGCTGCGGGCGTACATGTCGGACGAGGAGCTGCGGGCGAAGGCGGGGCGGGCGGCGCTCGCGGCGTCGGAACGCTTCGATCCGGTGCGGATCGCTGCGCGGCACGAGGCGCTGTGGTCGGAGCTCGTCGCCCGGGGGGCGGGGCGTCGGGTCCACTCGCCTGGGCGGGTGCGGTTGCACCGGGGGCTTGGTCGCCTGATCGACGCGATCTACGCCCAGAAGGCGAGGGCGGGCCGGATCGTCCGCCGCCTGCGCTGACGGACGCTGCGGGTGGCGCGCCTGGGCCTCCTTGCCGGCCGGCGCGCCGCCGCCCCGCGTGCGGGCCCGCGCCCGGCGGGGCGCACCCCCGGCCCGGGGCTGCGCCCCGTCCCCGCGTGAGCCCGCGCCTTGGCTGGGCGGTGCCCCCGCCCCCGTGTGGGCCCGCGCCCGCGTGGTGCGGTCGCCACCGCCCGTGTGGGCAATCGTCCCGCTGGGCGGGACGGGTGGGCACACGGGACGGCGCCCTTCAGCGGCGCCTCCGCGTTCCGCGCCTGGACCCGCACCCCATGTGCACCGAGCGGGTGGTGCGGGTCAGGGCGCGTAAGCCTCTGGCGCCGGCAAGGGCGCCGTCCGTTGTGCCCACCCGTTCCGCCCCTTGCGGAACGCCTGCCCACAACGGGGGTGGGCGCCGTCCCGTTGCGGGTGGGCACCGCCCCTTGCGGAACGCCTGCCCACAACGGGGGTGGGCACCGCCCCTTGCGGAACGCCTGCCCACAACGCGGGTGGGCACCGCCCCGGCGGAGCGCCTGCCCACAACGCGGGTGGGCGCCGCCCGCAACGGGCGCGTGGGAGACTCGCGCGCATGTTGGAGACCTCCGCGCGGCTTCTGCGGTTGCTGTCCTTGCTTCAGGCCCATCGCGAGTGGTCCGGTGCCGAGCTCGCCCGTCG
>NZ_JBEOVH010000064.1:0-12600 GCF_040295385.1 Streptomyces sp. NPDC002825
GCGCCGTCCCGTGTGCCCACCCTCCCCCAAGCTCTCGGCTTCGCTCGAGCAGGGGGGACCCCCATCGCCCCAGCGGGACGATTGCCCACACGGCGCGTGGGCACCGCCCGCCCGGGCGCGGGCGCACACGGGCGGTGGCGACCGCCCCAACGCGGGCGCGGACCCCACACGGCGGCACCGCCCGCCCGGGCGCGGGTACACGGCGTCAGTGCCCCGCGGCGAGGGCTCTAGCCAGGTTCCGCAGGTCCTCGGCCCGCAGGACCCGTTCGGCGAAGCCGGGGAGGGGAACGTGCAGAAGGGAGGTCCAGCGGGCGGGGATGGCGTCGGGGCCGTACACCGCGCCCGCCAGGGTGCCGGTCACGGCCGCCACCGTGTCGGTGTCGCCGCCCAGGTCGACGGCTGCCGCGAGCGCCTCCTCGAAGGAGTCCGTGACGCGCAGCGCCCAGATCGCCGAGCCGAGGCAGGGCCAGACCGCCCCGTTGAACTCGGTCGCGTCGTCCGGGTGCCAGCGGGGAGCGAGTACCGTCGCCCACCGCTCCCGGTGTGCCGGGTCCACTTCGGCCAGGGCGGCGGGCACGGCGGTCAGCGGGTCCTCGCCGAGGAGGGCGACCCGGACGAGCTCGTGGAGGATCGCCGTGCCCTCCCACGCGGCTCCGTCTCCGTGCGTCAGCGCGGCGATCCGGCGGGCGGCGTCCATCGTCTCCGTCCGGCCTTGCGCGGCGAAGTGGACGGCCGAGGTCGACGCGCGCATCAAGGAGCCGTTGCCGGCGGCGCGTCCGTTGGTGCGGAAGTGCTGTGCCGCCGCGGTGTCCCAGGGGTCGCCGCCCAGCAGGACCTGCTCCGTCTGGAGGCCGATGTCCTTGGGGTCCGCCGCCGCCCAGCGGCGGAAGCGGGTGAAGACGTCGGGCAGGTCCAGGCCGCGCCGTTCCAGGAGCGACTCGCCGAGCAGGACCGCCATCTGCGTGTCGTCCGTCGCCTCGCCCGGATCCCAGCCGCCGCCCCCGCACAACTCCCCGGCGCCGTCCGGGAACCGCTCCCGGAAGACGCCGGGCGGCCCGAACTCGAAGGGTGCGCCGAGTGCGTCGCCCACGGCCGATCCCAGTACGGCGCCCACGGCCCTGTCGGTGTCTGGCATGGGGTCAGGTTAGAGAACGGTCGTCTTGCGAGGTGTCCGGGTCGCGCGGACCAGGAGGAACAGCGGTAGGCCGACGGGGGAGAGGAGGATGGTCAGGAGGAGCAGCGGGGCCATCAGGAAGGGGGAGATCGCCAGGCGGCGGGACTCCCGGTACATCCACTGGCCGAGCAGCAGGTCCCAGGCGATGACCTGGGCCCAGAGGGCGCCGGCGCCGTTCGCGAGGGTCGTGAGGTCGCGGAAGGTGTCGACGTCGGGGCTGCTGACCGCCGCCCACAGTTCCGGCAGGACCGGCGCGGCGAGGACCGCCCAGACGGCCAGGATCGGCAGGACCGTCAGCGGCGAGGCCGCGAGCCGTTCGGTGACCCGCCGACCCGGCGCGAAGATCATGAGCAGCCAGACCGGCGCCGCGAGGAAGAACGTCAGCTCGAAGAGGAAGCCGGTCACGCCGTGACCTCCTGGGTGCGGGGCGCCGTGGTGGTGCGGAGGGACAGCGCCGCGGCCACACCGCCCGCCAGTACGATCCCTCCCGCGGCCGCGAGCGTCGCCCCGTCCGGGGCGAGGAGCGCCTGACCCCGCAGCGCCTGCCAGGTCAGCAGGACGAAGGTCGCCGCGTACGCCGCGGAGGCCGTGAGCGTGAGCCGCAGCCGTACGCCTTCGTCCGCCAGACGGGCCAGGGCCGGGAAGCGGGCGGAGCGCGCGGCGAGCGCGGTCATGACGAGCAGCAGCAGCGGGAGCAGCTGGAGCGCGTGCATGCCGAAGAAGTGCGGGATGCGCAGGTCGCCGCCGGTCGTGGCCCAGCCGGTGACCGCCATCGTCGGGCCCCCGTCCGGGACGCCCACGCTGTGGGCACCGGTGACCGGCACCCCCTCGACGGCGAGCTGCTCCGGTGTCGGACGGACCATCAGGAAGCCGACGGCGGCGCCTGCCAGGGCCAGCAGCGAGGACAGACGGACGGCCCAGGCCATGGCCCGGTCGAGGATCCGGGCGCGGAGCAGGAGCACGGCGATGACGAGGGCGCCCAGCCACAGCACGACGACGGTGGCGCCCATGATCTGGAAGACGGCGGCGTCGAACGGGGTCTGCTGGTTGAAGTGGCTCCGGGTGCCCCGGATCACCTGGAGGGTGATGAGCACCATCTCGATGGTGCTGGCGACGGTGACCACCGTCCCGGCCCACCAGCCGGCCCGCCGGCCGCGGGGGAGCAGCGAGAGCATCCAGGCCAGCGACAGCCCGTAGGCGACGAACGAGACCGAGAACTTGAACGGCTTGGACCAGATCGGGACGCCCACGAGGATCCGGTCGTCGACGACGATGCCGACGGCGGAGACGAGGGCCAGGACGCCCATCGAGGCGGAGAACCAGACCAGCGGGCGGTGCAGCCGGGTCGGCGGGGCAAGGGTGCTCTGTGGGTTCGGCGAAGGCATACGGATCCCCCCGTGAAGTATGGATAGTGGCACTCGCCACTATCTGATAGCGCCACTATCTATGATGGGGGTGTCGGTCGGCAAGACCGGGGAAAGACCGGGAAGGTGAACACGCTTTGCGCATCGGAGAGTTGAGTCGCAGGACCGGGGTGTCGGTGCCGACGATCAAGTTCTACGTACGGGAAGGGCTGCTGCCCGCCGGAGAGCTGACGAGCCCGAACCAGGCCTCGTACGGGGAGACGCATGTGCAGCGGCTCCGCCTCATCCGGGCCCTGCTCGAGGTGGGCGGGCTCTCGGTGGCGGGGATCCGGGGCGTGGTCGCGGCGGTCGACGACGCGGAACGCCCGGTGCACGACGTGCTGGGCGCGGCGACCAAGCCTCTCGTGCCGCGCTACGAGCGCGAACCCGGAGACGGCATCGACGAGGCCCGGAAGACGGTCGCCGGGCTGATCGCGGCGCGCGGCTGGGGCGCCGACCCTTCAGGCCCGGCGCCGGAGGCCCTCGCGACGGCCCTCGTCGCGCTCGACGAACTCGGGCACGGGCGGTTCGTCGAGGTCCTGGACACGTACGCGGACGCGGCGGAGCGGGTGGCGCGGGCCGATCTGGACTACGTGGCGCGCCATGTGGCGCGCGAGGAGCTCGTGGAGAGCGCGGTCGTCGGCACGGTCCTCGGCGACGTGGTGTTCTCCGCGCTGCGCCGCCTGGCCCATATGGACGCCTCGGAAAGCACGTTCGGGCGGACGCGGGGCGGGGAGGCGGAGTGACGAAGGCTCCGGCTGGAGCGGAATGACGAACGGGCCGGGGGGAGTGGAGTGGCCAAGGGGTCCGGGCTTTCGCGACCCCGGGATGACCGAAGGGGCGGGGCCCTCGTGCGGCCCCGCCCCTCGGCTCGGTTCTCCCGCTCGCGTCAGTGCTCCTGCTCGCGCTCCACCTGCTCGTTCCACTCGCGCTTCATCGCGCGCCAGCCCTCGTCCGACTTGCCCAGGCGCCAGTAGCCCGAGATCGACAGGCGCTCGCGCGCAACGCCCCGGTCGAGCCGCAGGTGCCGGCGCAGCTCCTTCACGAAGCCCGCCTCGCCGTGGACGAAGGCGTGCACGTCGCCCGCCGGGAAGTCCAGGGACGTGACCGCCTCGACCAGTGCCTGGCCCGTCGGGCGGTTGCCCCGGTGCAGCCAGGTGACCTCGATGCCCGTCGACGTCGCCAGCTTCTGCTCCTCGGCCGCGTCCGCGACCTCGATGAGCGCGTGCGCCCTCGCCCCCTCGGGCAGCTGCTCCAGGGCCACCGCGATCGCCGGGAGGGCGCTCTCGTCGCCGGCGAGCAGGTGCCAGTCCGCCGCCGGGTCCGGCGCGTAGCCGCCGCCGGGGCCGAGGAAGCGGACCGTTTCGCCCGCCTGGGCGCGCGCCGCCCAGGGGCCCGCCAGGCCCTCGTCGCCGTGGACCACGAAGTCGATGGTCAGCTCGCGGTGGACCGGGTCCCAGGCCCGCACGGTGTACGTCCGCGTCGTCGGCCACTGCTCCCGGGGGAACTCGGCCCGGATCCGCTCGATGTCGAAGGGCTCCGGGTAGCTCACGCCCTCGGGGGCGAAGAGCAGCTTCACGTAGTGGTCGGTGTAGGTGTCCGCCGCGAAGCCGTCGAGCCCGGGTCCGCCCAGCACGACGCGCACCATGTGCGGAGTGATCCGCTCGGTGTGCACCACACGCGCTTCGGTGGCCTTCGGTGCCTTGCGGGCCGGCTGCTCTGCCACGAGGGGCTCTCCTGACTCTGCGAACTTAGGTATGCCTAAGCTAGCATCCCGCGTCAAGAAAGGCCCGGCGGCTACGGACCGCCCGGGACTACGCGCACTCCGTAGCCGTCGCCGTCAGCGCTCCAGGACCGGCAGCAGGCGTCCCACCGCGCCGCCGAGGTTCCAGCGCTTCACCAGCGCCTCCAGGGCGGCCGGGTCGCGGGGAGCGGTCGGCAGGGCCGCGTCGAAGGCCGGAAGCGGGACGTCGGCGGCGACCCGGACGACCGTCGGCGCCACGTCCAGATATGCCGCCGCCTCCACGATCCCGCGCCGCTTCGCCGGCGTCAGCCTCGACGTCCGGTCCTCCGCGGCGGCCCGGACGCCCGCCAGGTCCCCGTACTCCGTGATCAGCTGCGCCGCCGTCTTCTCGCCGATGCCCTTCACCCCGGGCAGGCCGTCGCTCGTGTCCCCGCGCAGCGCCGCGAAGTCCGCGTACTGGTCGGGCCGCACCCCGTACTTCGTACGGATCAGCTCCGCGTCCACCAGGTCGCAGTCGCCGACGCCCTTGCGCGGGTACAGCACGCGGACGCCCCGCGCGTCGTCGACCAGCTGGAACAGGTCGCGGTCGCCGGTGACGATGTCCACGGGCCCCCCGGCGCGGCCGGCCAGCGTCCCGATCACGTCGTCCGCCTCGTACCCCGCGGCCCCGACCCGCGCGATGCCCAGCGCCGCGAGGACCTCCTCGATCACCGGCACCTGCGGGGACAGGGTGTCCGGGACCTCCTCCACGTCCGGGCCCGTCGCCGTCTCCACGGCCACCCGGTGCGCCTTGTACGAGGGGATCAGGTCCACCCGCCACTGCGGCCGCCAGTCCTCGTCCCAGCAGGCCACCAGATCGTCGGGGCGGTGGTCCTGGACGAGCCGGGTGATGAAGTCGAGCAGCCCGCGCACGGCGTTCACCGGGGTGCCGTCCGGCGCCCGGACGGAGTCGGGCACGCCGAAGTACGCGCGGAAGTAGAGGCTGGCGGTGTCGAGGAGCATCAGGCGTCGCGTCACACCCCGATCATGCCGCACCCCACCGACAGGACCCTCGTTCCGGGGCACCGGGCCCTTGCGGAGTTCGCGCCGGGCCCCTGCGGAGTCGGCATCGGGCCCCTGCGGAGTTCGCGCCGGGCCCCTGCGGAGTCGGCATCGGGCCCCTGCGGAGTTCGAGCCAGGCCCCTCCGGCGTCCACGCCAGGCCCCTCCGGAGTCCGCACCGGCCCCCTCCGAAGTCTTCGTACGCCCCTTCGCGAGCCCCCGCGTGACCCCCGTCACCTTTGCGTTTGCACCCTGTGAAGCCGGGCAGGCGCGAGCCCGGAGCGGAACCCGGTACGGGATTCAACGAAAAGGATCCCCGTACGCGACGGGCCCGCGGGCCGATCCCGCCCGCTCCACGGCCGGCCACGCGGGGGTGGTGGGGCCGTTCTTCATTTCTACCCGTGAGGTGTATGTGTCCAGGCTCCAGGCCGACCATCTGTACAAGGTGTTCGGCAGACGACCCGACGAAGCCGTCCGCCGGCTCGCCGACGGCGCCGACCGCGACGAGCTGCGCGCCGAAGGGACGACCGCCGCGGTCGTCGACGCCGGCTTCACCGTCGACCCCGGCCAGATCTTCGTCGTGATGGGCCTGTCCGGTTCCGGGAAGTCCACCCTTCTCCGCATGCTCAACGGCCTGCTCGAACCCACCTCGGGCCGGGTCCTCTACGACGGGAACGACCTCACCGCGCTCTCCCCCCGCGAGCTGCGCGAGGTCCGCTCCAAGAAGATCAGCATGGTCTTCCAGCACTTCGCTCTCTTCCCGCACCGAAACGTCCTGGAGAACGCCGCCTACGGCCTCGAGGTCCAGGGCGTGCCCCGTGCCGAGCGCGAGACCCGCGCCGCCGAGGCCCTCGAACTGTGCGGCCTCGCCGGCTGGGAGAAGTCCTGGCCCGACGAGCTCTCCGGCGGCATGCAGCAGCGCGTCGGCCTCGCCCGCGCCCTCGCCACCGACGCCGACCTGCTCCTGATGGACGAGTCCTTCAGCGCGCTCGACCCGCTGATCCGCCGCGACATGCAGGACCAGCTCCTCGTGCTCCAGCAGCGGCTGAAGAAGACCATCGTCTTCATCACCCACGACCTCAACGAGGCCATGCGCCTCGGCGACCGGATCGCCGTCATGCGCAACGGCAGGATCGTCCAGCTCGGCACCGCCGAGGACATCCTCGTCCGCCCCGCCGACGACTACGTCGCCTCCTTCATCCAGGACGTCGACCGCTCCCGGGTGCTCACCGCCGCCGCCGTCATGACGGACGCCGCCCCGGCCGACTGCCCCGAGGACTGCGCCTGCCGCGCCGTCGGACCCGACACGCTCGTCGCCGACCTGTGCGCCGTGGCCGCCCTGGCCCCGCACCCGGTGACCGTCGAGGACACCGACGGCTCCGTCCTCGGAGTCGTACCGACGGAACGTCTCCTCGCCGTCATGGGCGGTGTCGCCGCGACGAACGTCCCGTCCGCCAAGGCCGAGGAGGTGGCCGCCCATGCCTAGGCTTCCCCTCGGCCAGTGGGTCGACAGCTCCGTCGACTGGCTCCAGGCCCAGTTCTCCTGGCTCTTCGACGCCGTCAGCACCGGCGTCACCGGCCTGTACGACGGCATTGACGCCGTCCTGTCCGCGCCCCAGCCGCTGCTCTTCGCCGGCATCCTCGCCGTCGTCGCCTGGTGGCTGCGCGGCCTCGCCGCCGGCGCCCTCGCCTTCGCGGGCCTCGCGCTCGTCGACTCGGTGCAGCTGTGGGACGAGGCGATGGCGACGCTCTCCCTCGTCCTCGTCGCCACCCTCGTCACGCTGGTGATCGCCGTCCCGCTCGGCATCTGGGCGGCCCGCTCGAAGACCGTCAGCGCCGTCCTGCGGCCTGTCCTCGACTTCATGCAGACCATGCCGGCGATGGTCTACCTCATCCCCGGCATCATCTTCTTCGGCGTCGGCGTCGTCCCCGGCATCATCGCCACCATCGTCTTCGCGCTGCCCCCGGGCGTGCGCATGACCGAGCTCGGCATCCGCCAGGTCGACGGCGAACTCGTCGAGGCCGCCGAGGCGTTCGGCACCACCCCGCGCAACACGCTGCTGCGCGTACAGCTGCCGCTCGCCCTGCCGACGATCATGGCCGGTGTCAACCAGGTCATCATGCTCGGCCTCTCCATGGTCGTCATCGCCGGCATGGTCGGCGGCGGCGGGCTCGGCGGCGCCGTCTACCGCGCCATCGGCAACGTCGACATCGGCCTCGGCTTCGAGGCCGGCGTCTCCATCGTCGTCCTCGCCATGTACCTGGACCGGATGACCGGCGCCCTCGGCCGCCAGGTCTCCCCGCTGGGCCGCCGCGCCGCCGCCAAGGCCCGCGCCGCGCTGGGCGCGAAGCGGGCCGGGGCCAAGCTGTGGGCCCACCGCCCGCAGCCCGTCACCGCCCTCGTCGGCGTCGTCGTCCTCGCCCTCGCGGCCGGCGGCATGGGCTTCCTCGGCGGCACCGGCGGCGCGACCTCCACCACCGCATCCGGCCCGAACGGCGGCCACGGCAAGAAGGTCAGCATCGGCTACATCCCGTGGGACGAGGGCATCGCCTCCACGTACCTGTGGAAGGAGCTCCTGGAGCGCCGCGGCTACGAGGTCGAGACCAAGCAGCTGGAGGCCGGCGCCCTCTACACCGGCCTGGCCGGCGGGCAGCTGGACTTCCAGACCGACGCCTGGCTCCCCGTCACGCACCAGCAGTACTGGGAGAAGTACCGGAACAAGCTGGAGGACCTCGGCTCCTGGTACGGCCCCACCTCCCTGGAACTCTCCGTCCCCTCGTACGTGAAGGGCGTCGACTCCCTCGCCGACCTCAAGGGCAAGGCCGGACAGTTCAAGGGCCGGATCGTCGGCATCGAGCCCAGCGCCGGAATGATGGGCATCCTCAAGGACAAGGTCCTCAAGGAGTACGGCCTGGAAGGCGAGTACGAGGTCGTCGACGGCTCCACGCCCGGCATGCTCGCCGAGCTCAAGCGCGCGTACGAGCGCAAGGAACCCGTCGTCGTCACCCTCTGGTCCCCGCACTGGGCCTACTCCGCCCATGACCTGAAGAAGCTCGACGACCCCAAGGGCTCCTGGGGCAAGGGCGACGGCGTCCACACCCTGGCCCGCAAGGGCTTCGCCGCCGAGAACCCCGAGGTCGGCGCCTGGCTGAAGAACTTCTCGCTGACCGAGAAGCAGCTCACGGACCTCGAAGCCGTCATCCAGGAGACCGGCAAGGGCAAGGAGCAGGAGGCCGTCCGCACCTGGCTGGACCGGAACCCCGGCCTCGCGGAGAAGCTCGCCCCGCAGTAGGGGTCCTTCGCTCACTGGCTGAAAAGGGATGGTCGCCGATCGTGTTCGGCGACCATCCCTTTTCGTCACGACGCGAAACCCCGCCCCAAAGCTGCGTAAGGTTCAGGTAACCGACCGGTACGAGCAGAGGGAGGGAGCCGACATGGACGAGAAGGAAGCACCCCGCGTGGGCGCGGCCGTCAAGAGGCGCCGCAGAGCGCTCCAGCTGACCCTGGCCGTCGTCGCCTCCCGCAGCGGCCTCTCCGTGCCCTTCCTCAGCCAGGTCGAGAACGAGCGCGCCCGCCCCAGCCGCCGCTCCCTCGAACTCGTCGCCGAGGCCCTGGAGACCACGGCCGGCGAACTCCTCGCCGCCGCCGAGGCCTCCCGCACCGTCGACGTCGTACGGTCCGGGGACCGCAGCCCTGGCATGCCGGCCGGGGTACGGCCGCTGGTCCGCGGCCGCCATCAGCTGCACGCCCTGGAGTTCACCGGCGAGCAGGACGCGGGCCGCGAGTTCCAGCACCGGAACGACGAGCTCCTGTACGTGGCCGACGGCGCCGCCGAGGTCGAGGCCGAGGGCCGGGCCTACCGGCTCGACCGCGGGGACACGCTCTACCTCTCCGGCGGGGTACGCCACCGCTGGCGCGCCACCGAACCCGGCACCCGGCTCCTCGTCGTGGCGGTCGGCGACCACGTCGAGGCCGAGGAGGAGTAGGACGGGTGCGTGCGTCCCTCATCGAGGCCGAGGGGGAGTGAGCACGTGGCCGAGGAGGAGTGAGTACGTGGTGAAGCCGGGGGCCGTGTCGCTCGCGACCGTCCCTCGTCGAGGCCGGGGGAGAGTGAGTACGTGGTGATGCCCAGGGTCGTCTCGCTCGTGCCCTCCCTCACCGAGGCCGTCGCCGTCACCCTGCCCGGTGTTCTCGTCGGCGCGACCGACTGGTGCGGTCACCCCGCGGGGCTCGACGTCGTCCGTATCGGCGGAACCAAGAATCCCGACGTCGCCGCGATCGCCGCGCTCCGGCCCGATCTCGTCCTCGCCAACGAGGAGGAGAACCGGGCCCCCGACCTCGCCGCCCTGCGCGCCGCCGGGCTCGACGTCCTCGTCACCGAGATCCGCACCCTCGACCAGGGGCTGCGGGAACTGGAACGGGTCCTCGCCGCCTGCGGCGCGCCCCGGCGGCCCCGCTGGCTGGTGGAGGCCGAGGCCGCCTGGGAGGCCGTGACCCCGGTGGAGCCCCGCACCGCCGTCATTCCGATCTGGCGGCGGCCCTGGATGGTCCTCGGCTCCGACACCTTCGCCGGCGACCTGCTCGCCCGCCTCGGCTTCCGCAACCTGTACGCCGGCCACCAGGAGCGCTATCCGCGCCTCCCGCTCGACGAGCTGCGCGCCGCGCGACCCGACCTCGTCGTCCTGCCCGACGAGCCCTACCGCTTCACGCGGGACGACGGCCCCGAGGCCTTCCCCGGGACCGCCGCCGCCCTCGTCGACGGGCGGATGCTCACCTGGTACGGGCCGTCACTGGCCGAGGCTCCGAGGGCACTGACCCGGGCCCTGCGAGCAGCGCACCGCTGAACAGCCCGCGCAGGGTGTGGAAACCGGCCACCAGCCAGGCCGCCACGAGGAACACGTACAGGCCGACCGCGAGCCACCGGAAGGCGGCAAGACCCGTGTGCTGTGCCAGTCCCTCCGCTCCGGTCACACAGGTCCCGACCGGAAAGGTGAACGCCCAGAAGGTCATGGCGAAGCCCATGCCGCGGCGCCGGGCCCGCAGCACCATCGCCCCGGCGAGCGCCAGCCACAGCAGCGCGAAGCCCATCACGGGGACCCCGTAGAGGACGGCGAAGGCGGCGAAGCCGTGGGCGTACGGGGCGGGCAGCACGCCCGCGGCCGTGTCGGCGAACTTGTTCGCCGCGGTCGTCGA
Organism: Streptomyces sp. NPDC002825; assembly: GCF_040295385.1. Taxonomy (NCBI): domain Bacteria; kingdom Bacillati; phylum Actinomycetota; class Actinomycetes; order Kitasatosporales; family Streptomycetaceae; genus Streptomyces; species Streptomyces sp. NPDC002825. The sequence continues at coordinate 10,556 of NZ_JBEOVH010000064.1, forward strand.
CTGGCCCAGGGGGCCGAGGACCAGGAAGAGGGTGGGGGTCAGCGCGAGGGGGAGCGGGCCGCCGGTGACGAGCCGTCCGAAGACCAGGGGCAGCATGACCAGGGTGGCGAGCAGGCTCACGCCGAACAGCGCGTAGCAGCCGATGAGCATGGTCTGCTGGGCCTGCCCGGCGGGCAGGTGGGGCACGAGGAGGGGGCCGAGCGCCGCCGAGACCATGGGGGCGACGACGGGCAGCAGCCACACCGGCGACGCGCTCTCGATCCGGTGGTGGACCACCATGAGGTACGGGACGCCCACCGCCGCCACCAGGCCGATCACCGTGCCGGCGGTGAACAGGACCGTGTCGACGGCGACGGCCGCCGGCAGCCCGATCCAGTCCCGGCCCACGATCAGCGCCCCGCCGCCGACGGCGAGCAGCGCCATCGACAGACAGCCGTAGAACGGCGCCATCGCCGGATCCATGAGGTGGGCCCGGGCCTGGTCGCGGTGGCGGGCCCAGTGCGCGGCCCGGGCGGCGACCAGGGCGAGCAGCACCGCGAGCGACAGGACCCAGACCGCGGCGCAGGCGGTACGGAGCCCGGGGACGTCCAGGGGGAGGGCGGCGCCCGCGTTGGCGACGATGGCCGTGCCCATGACGGAGGCGTACCAGTTGGGTCCGAGGTGACGGACGGAACGGGTCGCCGGGGCGCCGGGGGTGGTGGCGCGGAGGGCGGGAAGAGGAGGTGCGAGGCTTGCCATGTCCCGATCGTTTCGCGCCGGAACGGCCCCCACCAGGGACGTTGCGGCTATGAGGCCATAAGCTTCCTTTATGAGCAGCGAGCAGGGCCAGACGCCGCCCCCACACTTCCACCGGGGCCTCCACCACCGGGTCCCCGACCTCGGCGCGCTCGAACTGCTCCTCGCGGTCGCCCGGCACGGCAGCCTCGGCGCGGCGGCCCGCGAGGTCGGCATCACCCAGCCCGCCGCCAGCAGCCGCGTCCGCTCGATGGAACGGCAGCTCGGCGTCGCCCTGCTCGACCGCTCGCCGCGCGGCTCCCGGCTCACCGACGCGGGCGCCCTCGTCACCGACTGGGCGCGGCGGATCGTGGAGGCCGCGGAGGCATTCGACGCGGGCGCGCAGGCGCTGCGCGGGCGGCGGGACTCGCGGCTGCGGGTGGCCGCGTCCATGACGATCGCCGAGTACCTGCTGCCGGGCTGGCTCATCGCGCTGCGCGCCGAGCGGCCCGACACGGCCGTTTCGCTCCAGGCCGGGAACTCCGCCGCCGTCGCCGAACGGCTCCTCGCCGGCGAGGCCGACGTCGGCTTCGTCGAGGGCCTCGCCGTGCCGGACGGCCTCGACGGGGTCGTCGTCGCGCACGACCGGCTCGCGCTCGTCGCCGCGCCCTCGCACCCCTGGGCCCGGCGGCGGGCCCCGCTCGACCCGGCGGAGCTGGCCGCGACCCCGCTCGTCCTGCGGGAACGCGGCTCGGGCACCCGGCAGGTCCTGGACGCGGCGCTGTCCGCGCACGGGGGGCTCGCGCAGCCGCTCCTCGAACTCGCCTCCACGACGGCGGTGAAGGCGGCGGCGGTGAGCGGGGCGGGGCCTGCGGTCCTCAGCGAGCTGGCGATCACGGAGGAGCTGGCGTCGCGCCGCCTCGTGGCGATTCCGGTGAAGGGTGTCCTCCTCAGCCGGGACCTCCGCGCGGTCTGGCCCACGGGCCACCGCCCGACGGGCCCGGCGCGGGACCTGCTGTCGCTTACGAGGGGGTGAGGGGGAGGGGCGGGTCCCGTGCCGGGTGCGAGCCGCGCCCGACTGGGCGGCAACCCGAGCCAGTTACGGCGCCCCCCCGCCGCGTGGGCCCACACCCGGGCGGGCGGTGCCCTCGCCCCGTGTGGGCAATCGTCCCTCCCCCAGACTTCGTCCGGGGGGACCCCCAGGGCGGGACGGGTGGGCACACGGGATGGCGCCCTCTAGTGCTCTGACCGCATAGGTTCGCCGGGTTGGTGGTCGTGGCGGTTGGATGTGCGGTGACGTCCGATCCGACTGCTGGAGGTGCGGTGGCCGA
>NZ_JBEOVH010000065.1:0-12390 GCF_040295385.1 Streptomyces sp. NPDC002825
GGGCCGCTCCGTCCCGGCCCGCCCCCCGCGGGGGCCGGCGGGGGGCCCGCCCCCCCCCCCCCCCCCCGCCCCTCTGCGTCGTCTCCGGCTCGCGTCGCCTCTAGCTCTTCGAGCAGCGCGGCAGCGCCTTCGTGTCGCCCTTGCGGAGCTTCTCCAGCGACTTCGTGGCGTCGTCGATGGTGTCGACCTTGATCAGGGTGAGGCCGTCGGGCGTGTCGGCGGCGGCCGCCTCACAGTTGTCGGCCGGGGTGAGGAAGTACTCGGCGCCGGCGTTGCGCGCGCCGACCAGCTTCATCTCGATGCCGCCGATCGGGCCGACCTGGCCCTTGTCGTCGATGGTGCCGGTGCCGGCGATGAAGCGGCCGTCGGTGAGGCTCTCCGGGGTGAGCTTGTCGACGATGCCGAGGGCGAACATCAGACCGGCGCTGGGGCCGCCGACGTCGGCCAGGTTGATGTCGATCGTGAACGGGAAGACGTGGTCGGTGCCGGCCTGGATGCCGACGACGGCCCGGTCGCCCTCCTCGGAGGTCGTGGTCCTGATGACCACCTTCCGGGTGACGGTGGGCTCCCTGTGGGCCTTCTCGGCGGCGGCCGCCTCCTTGGCCGGGACGATCGTGAACTCGACGTCCTGGCCGGGCTTGCGCTTCGTCACCTGCTTGGCGACGTCGCTCTGCTCCTTGACCGGCACGCCGTCGACGGCCTTGATGACGTCCCCGGCGTGCAGCTTGCCCTCGGCCGGGGCGCCCTTGACGACGGTGGCGACGACGACCCGGGCGACCACCGGGATGTTCAGCTCCCCGAGGGCCGCCACCTTGGCGCTCTCCTGGGACTGGCTGAACTCCTCGGCGTTCTCCTGGCTCGACTCCTCCTCGGTCTTGCCGTCCGGGTAGAGCGTGTCGTGCGGCACCACCACGTTGTCGTGGGCGAGCCATCCGTAGACGGCCTCGACGGCGTTCATCTTGTAGTCCGCGCTGGTGACGCGGACCGTCGTCATGTTGAGGTGACCGTCGGTCGGGTAGGTCTTGCGACCCGAGATCTGGAGGACCGGTTCTCCCCTGGCCTCGCCGAGGGTGTTGACCGTGGGACCCGGGCTCATCTCCGCGTACGGCACCGGGATCAGGACGCCCGCGATGAGCAGACAGATCAGGACCAGGGTGGAGGCGAGCATCGTCGCGGTGCGGCGTGGCATGGAACGACAGTACGGGACTCGTCTGTGGGTGCACCCCTGGGGCGGTCCGTACGAGGCGGCCCGCGTCAGCCGGACGTGGAGGTGGTGACGGCGGAGGCCGTCGCGGCCGGTTCTCGCTCGGGACGAACGGAATCGGCGGTGGTGACGTGGGACCGCTCCATGGCGTCCCGGAAGCGCGCGTACCCGGCGAGTTCCGCCACGTCACCTATGGTCTTGTTCCTCGAAGCCCAGCTTCCCCATATCGCCGCGCCGACGACTGCGAAAAGCGGAATCAGCAACCAGGCCAGCGCTGCCATCCCGACCTCCCATCCCCAGTGAGTTGATCAGCAGACTGTGTCATCTGTGGGATCAACGCTCGCGCGTGGGGGGCGGTTACGCAAATCGGGCGTTCGGCTACACCCTGTCGGCGCGCCGCCTTGCCGCCCCCAGCAGGCCCCGGCCCTCCCCCGGACGTCGTCCGGGGGGACCCCCAGCCAGGAGCGAAGGGTCAACAGGAGCCGACCCACTCCTCGGTGCCGTCGGAGAACGTCTGGTGCTTCCAGATCGGGACCTCGTGCTTGAGGTCGTCGATGAGCTTGCGGCAGGCCTCGAAGGCCTCGCCGCGGTGGGGGCAGGAGACGGCGACGACGACCGCGATGTCGCCGACGGTGAGGTCGCCGACGCGGTGCACGGCGGCCAGGGCGCGCACCGGATAGTTCGCGACGACCTTCTCGGCGACGCGGCGCAGCTCCGCCTCGGCGGTCGGATGGCAGGAGTAGCCCAGGGCGTCGACGTCCGCGCCGCCGTCGTGGTTGCGGACGGTGCCGACGAAGAGCGTGGTGCCGCCGGAGGCGTCGTCTCCGACGGCCCGGAAGACCTCGTCGACCGAGAGCGGGGTGTCACGGATCGCGAGCAGCTTGATCGGGTCGTCCGCTGCCTGCTCGCCGGGGTGGTCGTACGTCTGCGCCATGAGCCCATGGTGCCGTACGGCTCCGACATCCCGTAAGGGACCTTTCGCCCTGCGGACGGGACCCTCCGTAGGAGGGTCCTACAAAGCCCGCCCCGGGTCCTACAGGCCGCGGCGCTTCCGCATCTGCCGCACCAGGGCCGCCGTGCCGAGCAGCGCCACCGTCGCACCGGCCGCACCGGCCGCCGTGGCGTCCTTGCGGCCCAGGCGGCGGCCGGCGACCGTGTGACGGCCCTCGACCTCCTCCAGGAGCGCGGCGAGGACCTCCTCGTTCGTCCACTTCGGGCGCCAGCCGGCGTCGTGCAGCCGTCCGACGCTCACCACCCACGGGTGCATCGTGTAGGCGAGGTCGCCCGCCGGGGACGGGGTGAGCCCGATCCGGTGGAGGCGGGCCGCCGTGCCGAGGGCGACCGCCGAGGGCAGCTCCATGCGCCGGATCCCGGAGAGCTCCTCGACCTCCTCCTGCTCCAGCCAGCCCTCGCAGCCGACCGCGAACTCCCCGTCGACCTTCTCCAGGGCCGCGTACTCCAGGGCGCTCACCAGGTCCTCGACGTGGCAGAACTGCCAGGTGGGACGGGATCCGGCGACGACGAGCAGCCGGGGCGACTCGAAGTAGCGGGTCAGCGCCGTGTCCGTACCGCCCACGAGGACGGCGGGGCGGACGACGGTGACGTGGAGGCCGGGGTGGGCCCGCGGCGCGCGGCGGCCGAGGCGCTCGATCTCCAGCATGTCGCCGACGCCGGTGGCCTCCGCCGTCGCCCTGAGCTCGGCGTCCTCGGAGAGCGGGATGTCGTTGTCGGGCAGGGCGCCGTAGACCATCGCGGAGGTGCAGAGCACCACCCGGTGGACCCCGGCCGCCGCGGCGGCGGTCAGGACGGTCTGAGTGCCGCGCACGTTGTAGGCCGTACGGGCGGCGGGGTCGGTCTCCAGGTCGAGGTCGACGGCGAGGTGCACGACGACGTCCGCGCCGCGCAGCTTCTCGGCGATCGCCGGGTCGCGCACGTCCAGGATGTGCCACTGTGCCTCGGCGACCTCGCCCCGGCGCTCGTCGATGGCGACGACCCGCTTGATCTCCTCGGAGGCGGCGAGGCGCCTGGTCAGCAGGTCACCGACGCCGGAGGCGGCACCGGTGACCGCGACGACGGGGCCGCGCACGGCGGACCGGGTTGAGGGGTTTCGCGCTCCGCGAACCTGTGGATCTGGGGAACTCACCGGGCGTCTCCAGCGGTTGTCTTCAGTACGCACGCGCATGACGCGTACGGACCAGGTGGCGTCCATCCTGCCGCAGGGCACGGCCCGGCGGAGCACCGAGCCCATTTCCGGCCCGGATGTCTACGCTGGTGGTGTGCGGGGCCTGTCTGGACAGGCCCTGGTCGGGCAGTCGCCGTCGGCAGGAGGCCGGCGGCCCTACGAGCCGAGGAAACCTGTGAGTGACACCCCATTCGGATTCGGCCTTCCGCCGGAGGAGCCGGAGAACGGCGACGAGGGCAAGAAGAAGGACCCCGCCGGAGGTGGCCAGGGGTCCGGTGGCAACCCGTTCGGTGCGAACCCGTTCGGCTTCGGCGGGCTGCCCGGCATGGGCGGTCCCGGTGGCGCGGACAATCCGTTCGCCGCGATGTTCGGCTCCCTGAACCCCAACGATCTGGGCGCGGCCTTCCAGCAGCTCGGGCAGATGCTCAGCTACGAGGGCGGTCCCGTGAACTGGGACATGGCCAAGCAGATCGCCCGCCAGGTGGTGGCCCAGGGCACCCCCGACGGCGTCAAGGACGCGAGCGTGGGCCCGGCCGAGAAGTCCGCGGTCGAGGAGGCCGTGCGCCTGGCGGACCTGTGGCTCGACCAGGTCACCTCGCTGCCCTCCGGCGCGGGCACGGCCGTGGCGTGGAGCCGCGCGGAGTGGGTCGAGGCGACGCTGCCGGCGTGGCAGCAGCTCGTGGACCCGGTCGCCGAGCGGGTCGGCTCGGCGATGGGCGACGTCCTGCCGGAGGAGATGCAGGCCATGGCCGGCCCGCTCATCGGCATGATGCGCTCGATGGGCGGCGCCATGTTCGGCCAGCAGATCGGGCAGGCCGTGGGCGCGCTCGCCGGTGAGGTCGTGGGCTCGACGGACGTCGGTCTGCCGCTGGGCCCGGCCGGACGTGCCGCGCTGCTGCCGCTGAACATCGAGGCCTTCGGCAAGGACCTGGGCGTGCCCTCGGACGAGGTGCGGCTCTACCTGGCCCTGCGCGAGGCCGCGCACCAGCGTCTCTTCGCGCACGTGCCGTGGCTGCGGGCGCACCTCTTCGGGGCGGTCGAGGGCTACGCGCGCGGAATCAAGGTCGACACCTCGAAGCTGGAGGAGGCGGTGGGTCAGCTCGACCCGACGCATCCGGAGCAGCTGCAGGAGGCACTCCAGCAGGGCATGTTCCAGCCGCAGGACACCCCGGAGCAGAAGGCGGCCCTGGCCCGTCTGGAGACGGCGCTCGCGCTGGTCGAGGGCTGGGTGGACGCGGTGGTCCACGAGGCCGCCAAGTCGCGGCTGACCTCGGCGGACGCGCTGCGCGAGACGCTGCGCCGGCGCCGGGCCTCGGGCGGTCCGGCCGAGCAGACCTTCGCGACGCTGATCGGTCTGGAGCTGCGTCCGCGGCGACTGCGGGACGCGGCGCGCCTGTGGGCCTCGCTCACGGACGCGCGCGGGGTGGACGGCCGGGACGGGCTGTGGGAGCACCCGGACATGCTGCCGACGGCGACCGACCTGGACGACCCGGACGGCTTCGTGCACCGCGAGCACCTGGACTTCTCCGAGCTGGACAAGATGCTCGGCGAGGCGGCCAAGGGCGAGAACCGCGAGGACGGGGACACCGAGAAGTGAGCCTGTACGACGACGCGGTCCTCGTCCTGAAGGGGTACGAGGACCAGCCGGAGCTGCGCGATGTGTATCTGGACCACCTCGCGCAGCACCCCGACGGCATGTACAAGCCCTGCGAGGCGGGGCACCTGACCTCCAGCGCGCTGGTGATCGACCCGTCACGCGGGCGCGTGCTGCTGACCCTGCACAAGAAGCTGGGCATGTGGCTGCAGATGGGCGGTCACTGCGAGCAGGGCGACGCGACGGTGGAGGAGGCGGCGCTGCGCGAGGCGGCCGAGGAGTCGGGCATCGCGGGTCTGACCCTGCTGCCGGGCGGTCCGGTGCGGCTCGACCGGCATCCGATCCCGGCGCCGTGCCACTGGCATCTGGACGTGCAGTACGCGGCGCTCGCCCCGGCGGACGCGGTGGCGGAGATCAGCGAGGAGTCGCTGGACCTGCGCTGGTTCGCGTACGAGGACGTGGCGGCCGTGGCCGACACGTCGGTGGTGGAGCTGCTGAAGGGCACGCTGGCGCGGCTGGCGTGACGGACAGCCGTGAGGGCCGGTCGCCGTGCGACCGGCCCTCACGCGTGCTCAGTTCCAGGCGTTGTTCTGGTTCTGGGCGTGGGCGCCGTGCTGGCCGGCGCCGAACTGGGCGGCGATGCCCTGTCCGATGGCGGCGTTCTGCGGGGGCATGACCTCGCTCGGCTGGACGAGCGCGAAGCCCTGGCCGAGGAAGCTGAGCTCCCAGCCCTCGCCGGTGTTGCCGCGGCGGCGCATGACGCTGGAGTTGGTCGTCTGCGCCTGCATCTGGACGCGCAGCCCGGTGGACCAGGCGACGATGGCGTCCGCGTCGACGCTCACGTACTTCTCGGGCGTGACCTGCATCATCAGCGGCTGCCCGGAGGTCATCAGGGCGACCTTGCCGCGGCCGGAGATGTTGAGCTGGTACTTGCCGGTGCCGGAGACGCCGTACTGGCTGTCGACGGCGATCACCTCGGTGTGGAGGGTCGAGTCGAGCGCCAGGACGTAGGCGCTGTCGACGGTCAGGCCGTCCTGTTCGACCTCCACGACGTGGACGTGCTGGGCGAGGTTGGCGAAGTAGACCGTGCCCTGGCCGGAGCAGCGCATCAGGTCCAGGCCCTCACCGGTGCGGGCGCGGGCCCGCCGCTGGTTCGGGGTCTGGTACTCGCCGTCGAAGTCGATGAGTCCCTGGTACGCGACCATGGCGCCCTTGCGGGCGAGGACGTCGTCCTGCCCGGTGAGGCTGACCCGCAGGAGCTGCGGGTTCTGGATGACGTACCGCTCCTGGCTCTGCTGTTCCGCGTGGTTGAAAAGCGGGCTCTGCATGGTGTGTTCTCGCTCCCCCTCAGCCCCGGACCCGCAGGCGGTCGGTGCTGTCCTCGCTCGGCTGTACGACGACGATGCCCTGGCCCGAGAAGGCCATCTGGTAGGCCTCGCCGCTGCCCCGCCCGATGAGCGAGGACGCCTTGAAGCTGCGCTTGCCCTTGACCTTGAGCGCGGGCGACCAGGCGACGAGCGCGTCGGGGTCGACGTACGTCTCGTCCTCGCCGCGGCCGCAGTCGACGACGATCGGCGTGCCGCGCGAGGTGAGCGCGACCCAGCCGGTGCCGGCGATCTCCACGTTGAACAGGCCCTGGCCGGCGAACTTGGCGAGCCCCTTGACCCGCTCGACGCCCCACTGGAGGTGGGCGTCGAAGGCGAGCACGTTGGTGCCGTTGACCGAGATCGAGTCGTTCTGGAGGTTGATGACGACGACGTCGGCGCCGTAGTCGGCGAGGTAGAGCAGGCCGTCGCCGGTGCACTTCATGATGGGTGCGCCCTCGCCGGTGGCCCACTGCTGGGCGACCTGGCGGACGGCCGGCGGGTTGGGCTCGTAGCTGATGAAGCCCTCGTAGGCGACCATCGAGCCGGTCCGGGCGTACAGGTCCTGGCCGGAGGCCATGGCGACCTTGAGCATGGTGCGGCCGTGGTTCTCCATGCGGGCCGCGACGGGGGTCGGGGCGTAGCCCGCGAGTTGCTGGTTCATGACGGGCTCCCTCAGACCTCGTAGGGCTGGACGACGATGAAGTTGCCGGGGGCTCCCCGGAACTGGAGGTTCACGGTCTCCCCGCTGTGGCCCGGGTAGGCGTTGCGGCGCAGCCTGACCTGGCTGGAGAGGATGACCTGGGACGCGGACGACCAGGCGACGACGGCGTTGCAGTCGGCGAAGGTGGTCGGCGTGACGGGCAGGACGACGGGGACGCCGTGGGTCTTCACGACGACGGTGCCGGTGCCCTGGAACTGCATGGTGAACAGGGCGCCGCCGGGGATGCCGTGGCCCTCGATGCGGCGGACCTCGTACTGCAGGGACTCGTCGAACGCGAGGACGTTCTCGGCGGAGACGCAGATGCCGTCGCCCTGGAGCTCGATCGGGTGCAGGTGCGCGCCGTTCTCGGCGAGGAACACCTGGCCGCGGCCGGTGCAGCGCATGAGCTGCATCTCCTGGCCGGTGGCGTTGCCGACGATCCGGCCGGCGAAGCCGGCGCCCTTGTAGCCGAAGTCGACCTTGCCCTGGTACATGACCATGGAGCCCTGCCGGGCGAGGACGGGAACTCCGCCCATGGCGAGGTCGACCCGCATGAGCTGCTGGTTCTGCGGGGTCCAACGGGCGCCGGTGGCGGTCTCCTTGTACGGGGCGAGCGCGGCGGCGAGCCCGGCGCCGGTGGCCGGGACGCCCTGCGGGACGCCGGGCTGCTGGCCGTACGCCGGGGGCTGCTGCCCGTACGGGGCGGGGGCGGGCTGACCGTAGGGGGCCTGCGGCGGCTGGCCCTGACCCGGGTACTGGCCGGGTGCCTGGCCCGGGATCTGCCCGGGGTACTGGCCGGGCGGCTGGCCCGGGACCTGACCGTACTGCGGCTGCTGCGGCGGCTGCCCGTAGGGGCCGGGGGCCGGCGCGGGCGGCGGCACGGGGGCCGTCGGGGCCATGGGCGCGACCATCGTGGGCGCCGTGTGCACCGGCGGCGCGGGCGGCGCCGGCGCCGGCGGGGCCTGCGGCGCGCCGAACGCGGGCGCGGGGGCCGGGGCGGGCGCGGCGGGCGCGCCGAACGCCGGAGGCGCGGCCGCCTGCGGCGGCGGGGCGAATCCGGGGGCCGCGGCCTGCTGCTGCGGGGCCGCGGGCTCGTCCTCGGCGACCTCGCCGCCGAAGTTCCGCAGGAGCGCCTCGAGGCCTCCGTCGAAGCCCTGGCCGACGGCGGCGAACCGCCACACGTCCTTGAGGTAGAAGTCGCCCAGCATCACAGCGCGTTCGGTGGTGAACTCCGCGCCCGTGAACGCGTAGCGCGCGACCTCCTCGCCGCCCGCCACGATCCGCAGGTGACCGGGGCCGACCTGGGACATCTGGCCGGCGCCGTCGATCGTCGCGGTGAACGACAGCTTGTGGATGTTCGCGGGGATGCGGTCGAGGGTGACGCGGAAGGACTCGGTGTCACCGGACTGCGCGCCGAGCAGCTGGATGGACTCCTCGGGCGACTTCGGCTGGTTGAAGAAGACGAAGTAGCGGTCGTCGGAGAGCCGCTCCTCCGCGTCGAGTCCGAAGCAGCTGATGTCGAAAGTCAGTCCGGGTGCCGAGATCTGCACGCCCACGTACAGATCGGTCCCCGCGGTCAGATCACTGATCTTGGCCTTGTGGCCGCGTTGGAATTCCCTGGCCATGCGTAACGACCGTCCCCCATCCCGAATGGCGAATGCTCGCGCCAGGCTAACCGCTGTGCACGACATTGAGACAGGCCAGGTCGTTTTCGGTACGGAATCGGGAAACCGGCACGCGCGCGCGTGCCGGCGCCGTCACCCCTCGCGGGCCTCCGGAAGGTGGGGCAGGCGCTGGGCGGCGACCACGCCCTCCAGGTAGCCGCGCGCCCGCTCGGTGCGCGGGTACGCCTCCAGGAGCCGCCAGAACCTCGGTCCGTGCCCGGGGACGAGCAGATGGGCCAGCTCGTGCAGGAGGACGTAGTCGACGACGTACTCGGGCATGCCCTGGAGCCGGTGGGAGAGGCGGATGCTGCCCTCGGAAGGGGTGCAGGAGCCCCAGCGGGTGTTCTGGTTCGTCACCCAGCGGACCGAGCCGGGGCGGGCCCGGCCGCCGAAATACTGCTCCGAGAGGCGCAGCGCCCGCTCGGTGAGCTCACGGTCGCCGAGGACGCTCCTGCTCTCCTGGGCGGCGAGCTTGTCGAGCATGACGCCCACCCAGCGGCGCTCCTCGGCCTCCGACATGCGGGCCGGGATGAGCACGATGGTCCGGTCGCCCTCGCGGTAGGCCGAAACGGATTTCCTCCGCCGTGGGCTTCTGCGGACCTCGACCGCACTCGTCCCCGCCCCGCGGGGCGGTTCGCTGGTCACGCTGCGCTGTGGGTCGGCGGGCACGGCCCCGACGTTACCCGCTCACGGCGGCGGAAGTCCCGCCTCGGGAGTGGTTTCGGGAACGATCCGACCCGACCGCGCACCATTTGAATGACTAATCCTCCGACCTGTGGACAACTTTCGGCGGCCGTCCCGGCGACGGGGCATTCTCACCCGGGACGGCACGAAAAGCCGCTGTCGATCATGAAATGCGGGTCACGGGCGAGGACGGACGGGGGCGGGGTAATGCATCCGATGGTGAAACCGGCGCTGCGGCGGGCCTGGCGGAGTCTGCGGTGCGTCCAGTTCGGCGTCGCCCCCGCCCACGCGGTGGTGCTCGGCCCGGTCGACCGGGCGACGGGGGCGGTGCTCGGGCTCCTCGACGGCACCCGCGGGACCGCGCTGCTGCGGGCCGAGGCGCGGGCCCTCGGGCTCCCGGACGGACGCCTGGAGGCGCTCCTGGGCCGTCTCGAGTCGGCCGGGCTCCTCACGGACGCCGCGACCGGACGGCCCGGGAAGGCGGGCCCGGCCGCCGGCGCGGTGGACGTCGCGCTCGACCCGCTCCGCGCGGACCTGGCCTCCCTCTCCGTGGTCCACCCCGAACCGGAGCGGGCAGCGCGGACCCTGACGGCCCGCCGCGCCCTGCGCGTCCAGGTCCGGGGCGCGGGGCGGGTCGGGGCGACGGTGGCGGCGCTGCTCGCGGCGGCCGGAGTGGGCACGGTCGAGGTCCTCGACTCGGGCCGGGTCGAGCCCTGGGAGACGGCCCCGGGCGGCCTCCCGGCGGAGGCGGTCGGCGAGCGCCGTGCGACGGCGGCGAGACGCCTGGTGGGCCGCTGGGCCAGGGAGCCGGGACGGGCCGGCGGATCGCGGGTGCGGAGCAACCGGAGCGGCCCGGGTGAAGGCCGCGGTGAGCCGGGGCTGTCACTCGTCGTGGTGACGCCACGGGACGGTCTCGGCGCGTACGTCCCCGATCCACTCCCGGCCGAGCCGTGGATCTCCACCGGAACCCCGCATCTCTACGCGGGCGTCCTGGAGGCGACGGGGGTGGTCGGGCCGCTCGTGCTGCCGGGAGGCACGGCCTGCGCGCGGTGCCTCCAGGAGGAGCGGACGGACCGGGACCCGGTGACGCCCCGGCTGCTCGCCCAGTGGCGCTCGGGTGCCCCGCATCCGCTGCCCGCCTGCGACCTCGGGCTCGCGACGGCGGTGGCGGGTCTTGCGGCCGCGCACGCGCTGGCGTTTCTGGACGGGGACCTCCCGGCGAGCACGGGCACCCGCTGGGCGGCGTCACTGCCGCTTCTGGAGTGGCGGGCGGAGCGGCTGAGACCGCACCCGGCCTGCCCCTGCGGCGCGGCGCGCGGAGCAGAAGGGGAGCGCGCCTCGGCGGCCGGGGACGCGCACGACACAATGGCGGGGTAACGGCCCTGCGCGGCACGGCAGTCTGGGTTTTGGAGGGGCGTATGTCTGATCTTCCCCGGAAGGCGGTCACCCGGACCGCGAAGTTGGCCGCGTTGCCGCTGGGCTTCGCGGGCCGGGCCACCTGGGGGCTTGGCAAGCGGATCGGCGGCAGATCGGCGGAGCTCGTCGCCCGGGAGCTCCAGCAGCGCACGGCCGAGCAGCTGTTCCGCGTTCTGGGCGAGTTGAAAGGCGGGGCGATGAAGTTCGGACAGGCCATGTCCGTCTTCGAGTCGGCCCTGCCGGAGGAGGTCGCCGGGCCGTACCGGGCGGCGCTGACGAAGCTTCAGGACGCGGCTCCGCCGATGCCGACGCGCACGGTGCACGCGGTTCTGGAGGAGCGGCTCGGCGCCGAATGGCGGGAGCTGTTCCTGGAGTTCGAGGACAAGCCGGCGGCGGCGGCCTCGATCGGTCAGGTGCACCGGGGCGTGTGGCACGACGGGCGCGAGGTCGCGGTGAAGGTGCAGTACCCGGGCGCCGGGGAGGCACTGCTCTCGGACCTGACGCAGTTGAGCCGCTTCGCCCGGCTGCTCGGCCCGCTCGTCCCGGGCATGGACATCAAGCCGCTGATCGCCGAGATGCGGGACCGGGTCTCCGAGGAACTCGACTACTCCCTGGAGGCGGAGGCCCAGCGGATCCACGCGGAGGAGTTCGCGGACGATCCCGACGTGGTCGTGCCCGCGGTGGTGCACCAGTCGGACCAGATCCTCGTGACCGAGTGGATGGACGGGGTCCCGCTCGCCGAGGTGATCGCGGACGGCACCGAGGAACAGCGGGACCGGGCCGGCCAACTGCTCGCCCGCTTCCTCTTCTCGGGCCCGGCGCGGACGGGTCTTCTGCACGCCGATCCGCACCCGGGGAACTTCCGGCTGCTGCCGGGCGCCGACGAGGACGAGGGGCCGGAGGGCTGGCGGCTTGGCGTCCTCGACTTCGGCACCGTGGACCGGCTGCCGGGCGGGCTGCCGGAGACGATCGGGACCTGTCTGCGGATGGCCGTGGCCGGGGAGGCCGAGACGGTCTACGAGCTGCTGTGCGCGGAGGGCTTCGTGAAGGAGTCCGTCGCGCTCGACCCGGAGGCGGTCCTGGAGTACCTGCTGCCGATCATCGAGCCGGCGGAGGTGGAGGCCTTCGTCTTCACCCGCGGGTGGATGCGGGCCCAGGCGGCGCGGATCGCGGACCCGCGCTCTCCGGCACACCAGTTGGGCAAGCAGCTGAACCTGCCGCCGGCGTATCTGCTGATACACCGTGTGACGTTGAGCACGATCGGGGTGCTGTGCCAGCTGAACGCGACGGTACGCCTCCGCACGGAACTCACGGAGTGGCTGCCGGGCTTCGACTAGGGCCCGCCGCGCGGGACCCGCACCCGGCCTGGGCATCGCTCCGGCCCACGCCCGTGTGGGCCCGCGCCCGGGCGGGCGGTGCCCACGCGCCGTGTGGGCAATCGTCCCTCCCCCAGACTTCGTCCGGGGGGACCCCCAGGGCGGGACGGGTGGGCACACGGACGGCGCCCTCAGCGGCGCCTCCGCGTTCCGAGCCTGGACCCGCACCACCAGTGCACTGCGCACGGGGTGCGGGTCCATGC
>NZ_JBEOVH010000066.1:0-12277 GCF_040295385.1 Streptomyces sp. NPDC002825
GGCCCACGACCACGGGCTTTTGAACGGGTCGACGGTACGAGGCGAGGGCGTGCGCGGGGGCGTGCGCGGAGAGGGGAAGCACCATGAGCGGACGCCCCTCTTCTCGTACCCCATCGACAACCTCTGGACGAACCATGTCTGCTTCTTCCCTGTCCGGCCGCACCGTGCTCGTCACCGGCGCCACCTCCGGCATCGGTCACCAGACCGCACGGCTGCTCGCCGAGCGCGGCGCGACCGTCCTCCTGCACGGCCGGACCGCCGAGGAGGCGCACGCCGCCGTCGACCGGCTCGTCACGCTCTCCGACGTGTCCGCCGAGCACCTGTGCGCGTTCGGGGCCGACTTCTCCCGCCTGGAGGAGGTCGAGCAGCTCGCCGCCCGGGTCCGCGCCGAACACCCCCACCTGGACGTCCTGGTGAACAACGCGGGCATGGCGGCGCCCGAGCGGCACACCGTCACCGTCGACGGCAACGAGGTCGCCTTCCAGGTCAACTTCCTGGCCCACTACCTCCTGACCGACCTCCTCGAGCCGGCCCTGACCTCGGAGCCCGGCGGCCGGGTCGTCAACGTGTCCTCGTCGCTGCACCGGTCCGGGTCCATCCAGTGGGCCGACCCCAACCGGGCCCGGCGCTACTCCCGGCTCGCCGCCTACGCCCAGTCGCAGCTGGCCCTGACCGTCTTCGCCGCGGACCCGCGCGTCACGGCCGTCTCCGTCCACCCCGGCATCTGCGCCACCAGCCTGCTGCCGCTGTACGCCCACGAGGGCGTGTCGCCGGCCGAGGGCGCCGCCCATGTCGTACGGCTCTGCGACCCGGCCGTCGAGATCGTCAACGGCGCCTACTACGACCGCGACCAGCGCGTCGCCCCCGCGCCCGCCGCCACCGAGGAGCGCACGGTCAAGCGCCTGAGCAAGCTCGCCGCCGTTCTCGTCGGCCACACCGCCTGAAGGAGCGACCCCCATGTCGAAGCGCGCACGCAAGAAGAAGGCCCGCCGCAAGAAGAAGGCCCACCACGGCCGCAAGGCCGGCCAGAGCTGACCCCGACCGGGGCGGCCCGTCCCCCGGGCGGGCCGCCCCGTGTCCGTACCGGAGGTTCTCCCGTGATCCCTCACCCCGCCCACCAGCCCCCGGCCTGCGCCCGCGTGTTCCCCGCCGGTGGACCCGGCACCGCCGCCCTCGCCGAGCACGTCCTCGCCACCGGCCACGGCACCTGGTGGACCGACCGCTCCGAACACCCCCGCGCCGTCGCCGTCACCTGCGGCGGCCACGCCCTCCTGGCCGGCGACCCCACCGCCCTCGCCCCGGACCGCCTCGCCCCGCTGGCCGGTCTCTGCGTCGAGGCCTCCGACCGCTTCCTGCCGGTGCTCGGCGCCGCGTTCGACCGCCTGCACCCCTGGGACCGCATGCTCTACGTGCACCAGGCGCCCGGGGCTCCGCCGCGCGTGCCGCGCGGGGTGACGGTACGGCGGCTCCGTCCCGAGGACGGTCCGGCGCTCGCCGCCGTCGACCCGTCCATGGGACGGATCCACGCCACCTGGGGCGGGCCCCCGGGCCTCGCCGCGTCGGGACACGGCTGGGCAGCCTTCCGCAAGGGCCGCGTCCTGGCGCTGGCCTGCACACGCTTCACCGGCAGCCGGTACGAGGACGTGGCCTGCGCCACCGACCCCTCCGAGCGACGACAGCACCTCGCCCTCGCCTGCGTCCGGGGACTGACCGACGACATCACCGGCCGAGGACGGACCGCCACGTGGAGCTGCTCCCGCGCCCACCGCGCCGGCCGCCTACTGGCCTGGACCGCCGGCTTCCGCCTCCTCCGCGAGTACGTGCACCACACGACCGGCCCCCTCGCCGTCAGCACCGCGCCCCCGCTGCGGGCGGCCGCGTGACCCGACGTACGGGCCGGGACGGCTCCTACCGGCCGCTTCCGGGTACTGGCGGTGGAGAGCTCCTCCGCGAGGCGGAACCCGACCGGGAGCGCCGCCCCAGCGTCCACGTCGGCTGAGCCGGCTGAGCCCGGTGACGCCGGGGTCACCGGGACCGCGCAGCCGAGTCCGACCGCCGCCGCCCCCGCGCGTATTGCCTTCGCCGCCACCCATTGCAACGGGCCGTTGCATTCGACCTCACCGTCATTGCATCAATTCCCCACCTCTCACCTGCAATAACGCATTCCACTGATTGACGCCATCGTGAAGGCAACGTAGCTTTCGATCAACGCCGAACACGTCATATCGCGAGATGAGGACGGACCATGAGCGACTCCCTTCACACCGTCACGTCGCTTCCCACGGAGCGTCGTTCCAGCTGTCCCTTCGACCCGCCGGCCGAGCTGATCGAGGCCAGGACGCACGGCCCGATCAGCGCGTACACCCACCCCGGAGGCAAGCCCGGCTGGCTGATCACCGGTTACGACATGGTGCGCTCGGTCCTGGCCGACCCGCGATTCAGTTCGCGCAAGGACCTCATGAACGTCGTCGACTTCCAGCTCCCTCCGGCTCCGCCCGGCGAGTTCCTGCTCATGGACGAGCCCGAGCACAGCCGCTACCGCAAGCCCCTCGTCGGCAAGTTCACCGTGCGCCGCATGCGGATGCTCACCGAGCGGATCGAGCAGATCACCGCCGACTGCCTCGACGCCATGGAGGAGACCGGGCCGCCCACGGACCTCGTGACCGCGTTCGCCAAGCCCATCCCCACCATCGTGATCTGCGAGATCCTGGGTGTTCCGTACGAGGACCGGGCGTCCTTCCAGGAGCAGATCGACGCGTTCATGGGCGGGGAGGTCAGCGACGAGGAGCTGATCGCTGCCTACACCGCCACCCAGGAGTACCTCGCCCAGCTGGTCGCCGCCAAGCGCGCCCACCCCACCGACGACGTCCTCAGCGAGCTCACCGACAGCGACCTGACCGACGAGGAGCTGAAGGGGATCAGCCTGATCCTCCTGGCGGCCGGCTTCGACACGACCGCGAACATGCTCTCCCTCGGCACCTTCGCGCTGCTGCAGAACCCGGACCAACTGGCCGCGCTGCGCGCCGATCCCGCACTCACCGACGGGGCCGTGGAAGAACTGCTGCGGTATCTGAGCGTCGCCAAGACGTTCCACCGGACGGCCCTCGAGGACGTCGAGCTGGGCGGCCGGACCGTCAAGGCGGGCACGACGGTCCTCCTCTCGTACAACACCGCCAACCGCGACCCCGAGCGCTTCCCCGACCCCCACACCCTGGACGTCCACCGGCAGGCCGCCGGGCACCTGGCCTTCAGCCACGGCATCCACCAGTGCCTGGGGCAGCAGCTGGCCCGCGTCGAAATGCGGGTCGCCTTCCGGGCGTTGCTCGACCGCTTCCCCACCCTGCGCCTGGCCGTGCCGGCCGAGGAGGTCCGCCTGCGCCCGGAGACCGCGGACATCTTCGGGGTGAAGAGCCTCCCCGTCACCTGGGACGCGAAGTGAGCGCGCCGCGCCTGGGCGTCGACCGTGGGCGCTGCATCGGCGCCGGGATGTGCGCCATGACCGCCCCCGACGTCTTCGACCAGGACCCGGACGACGGGCTCGTACTCCTGCTGCAGTCCGAGCCTCCCGCCGCCCTCGGCGCGGCGGCTCGGATGGCGGCCGGCGTCTGCCCCTCCGGGGCGATCACCCTCCTCGAACCGGAACCCGCCGACTCCGACGAGTAGGACCCGGCCCGGCCCGTTCCGGGCCGGTCCGGGTGGGGTCGGGTGGGGTCGGGAAGCCGGGGTCAGCAGGTGAAGCGGGCCTCCGCCCAGTCGGAGTGGTCGTAGTAGTTTCCGTCGGCGGCGTCGGTGGTGCGCAGTTCGACCTCGCCGGCGCCGGTGACGTCGGCGGTGAAGGACTGCCCGGGGTCGGTGCCCCGGATGACGCCGCTCTCGGCGACCTTCCGGCCGTCGGCCCAGACCTCGAAGGTCACCGATCCCTGCGGGCCGTCCTCGTCGTCGATGCCGACGGTCGCGTCGAAGGTGCGGCAGCCGCCGCCCAGGTAGAAGAGGGCGCTGGACTCGGCGTGCGCGCCAAGGCCCTTGGCGTGGTGGACGCCCTCGATGGTGATCGGGTTGCCGGCCGGGCTCTTGTCCCGCTGGACGATGCCCCAGTCGGCGGACGAGGCCGTGATCGGCAGGTCACTGGCGTACGGGTACCGGTGGGGACGGCCGGGGGCACGGTGAGGGTGAGGGTCTTCTCCACGGTGGCGCCGAGGGTGCCGTTCCAGCGGTAGGCGGCGGTGGCCCTGACCTGGTGCCTGCCGGGCTTGGCGTCGACGGGCGGCCGTACCGTCCAGGAGTGGAGAGGGTCTGGCCGACGCCCAGGCCGTCCTTGGCGCTGGTCCCGGTGGGCTTGACGGTCCACCCGTCGGGAGCGGTGGCGGTCGGGCCGGCGGCGGCGACCGGTCCGAGGTCGGTGAAGCTCGCGGTGAGCGGCACCTGGCGGCTCCACCCGGGACAGCGGTGGACCGGCCCGGCGTTCGCCGGCCTCTACCGCGCGGACGGTTTCGGCGGCACCAGCCGCGCCTGGCACGCCCACCAGGCCCGGCACGTGCTCCCCCACCCCGACGAGCTGCGGCCCGTGGTCTACAACTCCTGGGAGGCCACCGGCTTCGACGTCGACGAGCAGGGCCAGCAGAGCCTCGCCTCGATCGCCGCCGAACTGGGCGCGGAACTCTTCGTGATGGACGACGGCTGGTTCGGCGCCCGCCGCGACGAGACCGCGGGCCTCGGCGACTGGACCCCCCGCCCCGAGGCCTTTCCGATCGGACAACACCGACGCCGTCGACCGGATCGCCATCCAGCACGGCTACAGCCGGCTCTACCGGGCCCGCACCATGAGCGCCTGGGTCACCGACTGCCCGAACCCCTTCACCGGACGCACCGTCCCGCTGAGCTTCCGCTTCCACGTCGCCATGGCAGGGGCCCTGGGCCTCGGTGGCAACCTGCTCGACTGGTCCGCCGGGGAGCGCGCCGAAGCGGCCGCGCTCGTCGCGCGGTACAAGGAGGTGCGGCCCGTCGTCCAGCAGGGCCTGCAGTACGGCCTCGACGGCCACGGCGTCCAGTACACCCGCGGTGAGCGGACCGTCGTGCTCGCCTGGCGGCTCACCCCGGCCCACGCACAGCCCGCCGCGCCGCTGCGGCTGCGCGGCCTCGACCCGGGCGCCCGGTACCGCGACGAGGACACCGGCCGCGTCCATCACGGCGCGGTCCTGATGGCGCACGGCCTGCCGCTCGACCTGCCCCGGCAGGACTGGACGGGCACCCTGGTCCGACCGCGGAGGTGCGACTGACGGCCGCCGGCGGCGGGCCGCCGCCCGCGCTGCGCGCCTTCAGCCGCCACGAGGCCGGCCGCTGGACGAGGCCCCGGTCACCGGCAGCGCCCACACCGTACTGGCCTCCCTACCGGTCCGCCCGCCTCAGCCGTGACGAACTGACGGGCCTCCAGGGTGGGTGCCGCACCGGCCTCGTCCACACCCGGCTGCGCGGCGAGCGCACCCTGCTCACCGGCCGTGCGGTGATCGTCATCGACGGCGAGCTGCGCGCCTGACCGCTTGCACGGTACGGCCGGAGGGGCGGTGCGCACCGCCTCTCCGGCCGTCGCAGCGAGGCCCGCTCCCCGTAAGACGGTGGCGTTCACGCCGCTGACGGACCTCCGGCGGGGTCGCGCCCCGGTCCAGATTTCACTACCGCACCGGCCGCGCGACGCGTGATTCGCGCGTCACGACACTTGATTCACGCGCGACTATGCGCCATCGTGCTTGGAACAACCGGATGAGACGCCGTTCAAGCGGATGGCTCGCCGCCGCCCGGACCAGCCGAGGAACCCCGCATGCCGCACGACGCGCACCGCACGATCGACTTCTTCGCCGAGGACGCGCTTCCCGCACCGCGGGTGACGCCGGGCGAGGCGGCCCGCGTCGGCGCCGAGCTCCTCGGGTCCTGCGTCCGGGCGGAGTCGCTGGGCAGCCAGCAGGACGCCAACTTCCTGCTCCGCGGCGACGACGGGACGCCCCTGGCGATCCTGAAGATCGCCAACCCCGCCTTCGGCGTCCTGGAGATCGAGGCCCAGGACACTGCCGCCGACCTCATCGCATCGGCCCACCCGGACCTCCGCGTCGCCACCGTTCTGCGCCACCCCGACGGCTCCCCCCGCCGTACGACCGTGGACACCGACAGCGGGCCGGCCGTGGCGCGGCTGCTGCGCCACCTGCCCGGCGGCGCCCTGTCGGGACCCCGGCATCTGTCCCCGAGCACCGTCGCGGCCATGGGCACGGTCACCGCGAAGGTCAGCACCGCGCTGCGCGACTTCCGGCACCCGGGCCTGGACCGCGTCCTCCAGTGGGACCTGCGCCACGCCGACCGCGTCGTCGCAGGCCTCGCCGAGCACATCGATCCGCCCGAGGAGCGCACCGCCGTCCGGAGCGCGACCGCCGAGGCCTGGGCCCGGGTCCAGCAGGTCGCCGACGGGCTTCCGTCGCAGGCCGTGCACCTGGACCTCACCGACGACAACCTGATCCGCCGCCCCGACTCCCCCGTGCCCCTGCCCGACGGCGTCATCGACTTCGGCGACCTGACCACGAGCTGGGCGATCGGCGAGCTGGCCGTGTGCCTGTCGTCCGTCCTCCACCACGACGGGGTCGAGCCGCACCACGTGCTGCCCGCCGTCCGCGCCTTCCACGCGATGCGGCCGCTCTCCCCCGGGGAGGCCGAGGCGCTGTGGCCGCTGGTGGTCCTGCGCGCGGCCGGTCTGGTCGCCAGCGGACGACACCAGGCGGCCGTCGACGCCGACAACACCTACGTGACGACCGCACTCGACCGCGAGTGGCGCGTGTTCGAGCAGGCCACCCGCGTCCCGGTGCCCGTGATGACCCGTCTCGTGCGCGACGCGATCGGGCTGCACGAGGCGGAGGCAGAAGCCAGCGCGCCGGAGTTCCCCCTGCTGCGGGGCCTTTCGCCCGACGACATCGCCCACTGCGACCTGTCCACCGACGCGGACTCCTTGGACCAAGGAGCCTGGCTCGAAGCGGGCACCGAGGACCGGCTGACGGCCGCCGCGCTCGCGGACGGGGCGGGTGCGGTCGCCACACGGTACGCCCAGCCGCGACTCACCCGGGCACGGGCGCTGGCCGACGTCTCTCCCGCTACGGTGCCCACCGGCATCGACCTGCGGCTCGGCCGGGACGCCCTGCTGCAGGCCCCTGCCGCGGGGCAGGTCCTCACCGCGGCGCCGGGCCTGGTGGAGCTCACGTACGGCTCGTGGGCGCTGACGCTGTCCTTCCCCCGTACGGTCACTCCCCCGGTCGCCTCGGGCACCTCGGTCCGGGCCGGTGAGGATCTCGTCGCTCTGCCCTCCGGCTCCTCGCTCCACGTCGCGCTGCGCTACGCCGACGGCCCGGCCGTCCCTCCCCTGGTACGCCCCGAGTACGCCGCCGGCTGGCTCGCCCTCACAGCCGACCCGGCCCCGCTCCTCGGTCTCCCGGCCGGCGACCGTACGGAGCAGGGGGACCTGCTCGGCCGGCGCAGCGCCGTGTTCGCGACGGTGCAGGGGCACTACTACGCCGACCCGCCCCGTATCGAACGCGGTTGGCGCCACCACCTGCTGTCCACCGCAGGCCGCTCGTACCTCGACATCGTCAACAACGTCACCCCGCTCGGTCACGCCCACCCCCGCGTCGAGCAGGCGGTCTCCCGGCAGCTGCGCAAGCTCAACACCAACTCGCGCTTCCACTACGCCTCGGTGGTGGAGTTCACCGAACGCCTCGCCGCCCTCCTCCCCGATCCCCTGGACACGGTGTTCCTCGTGAACTCCGGTTCCGAGGCCGTGGATCTGGGCCTCCGGCTGGCCATCGGCGCCACCGGTCTGCACGACGTCGTCGCCCTGCGCGAGGCGTACCACGGCTGGACGTACGCCTCCGACGCGGTCTCCACCTCGCTCCAGGACAACCCGAACGCCCTGGCCACCCGCCCGGGTTGGGTGCACACGGTGGACTCGCCCAACTCCTACCGCGGTCGGCACCGCGGGAAGGACGCCTTGCGCTACGCGCCCGAGGCCGTAGCGGCGATCGACGAGCTGGCCGCCTCCGGCCGGCCCGCGGGGGCGTTCATCGGCGAGACGTTCTACGGCAACGCCGGAGGAGTCGCCCTGCCCGACGGCTACCTCGCCGAGGTGTACGCGGCGGTGCGCCGTCACGGCGGCCTGGCCGTCGCCGACGAGGTCCAGGTCGGCTACGGCCGTCTGGGGCACTGGTTCTGGGGCTTCGAGCAGCAGCAGGTCGTCCCCGACATCGTCTGCGTCGCCAAGGCCATGGGCAACGGGCACCCGCTCGGCGCCGTCATCACCTCCAAGGCGGTCGCCGACCGGTACCGCGACCAGGGCTACTTCTTCTCCTCCACCGGCGGCAGCCCCGTCTCCAGCGTCGTGGGTCTCACCGTCCTGGACGCCTTGCGCGACGAGGACCTCCAGGGCAACGCGGTGCGCGTCGGCGGCTATCTGAAGCGCCGGCTCGAAGCGCTGGCCGACCGCTACGGCATCATCGGCGCCGTCCACGGCTCCGGCCTGTACCTCGGCCTCGAACTCGTCCGGAACCGCACCACCCTGGACCCCGCAACGGAGGAGACCGCCGAGCTCTGCGACCGCATGCTCGACCTCGGCGTGGTCGTCCAGCCCACGGGGGACCACCTCAACATCCTGAAGATCAAGCCCCCGCTGTGCATCGACACCGAGGCGGCCGACTTCTTCGCCGACATGCTCGACGTGGCCTTCGCCCAACTCGGCCACGGTCACGCCTGATGACACCGGGCTCGTCGTCGGCGACGGGTATCGCCGATATCACCGCAGCAAGGTCGCCGACTCCTCCTCGAACGGCGTCGCGTACGAGGTCAGCGGCCCCTTCCGCACCCGGGCACCCGTCTTTGATTCGGGCGCGTGAATGCGTCATTGTGCTCGAATCCAGTGTGCGGCTCGCCGTTCATGCAAAGAGAGGTGCTCCATGGACGAGATCGACCAGGCGATCCTGCGGGAGCTGCAGGTCGACGGCCGCATCCCGTACGCCGACCTCGGGCCGAAGGTGGGGCTCTCGCCTTCCGCGGCGAGGCTGCGGCTGCAGCGGCTGATCGACAGCAAGGCCGTCCAGGTCGTCGGCGTGACCGATCCGATGACCATGGGGCGGCAGACCATGGCCCTCCTGGGCCTGCACGTCGACGGCGACCCCCGGGCCGTCGCCGACGAACTGTCCCGGCACGACGAGGTCGTGTACACGGTTCTGACCGCGGGAAGCTTCGACCTGTTCGCCGAGGTGGTCTGCGCCCAGCCCCGCGACCTCCTCGACTTCGTCAACGACGTCGTACGCGCCGTCGACGGCGTCGCCTCCGTCGAGAGCTTCCCCTACTTCGCCATTCACACCCACCGCTTCCTGTGGAACGTCGACTGAGGAGACCGGTGCAGGGCCGAGTCGCCCCGCTGCTCCTGCACGTCGGCGCCGTGCCCCGAAGGTCCGAGGGGCTCCGCGACCCCGGCGACGACGAGCTGGGCCGGACGGCCGCCGTACCCCGCTCCGGGGAGGGCGTCCTGGTCCGCCGAGGCGGGGCCCTTCGGGCCCCCCGGTGTGACCTGCGCGGCCCTCCGCGAGCCCGCACGCCGCGCGGGAGCCTGTGAGGGAAGGGCTGGAGGACACCATGAGCACCACACGGACGCTGCTGGACGAACTCGCTCCCGAGGCAGCCCACCGACTCCTGGAGCACTCCCACCCGGTCCGCTTCCCCGCGGGCACGCGCATCTTCCACGAGCGCGGGCATGCCGACCGCTTCTGGATCATCGAATGCGGTCGCGTCGAGCTCGACATGCACGTCCCGGGCCGCCGAAACGCCGTCGTGGACACCCTCGTGTCCGGCTCCCTCCTCGGCTGTTCGTGGTTGTTCCCGCCCCATCACTGGCATCTCGGCGCCACGGCGACCACCGAGGTACGCGCCCTCGAGTTCGATGCCGAGGCCGTCAGGGAGCTCTGCGCGGAGGACCCGACCGTCGGCGAGGCCGTGTTCGCCTGCGTCGCCGCGACCATGGCACGCCGGCTCCTCTCCGCCCGCGGCCGCCTTCTGGAGGACCTCATGCCGCGCGTCGGCGCGGAGAACCTCGCGTACGTCCGCTGAGGCCGTTCGCCGTCGCCGACATGACGCCCGGGAAACTGCGCCTCCGCGGCCCCGCCGGGCGACCGGCGCGGAGCCGGACAGGTCACCGCCCGGCAGGCACCGCCGCCCCTCGCTCCCGCGCCCCGCAGGTCAGTCCGCCTCGGCGCGGGCCTCTACGTCCTCGATGCCGGACGGGCGGCCCGCCCGTACCCAGCGGACGTAGAACGCCCCGGCGATGAGCATGGTCGCGACGAGGGACAGGACGGGCCAGCCGCGCAGCAGGTTCACGACCAGGGTGAAGGCCACTGCCGCGGCGGCCGTGCCGTTGAGCCAGGCCAGGGCCGGCTTGCGCTCGGCACGGGCGAAGCGGGTCATGGCCAGCAGGCCGACGAGGAAGCTGACGAAGACGGCCACCGCGTAGAAGAGGACGAGCTCCTGCTCCTCTCCGGCGGCGGCCAGGATGATCACCGCGGCAGCGGCCAGGTAGACCACGACGGACCAGTACGGGGTGTGGTGCCGGTTGGTACGGCCGAGTACCGCGGGGAGCACGCCGGGCCGGTCCGCCGTGCCGGCGAGCGCCTTCAGGAGCCCGGGGCCGGCCTGGAAGGAGGAGCTCGCTGCGGCGAGGAGCAGCAGGGAGCTGGTCAGCTGGAAGGCCCCGTAGAGCCATCCTGATCCGCTCGCGGCGTGGGCGATGTCGGCGATCTGGGTGGAGTCCTCACCGGGGATCCCGATGCGCAGCTGGACGGCGAGGGCGGTCAGCGCCAGGGTCAGGCCGCCCACGATGACGAGGAGCAGGGCGAGGGTGCCGCGCCCGAAGCGGCGGCGGTGGGTGTCGTCGAGCTGGCCGAGCTGGGCGATCGCGGTCGAGGGCGCCTCCACGCCGGTGGCCAGGGCCATGGCCACCGGGAAGGCCAGGACCACGGCGAGCGCCGCCGATCGCCCCGGGTCGGTCGACGCGGGCGCCGTACCGGCCCCCTGCGGCGATACGAAGCCCTGGACGAGGACAGCGACCGCGACCAGCACGAACGACACGGTCATCACCGCGAACAGCAGTCGCCCTCCGTGCCCGAACCAGGTCAGTCCGGCCACCACGAGGAGCAGGAGCAGGGCGAGCGGGATCCGCCAGGCGCTCAAGCCGGGGAAGAGCGCGATCACGGCGCTCGCGGCGGCCGCGATGGAGATCCCGATGGTCAGGACGAAGTCGACGACGAGCGCGCCGATGGGCACGAAGGTCCAGCGCGGCCCGAAGGCCCGGCCGGCCGCCGCGGCCGCTCCCCCGCCCTTGGGGAACCGGCGGACCAGCTGCCAGTAGTTCGCGGTCACCACCACGACCAGCCCCACGACCAGGATCATCGTGGGCAGGAGAAGCGCGAGATCGCCGTGGAGGGCCCGCAGGGCGGCCTCGATGGCGTAGGCGACCGACGAGACGGGGTCGGCGATGACGGCGAACGCGAACGCGAAGAACAGGACGGACCTGCGCGGTGCGCGCCGCCCGGTGGGTCCCTGCGCCGGGGCAGGCATGGCGGGCTGCTGTATGGCGGTCACGGGAAACGCCCTTCTGGCGAGAGCCGGTCGCATGGAGGAGCCCATGCGCACACGACCGCCGACCAGACTTCCCGGCACACCAGGCATCAAGGATACGTCAGCAGAGCGTCAAAGAGCAGCCGAAATACCTTGTGTTCCAAGGGGCTTGGTTGACGCCCTGGGTGCGGTCGCCGCGCCGCTGCCCGCGCTCGTCGCGATCACGGCCCGGCTCGGGATCGGCGGTCCCAACGGCGCTGAGGGCCCAGGCCACGCCACACGCCGTTGACGTCCTGGGGAACCGGCTCCCGGGGCCACGGAGGCCTCGTTGGGCCGTACAACCCTCGCCGACCCGCGGCGAGCGGGTCATCCTGAGAGGCGGGGCCGCCTGTCGAACGCGCGGGAAGGTGACGAGCGATGAGGCACCGCAGCGTCGCGGGGCTCACCTACGAAGATGACGACCTGACGAGGACGTGACGACCATGGAGACCTCCAGCGCCCCGCACCCTGCCGTGACGGTGACGGCCGAACTCGACAGCCGGCTGTCCCGCTGGCTGTGGCTGGTGAAATGGATCCTGGTCATCCCCCACTGGATCGTGCTGCTCTTCCTCTGGATCGCCTTCTTCGTCGTGACGGTGATCGC
>NZ_JBEOVH010000067.1:0-10149 GCF_040295385.1 Streptomyces sp. NPDC002825
GACTCGACGAGCTGGAGGCCCTTGTTCTCGGGCTTGTCCTCCTGGAGGGAGACGACCTCGGCGGCGGTGAGACCGCGGTAGCCCCGGCCGCCGGGGCGGCCATCACCTGCCCTTCGGACCTGGCGGCGGGTGGTGCGCCGGTGAAGCGGGTCGGATTACTTGACGACGCCGAGCGACGCGTAGTCGTAGCGGCCGTTGTAGGCGTCCGCCGTGTAGACGTTGGTCAGCCGGGAGCTGCGCCAGATGATGTTCTTCTCGTGGGTGAAGGGCAGGTAGACCGCGGCCTCCGACACCTTCGTGTTGATCTGCTTGTAGAGCTCGCCGGCCTTGGTCGGGTCGGTCTCCTTCAGCGCCTGGTCGAACAGGCCGTTGATGGCCTTGTCGTTCAGCTCGGAGAAGTTGTTGTTACCGCTCTGGAGGATGAAGCGGCCGTCGACCAGCGGCTGGAGGAAGCCCTGACCGGTCGGGAAGTCGGCGCCCCAGCCCATGATGATGATGCCGTAGCCCTTCTCCTTGACCACCTTCGGCGAACCGATGATGCCGGAGGTCTGGGCGCCGTCGAACTGGTCGATCTGGGCGTCGATGCCGACGGCCTTCAGCGACTGCTGGAGGGACTCGGCGGTCGCGATCTCGATCTTCTTGTTGTTGCGGACCGCGATCGTGGTCTTGAAGCCGTTCGGCTTACCGCACTTCTTCAGCGCCTCCTTGGCCTTGGCCAGGTCCGGGGCGCCCGCGAGCTTGCCGTACGGGTCGGCCTTCGGGTCGGCACCCTTGATCGCCGGCGGCAGCATGTTGGAGGCGATGTCGCCACCGGCCTGCGGGCCACCACGGGCGGTCTGGAGGGACTTCGAGTCGGCGGCGTAGATGATCGCCTTGCGGCACTCGATGTTGGGGATGACCGTCTGCGGGAAGACCGCGTAGCGGATGAAGCCCGTCTGCGGGTTGTCGACGTTGTCCTTGTGCTGCTGCAGGACCTTCTGGCGGGCGGCGGCGCCGACACCGGTCGCGTTGATGTCGAGGTCGTACTCGCCCTCGACCAGACGGTTGTCCATGTCGTCGGCGTTCGTCGTGAACGTGACGGAGATGGTGTCCGGAAGCGCCTTGCGGAGGGTGTCCGTCTTGGCGTCCCAGTTGGGGTTGCGGACGAGCTTCATGGACTTGTTCGGCGTGTACGACTGCCACTTGTACGGGCCGGAGGAGAAGACGTTCAGGCCGTACTTGGCCTTGGTGTCCTTGTCCTGGCGGACCGGGGAGGCGGCGGGCATGGCCAGCATCTGCAGGAAGTCACCGTTGGCGACCGGCAGCTTGAAGATGATGGTCTTGTCGTCCGGCGTCTCGATCGCGCTCAGGCCGAGCTTGTCCGCGGTCGTGTCCTTGTACGGGCCCTTGTACTCGCCCTTGGGGTCGAGGACCTGCTGGAGGTAGATCGGGCCGCCGGAGATGACGTCCTGGGCCCAGATGCGCTCGATGCCGTACTTGATGTCCTTGGAGGTGATCGGCTTGCCGTCCTCCCACTTCACGCCGTCCTTCAGCGTGAACGTGTAGGTGAGGCCGTCGGCCGAGACCTTGCCGGCGTCGGTGGCGAGGTCCGGGACCAGCTCGGTGGAGGCGGCGCCCGGCTCGGACTTGAAGGAGACGAGCTGACGCGTGTAGTAGCGCTGGAAGTCCCACACGAAGCCGTAGTAGCCGCGCTGCGGGTCCCACGAGTCGGCCTCCTGCGAGCCGATGAACTTCAGCTCGCCGCCCTTCTTGTCGGAGGCGTTGGCGACCTTGTTCACGGCGGCGTTGAAGCCGGGGGCGGCGCCGGCCTTGCCGTTGCCGCCACCGTTGTCGCCGCCACAGGCGGTGGTGACGACCATCGTGGCCGCGGCAAGCAGCGCGCCCGCGGCGATTCTGCGCTGAGAGCTCTTCAGCATGGGTCCAGCAACCTCCGGGATAGTGGCGGCCGTTGTACGGCGGTCCGCCGATTGGGGATGGGCCTCCTGTCGCCAGCGGCAGGGGCGGGTCTTGCGTGTCGTCGGCGAACGGTCAGCGGGAGCCCTTCGGGTCGAGCGCGTCACGCACGCCGTCGCCGAAGAGGTTGAACGCCAGGACGGTGATGAAGATCGCGAGGCCGGGGATCACCATGAACAGGGGATCCGACTCGTAGGTGGTGATGGCCGTCGACAGCATCTGGCCCCAGGAAGCGGTGGGGGGCTTCACACCCGCGCCGAGGAAGCTGAGCGCCGCTTCGGTGAGGATGTTGGTGGGGATCATGAGGGTCGCGTAGACCATGATCGGGGCGATCAGGTTGGGCAGCAGCTCGCGGCGCAGGATGTAGAAGCGGCCGGCGCCCAGGCTCTGGGCGGCCTCGACGTACTCGCGGTTGCGCAGCGACAGCGTCTGGCCTCGGACGATGCGGCCCACGTACGGCCAGCCGAAGAAGCCGATCACCAGGACGAGCGCGGCGATGCGGACGCCCGAACCGTCGAGGCCGAGGAACTGGTTGGGCAGCACCGAGACCAGGGCGATCGTGAAGAGCAGCTGGGGGAAGGCCAGCATGACGTCCATGATCCGGCTGAGGGCCGCGTCGATCCAGCCGCCGAAGTAGCCGGCGATGACGCCGAGGACGGTGCCGAGGAAGACCGCGAAGACCGCCGCCAGGAAGGCGACGAGGAGCGAGATCCGGGCGCCGTAGACGATCCGGCTGAAGACGTCGCGGCCGTTGACCGGCTCGACGCCGAACAGGAAGTCGCCGCTGACGCCGCCCCAGGAGCCGATCGGTGTGCCGAACAGCGGGTCGATCTGGTCCTCGTGGAACTCGTCCGGCGGGTGGCCCAGGAGGCCCACGATGACCGGCGCGAAGATCGCGACGAGGATCAGGAAGAGGACGACGAAGGCGCCCGCGAGGGCCAGTTTGTCGCGCTTGAGCCGGGTCCAGGCGATCTTCCAGGGCGAGCGCCCCTCGATCGCCTTGCCGGTGGTGCCGGAGTTGTCCGGAGTGCCGGGAGCGTCGGGCGCGCCGTCGACGGTGGCGGTCGCCTCGCCCGCACTCGTCTCGTGCAGTGGTGCCGTCATCGTGGTGAGGACCCCTCTCGGCCGCCGGTAGCCGGCCCTTGCCCGCCGCGGGTAGCGGCTCGGTGGAACAACCTGCTGGACATCGGCTCGAAAGGAGCCGAACGTCCTGTGTTCCGGGGAGTCTTCAATGCGGCTGCGATCACCCGCCAGACCTGAAGGTGAATGTTTGCTCAAACGTGATGCGGTGCTGCGACTTCCGTTATCCGGACGTCGTGATCACGTGAGCGGACCATTCTGGGGAGCTCCGACCGCAATCGGACATGTCTCCCAACTGGGCGGTTGAGCTCTTCAATTGGGGCGAACGAAGGACTCTGCCCGGAACCGGCGGGCCGGGTGGGACGCGAGGGGCGTCTCAGTATCCGGACGGCGCCGCCGGCGGGTACCCGTACGCCGGTACGGCGGCGGAGCCGCGTCCGGCGTGTGCCTCGCGGTCGTAGAAGGGGCGCGCGTTCGCCCGCAGCCAGAGGGCCACCGGGTCGTACGCGTCGGAGAGGGCGACCGTCGAGACGGGCAGCCCGTCGGGGACGGAGCCGATCGACTGGCGCATCATCGAGCGGACCGTGTCGACGGCCGCCGGGGAGGTGTCGTACAGGTCGAGACCGATGGCGAGGTACGGGGAGCCCAGCGCGGGCTGCACCCAGCCGCGGCGCAGCGACCGGACGGCCGGGGTGCGGTGCGCGTTCTGCGTGAGCAGGGCGTAGAACTGCGGGATCTCCAGGGCGGGCTCGGTGACGCGCAGCGGACCTGCGGGCATCCGGTCGAGACCGGTGGCGATCCGGCGCAGGTCGGCCCAGGGGATGCCGACGCCGCCGCCGGGGGCGTGCGGATTGAGCCAGACGCCCCAGCGGTCGGGGTAGAGGGCGCGGGCGATCTCGCGGCCGGTGACGAGCTCGTGGGCGCGGGTCCAGCCGGAGGCGGCGAGCTCCTGGGGGGAGGTGACGCAGGGCGCGTAGCCGAAGCCGTCGACCTCCATGTTCCCGTACTGGGCGTCGGGCGAGCCGGGGGCGCCCTGCCAGAGCAGCATCCAGAGCTCGCCGTCGGCGAGGGCGTGCAGCAACTGCTCGTACGCGTCGTAACGTCCAGGTGCCACCTGGCGCAGCATGTGCTCGACCGTCCCGGCCGAAGCGGTGCCTGACGCGCTCACCCTGGGTCCCGCCCCTCTTCCGTCCACCACGTACGTCTGTCCAGCGATCGAGTCAGTTCAGCTTAAACAGGGGTCCGCTCACACGGCGGCGCGCTGGTAGAAGGGGCGAACCCGCTCCAGCATCCAGTCGCCGACCGGGTCCTGCGCCATGTCGAGCAGGATGAGGTTGACCGGCCAGGCGACCTCGACCCGGCCGAGGGCGCGGCCGAGGGCGTCCAGGGGGGCGTTGCGGTCGACGCCGTCCCAGCCGCCCAGCTGGACGCCGATGAAGAGGGCCGGTTCGGTGCCCTCGACGCTGGCGAGGGCGCGGCGGGCGGTGACGACGACCCCGGTGGCCTCGAACTCGGCGGAGGCGGCGGCGAGGAAGTCGACCGGGTCGTCCTGCCAGTCGGGCTCGAAGAGCCGGACGCGGCCGCCGCTGGCGGGGCCGTCGAGCGGGGTGCGGCCGACGCGGCAGAGCTCGGCGACGGCGGGCGGGGGCAGCGGGACGCCGACGGTGCCGCCGGGGTTCACGGCGATGCCGAGCTGCGGGGGCAGTCCGCGGGCGAAGTCACGGGCCGGGGCGACGGTGTACGACATGTGGTCGCCGACGCAGGCGAGGAACTGCTGCTCGGAGCTGAAGACGGGCACGTAGGCCGCGCCCTCGATCTCCATGGTGGCCAGGTCGAGGCCGGGGCTGTCGGGGCCGCCGCCGTTGGGCAGGGGCACCCAGACCGGGCTGCGGCCGAGCACCTCGACCAGCCGGCCGCCCGCCTCGGGGTTGCCGAGTGAGGCGGCAAGGACCTCTTCGAGCTCGTTGCCCGGCCACGTCACGTCCACGGTCGCGTTTCCCCTTCTCGCACGGCCTGCCGCACCGGCCGCCCGGCAGCACCCTAACGCCGCCCCGGCACCGCCGTGGCCAAAAGGGAAGGGTACGGCCGTCCCGGGACGGCCCGGGACGCGGGACGCGCCGGTGCGACCCCTAGGCGGCCTCCCGGAAGCCGATCCTGCGGAGGGAGTCGGCGGCGTCCCGGTCGAGGAGGGTCGCCGAGGCGCAGCCGTGCGGGAGGCTGCCGGACTCGGCGGCGCGCAGGAGCCGGCCCACGGCCCGCCGGTGCCGTGCGAACGCGTACGCGGAGACGCCCCGGCCGCGGGCCTCCTGACCGGCCCGCGCGGTGTCCGGGGTGACGTCGAGGAGGACCAGGTGCAGGGCGCGGCCGCGCCGTCTCGCCTCGCGGGCGAGCCAGCCCCGCACCCAGGACTGGGTGCCGCAGTCGTGGACGATCAGGCTCGCGCCGGAGCGCAGGGCGCGGCGCAGTCCGGCGTAGTGCGCGATCCGGACGAGGGGGCGGTAGACGGCGTACGGGAGGAGGCGGGGCATGCGGGCCTCCCAGCGCTCGCGGGCGTCCTGGGAGTCGATGCCGCTGCCCTCGGCGGCGCGCTTCATCAGGGTGGACTTGCCGCTGCCGGGCAGCCCGGAGACGACGACGAGGTCGCCGGCGGCGTAGGTGAGGGCGCGGGGGCCTCGGCCGCCGCGCTCGCGCAGGTCCCGCAGGAGCCGGCCGCGGCCTCGGCTCCGGGCGCGGGCCCGCTGGGACGGTATGCCGGTACTCGTCGCGTATGCGCCGGTGTGCTGGATCCTCATCGCGCTCCCCCTGTACGGGTCCCAGGAGACCTTGGGAGACCCCTTGCCCACGAAGTGTAAAGAATGGGTAATGCGACACAAGCGATTTGCCCGGCCGACACCGCATGCAATGATGTGCGCGCCAGGCGCGCACAGTCGCCGCACAATCGCATACCGGCCGCTCGAATCCGCGCGGGAGAGTTCCGGACCGCCGAGCGCGTCCGGGCGCCGAAGGAGCAAGACCCTCCCTTGAATCTCTCAGGCCCCGTACCGCGTGGATGAGGCAGATCTGAAAAGCGGGACACCTGTCGTGTCCCCACCCAAGGTGCAAGCCGAACTCTCGGCGCCGATCGCTCGGCGACGAGATGCCCTCGGTGAACCTCTCAGGTTCCATGACAGATGGGGAGGACGTCCTCGCCCGTCATGTGTTTTCGTCACCGATCACGCCCTTGGGACCCGGGAGCCACCCCATGAGCACTGCCCCCCGTCTGACCGCCCTCGATGCCCTGCATCGTTCGCTGGGCGCGACCATGACCGACTTCGCCGGCTGGGACATGCCGCTCCGGTACGGCAGCGAGCGTGACGAGCACAACGCCGTCCGCACCAAGGCCGGCCTCTTCGACCTCTCCCACATGGGCGAGATCACCGTCACGGGCCCGCAGGCCGTGGACCTCCTGGACTACGCCCTCGTCGGCAACATCTCCACGGTGGGCAACGGCCGCGCCCGCTACACGATGATCTGCCGGGAGGACGGCGGCATCGTCGACGACCTGATCGTCTACCGCCTCGGCGAGACCGAGTACATGGTCGTCGCCAACGCCTCCAACGCCCAGGTCGTCCTCGACGCCCTGGTGGCCCGCGCCGCGGGCTTCGACGCCGAGGTCCGCGACGACCGTGACGCGTACGCCCTGATCGCCGTCCAGGGCCCCGAGTCCCCCGGCATCCTGAAGTCGGTCACCGACGCCGACCTGGACGGCCTGAAGTACTACGCCGGCCTCCCCGGCACCGTCGCCGGCGTCCCCGCCCTGATCGCCCGCACCGGCTACACCGGCGAGGACGGCTTCGAGCTGTTCCTGAAGCCCGAGCACGCCGAGGGCGTCTGGAAGGCGCTGACCGAGGCGGGCGAGGGCGTCGGCCTCATCCCCTGCGGCCTGTCCTGCCGTGACACGCTCCGCCTGGAGGCGGGCATGCCGCTGTACGGCCACGAGCTGACCACCGCCCTCACCCCGTTCGACGCCGGCCTCGGCCGGGTCGTGAAGTTCGAGAAGACCAGCAACGAGGGCCGCTTCGTCGGCCGCGAGGCGCTGGAGAAGGCCGCCGAGCGCGCCGAGACCGCCCCGCCGCGCAAGCTCGTCGGTCTGATCGCCGAGGGCCGCCGGGTCCCGCGCGCCGGCTTCTCCGTCGTCAAGGACGGCGAGGTCATCGGCGAGGTCACCTCCGGCGCCCCCTCCCCGACGCTCGGAAAGCCGATCGCGATGGCATACGTGGACGCGGCGCACGCCGAGCCCGGCACCCAGGGTGTAGGTGTGGACATCCGCGGCACCCACGAGCCGTACGAGGTCGTCGCGCTGCCCTTCTACAAGCGCCAGAAGTGACGCACTCGTCTCACCCTTCGTCTCACCCCGCAAGACCCACGTTCATCAGTACTCCCCCGATCCAGGAGAATCAGGTCATGAGCAACCCCAACGAGCTGCGTTACACCAAGGAGCACGAGTGGCTGTCGGCCGCCGAGGACGGCGTCGCGACGGTCGGCATCACGGAGTTCGCGGCCAACGCGCTCGGTGACGTCGTCTACGCCCAGCTCCCCGCCGTCGGCGACACCGTCACCGCGGGCGAGACCTGTGGCGAGCTGGAGTCGACGAAGTCGGTCAGCGACCTGTACTCCCCCGTCACGGGCGAGGTCGTCGCGGCCAACCAGGACGTCGTGGACGACCCGTCCCTGGTGAACACGGCTCCGTTCGCGGGTGGCTGGCTGTTC
The DNA here is from genome assembly GCF_040295385.1 of Streptomyces sp. NPDC002825. Classification (NCBI taxonomy): domain Bacteria; kingdom Bacillati; phylum Actinomycetota; class Actinomycetes; order Kitasatosporales; family Streptomycetaceae; genus Streptomyces; species Streptomyces sp. NPDC002825. Next base: position 7,783 of record NZ_JBEOVH010000067.1, read on the forward strand.
AAGGTGCGCGTCACGGGCGAGCCGGAGGACCTGCTCTCCGCCGACGAGTACACCGCGTTCGCCGGGAACTGAGACCGGGCCCGAGACCCCCTAGGGATCGATTCATGTCGCTTCTGAACACTCCCCTCCACGAGCTGGACCCCGACGTCGCCGCCGCCGTCGACGCCGAGCTCCGCCGTCAGCAGTCCACCCTCGAGATGATCGCCTCGGAGAACTTCGCTCCGGTCGCGGTCATGGAGGCCCAGGGCTCCGTCCTCACCAACAAGTACGCCGAGGGCTACCCGGGCCGCCGCTACTACGGCGGCTGCGAGCACGTCGACGTGGCCGAGCAGATCGCGATCGACCGGATCAAGGACCTGTTCGGCGCCGAGTACGCCAACGTCCAGCCCCACTCCGGCGCCTCCGCGAACCAGGCCGCCCTCTTCGCGATCGCCCAGCCCGGCGACACGATCCTGGGTCTCGACCTGGCCCACGGCGGCCACCTCACCCACGGCATGCGCCTGAACTTCTCCGGCAAGCAGTTCAACGTGGTCGCGTACCACGTGGACGAGGCCGGTCTGGTCGACATGGCCGAGGTCGAGCGCCTCGCCAAGGAGCACCGCCCGAAGGTGATCATCGCGGGCTGGTCCGCCTACCCGCGCCAGCTGGACTTCGCCGAGTTCCGCCGGATCGCCGACGAGGTCGAGGCCTACCTGTGGGTCGACATGGCCCACTTCGCGGGTCTCGTCGCCGCCGGTCTGCACCCGAACCCGGTCGAGTACGCGGACGTGGTGACCTCCACCACGCACAAGACGCTCGGCGGCCCGCGCGGCGGCATCATCCTGGCGAAGAAGGAGTTCGCGAAGAAGCTGAACTCCTCCGTCTTCCCCGGTTTCCAGGGCGGCCCGCTGGAGCACGTGATCGCGGCCAAGGCCGTCTCCTTCAAGGTCGCGGCCTCGGAGGAGTTCAAGGAGCGCCAGCAGCGCACCCTCGACGGCGCCCGCGCGCTGGCCGAGCGCCTGGTCCAGGACGACGTCACCGCCCACGGTGTCTCCGTCCTGTCCGGCGGCACGGACGTGCACCTGGTCCTGGTGGACCTGCGCAACTCCGAGCTCGACGGCCAGCAGGCCGAGGACCGTCTCCACGAGGTCGGCATCACGGTCAACCGGAACGCCGTTCCGAACGACCCGCGTCCGCCGATGGTCACCTCCGGTCTGCGCATCGGCACGCCGGCGCTCGCGACCCGCGGTTTCCAGGCCGAGGACTTCGCCGAGGTCGCCGACGTCATCGCGGAGACCCTGAAGCCCGGCTTCGACGCGGACAAGGCCGCGGCCCTCAAGGCCCGGGTGACGGCGCTCGCCGACAAGCACCCGCTGTACCCCGGCCTGAAGTAATTTCGTACGATTTAGTTCCGGCTTCGTTCGTACGGAATCTCCGGGGCACCACGCACACTGGACAGTGAGCGTGGTGCCCCGCCCCTTGCTCAGCCCTTCTACGCGCTCTTCTGCTCCACCCCGGCAGACAACGGCGTCTAGCCCCCACAAGGAGTCCTCCCGTGGCCATCTCGGTCTTCGACCTGTTCTCGATCGGCATCGGTCCGTCGAGCTCCCACACGGTGGGCCCCATGAGGGCTGCCCGGATGTTCGCCCGCCGCCTGAAGAACGAGGGCCTGCTCACCCACACCGCGGCGATACGAGCCGAGCTGTACGGCTCGCTCGGCGCCACCGGCCACGGCCACGGCACCCCGAAGGCCGTGCTCCTGGGCCTGGAGGGGAACTCGCCGCGCACCGTCGACGTGGAGAGCGCCGACGACGAGTTCGAGCGGATCAAGGCGAGCGGGAAGATCAACCTGCTCGGCGCGCACGAGATCCCGTTCTCCTTCGACGACGACCTGGTCCTGCACCGGCGCAAGGCGCTTCCGTACCACGCCAACGGCATGACGGTCTTCGCCTACGACGCCGAGGGCGGGCTCGTCCTGGAGAAGACGTACTACTCCGTCGGCGGCGGCTTCGTCGTCGACGAGGACGCCGTGGCCGGCGAGAACCCGATCATCCCGGACGACACCGTCCTGAAGTACCCCTTCCGCACCGGCGACGAGCTGCTCCGCCTCACCAAGGAGACCGGCCTGTCGATCTCCTCCCTGATGCTGGAGAACGAGAAGGCCTGGCGCACCGAGGAGGAGATCCGCGCGGGTCTGCTGGAGATCTGGCGGGTCATGCAGGCCTGTGTCTCGCGCGGCATGTCCCGCGAGGGCATCCTGCCCGGCGGCCTGAAGGTCCGCCGCCGGGCCGCCACCTCGGCCCGCAAGCTGCGCTCCGAGGGCGACCCGGCCGCGCACGCGATGGAGTGGATCACCCTCTACGCGATGGCCGTGAACGAGGAGAACGC
>NZ_JBEOVH010000068.1:0-9925 GCF_040295385.1 Streptomyces sp. NPDC002825
CAGCGCGAGCTGGCGGCCAAGTACCCGGTGATCCTCGGCGGCGCCGCCCTGACCAGGGCGTACGTCGAGCAGGACCTCCACGAGATCTACCAGGGTGAGGTCCGCTACGCCCGCGACGCCTTCGAGGGCCTGCGCCTCATGGACGCCCTCATGGGCGTCAAGCGGGGCGTCCCCGGAGCCGTACTCCCCGAGCTCAAGCAGCGCAGGGTGCCCAAGCGCCCCCAGGCGCTTCCGGACGTACGGGAGCCCGAGCCGCCCGGCCGCTCCGACGTCGCCGCCGACAACCCCGTACCCGAGCCCCCCTTCCTCGGAACGAAGGTCGTCACCGGCATCCCCCTCGCCGCCTACGCCCCCTGGCTGGACGAGACCGCCCTCTTCAAGGGCCAGTGGGGGCTGAAGGACCCCGCGACCATCGAGACGGAAGGCCGGCCCCGGCTGCGGGCGCTGCTCGACCGGATCGAACGCGAGGGCCTGGTCGAGGCAGCCGTCGTCTACGGCTGGTTCCCCTGTGTGTCCAAGGGCGACGACCTGATCGTCCTGGACGAGGACGGGGGCGAGCGAACCCGCTTCTCCTTCCCCCGCCAGCAGCGGGGCCGCCGCCTCTGCCTGGCCGACTTCCACCGCGCCGAGGACTCCGGCGAGGTCGACGCGGTCGCCCTCCAGGTCGTCACCGTCGGATCGAGGATCGGGGAGGAGACGGCCCGGCTCTTCGCCGCCGACGCCTACCGCGACTACCTCGAACTCCACGGCCTCTCCGTCCAGCTGGCCGAGGCCCTCGCCGAGTACTGGCACGCACGCGTGCGGGACGAGTGGGGCATCGCCGCCGCCGACCCCGCCGGCATGGACGGCATGTTCCGCACCGAGTACCAGGGGTGCCGCTACTCCCTCGGCTACCCGGCCTGCCCCGACCTGGAGGACCGGGCGAAGATCGCCGCCCTCCTCCGGCCGGAGCGCATCGGGGTCGAGCTGTCGGAGGAGTACCAGCTGCACCCCGAGCAGTCGACGGACGCGATCGTCGTCCACCACCCGGAGGCGAGCTACTTCAACGCGGGAGGCCGACGCCTGTGAACCCCGAACCCCCCACGTATTCCTTCGAGTTCTTCCCGCCGAAGACCGACAGGGGCGAGCAGACCCTGTGGGGCGCCATCCGCCGGGTCGAGGCCCTCAAGCCGGACTTCGTGTCCGTGACGTACGGCGCGGGAGGCTCGTCCCGCGACCGGACGATCGACGTGACGAAGCGGATCGTGACCGAGACGACCCTCCGGCCGGTCGCGCACCTGACGGCCGTCGGCCACTCGGTCGCCGAGCTGCGCGCCATCATCGGCGCGTACGCCGACGCCGGCGTCCGTGACGTGCTGGTCCTGCGCGGCGACCCGCCGGGCGACCCGCGCGGTGCGTGGACCCCGCACCCGGACGGCTTCCGTCATGCCTACGAACTCGTCGAACTGGTCCGCTCCCTGGGCGAGTTCAGAATCGGCGTGGCGGCCTTCCCGGAAGGCCATCCGAGGTCGTGCGACGCGGCGACCGACCTCGCGCACTTCGTCGCGAAGTGCCGGGCGGGCGCCGACTATGCCATCACGCAGATGTTCTTCGACCCCGAGGACTACCTGCGGCTGCGGGACCGGGTCGCCGCCGCCGGCTGCGACACCCCGATCATCCCGGAGATCATGCCGGCCACCGACGTCCGCCAGATCCGCCGCTTCGCCGAGCTGAGCGACGCGGCCTTCCCCGAGGACCTGGCGCACCGCCTGGAGGCGGCGAAGGACGACCCGGCGGCCTCGTACCGCATCGGGGTCGAGTACGCGACGGCGATGGGCCTGCGCCTGCTCGACGAGGGCGCGCCGGGCCTGCACTACATCACGCTCAACAAGTCGACGGCGGCCCTGGAAATCCACCGAACCATCCTCAGTGCAAGGAGAGTTGCAGCGCATGTCTGACACCACCGCCTTTACCGACTTCAAGGTCGCCGACCTCTCGCTGGCGGAGTTCGGCCGCAAGGAGATCACCCTCGCCGAGCACGAGATGCCGGGTCTGATGGCGATCCGCCGCCAGTACGCGCAGACGCAGCCGCTGGCGGGAGCCCGTATCACCGGCTCCCTGCACATGACGGTCCAGACGGCCGTCCTCATCGAGACCCTGGTCGCGCTCGGCGCCGAGGTCCGCTGGGTGTCGTGCAACATCTACTCGACCCAGGACCACGCGGCCGCCGCGATCGCCGCCGCCGGGATCCCGGTCTTCGCCTGGAAGGGCGAGACCCTGGAGGAGTACTGGTGGTGCACGGAGCAGGCCCTGACCTGGCCGGACTCGCCCACCGGCGGCCCGAACATGATCCTGGACGACGGCGGCGACGCGACGCTGCTCGTCCACAAGGGTGTGGAGTACCAGAAGACCGGCGTGCTGCCCGAGGCCTCGAACGAGGAACTGGCGGTCGTGCGCGCCCTCCTGGAGTCCACGACCCTGGACTGGTCGACGATCGCGGCCGGCATCCGGGGCGTGACGGAGGAGACCACGACGGGCGTCCACCGCCTGTACGAGATGCACCGCGAGGGGCAGCTGCTCTTCCCGGCGATCAACGTGAACGACGCCGTCACGAAGTCGAAGTTCGACAACAAGTACGGCTGCCGGCACTCGCTCGTCGACGGCATCAACCGTGCCACGGACGTCCTCATCGGCGGCAAGACGGCCGTCGTCTGCGGCTACGGCGACGTCGGCAAGGGCTCGGCGGAGTCGCTGCGCGGCCAGGGCGCCCGCGTCATCGTCACCGAGATCGACCCGATCTGCGCGCTCCAGGCGGCGATGGACGGCTACCAGGTGGCGACCCTGGAGGACGTGGTCGAGACGGCCGACATCTTCATCACCACCACGGGCAACAAGGACATCATCATGGCGTCCGACATCGCCCGCATGAAGCACCAGGCCATCGTCGGCAACATCGGCCACTTCGACAACGAGATCGACATGGCCGGGCTCGCGCAGATCCCCGGGATCGTGAAGGACGAGGTCAAGCCGCAGGTCCACACGTGGACGTTCCCGGACGGCAAGGTCGTCATCGTGCTGTCCGAGGGCCGGCTGCTGAACCTGGGCAACGCGACCGGGCACCCGTCCTTCGTGATGTCGAACTCCTTCGCCGACCAGACGCTCGCCCAGATCGAACTCTTCACGAAGACGGAGGAGTACCCGACCGGCGTGTACGTCCTGCCGAAGCACCTGGACGAGAAGGTGGCCCGGCTGCACCTCGACGCGCTGGGCGTGAAGCTGACGACGCTCCGGCCCGAGCAGGCGTCGTACATCGGGGTCCCGGTGGAGGGCCCGTACAAGCCGGACCACTACCGCTACTGAGCCCGCATGTGTACCGAAGACACCCGTGACCCATGGCTCCCGGACCGGCTCCTCCGTACGGAACGGGACCTGCTGATGCCGCTCCTGCGGCGCACACCGGACGAGGCGTACGAGCTCCGCACCGCGTGCCCCGGCTGGACGGCGCGGCAGGTCCTCGCCCACTGCGGGGCGGCGCTCGTACGGATCGTCGAGGACCGCCTGGAGGAAGGCGTCTTCCTGCCGGAGGCCAACGCCTGCGACGTCGCCGAACGCGAGGACTGGCCCATCGGCCGGATCCTCGACGAACTCGAACGCGGCCTGACCGAGGCGGGCCCGGTGATCGCCGCCCGCACGGACGACCGGCTCGACGCGGTGGCGCTCGGGGAGTGGGTCCACGCCGGGGACGTACGGGAGGCCTTCGGCGAACCCGGCGCGTACTGCGGTGCGGCGCTCGACCTGGCGCTTCCGCTCCTGTCGGTGACGAGCCGGCGCCGGGAGACACCGCGGCTGGTCGGCGTCCTCACGGACCGGAAGGACCACGCGGTGGCCCTCGGCAACGAGATCGAGGGCCGCCCGGCGGCGCGCTTCCACGGCGACGCGGCGACGCTGATCCGGATCTACTCGGGGCGGCCGCTGGTCCGAACCCGCTACGAACTGACAGGCGCGACAGAACACGAACTCCTCATCTACCGCTGACCCCACGCGCCCGCGCCCGCGCTGGGCGGCGCCCCCGCCCCGTGTGGGGCCCGCGCCCGGCGGGGCGGTGCCCACCGCCGTGTGGGCAATCGTCCCGCTGGGGCGGGACGGGTGGGCACACGGGACGGCGCGCTTAGCGGCGCCTCCGCGTTCCGAGCCTGGACCCGCACCCCATGTGCCCAGCGGGTGGTGCGGGTCAGGGCGCGGGAGCCTCTGGCGCCGGCAAGGGCGCCGTCCGTTGTGCCCACCCGTTCCGCCCCTTGCGGAACGCCTGCCCACAACGGGCGGAACGCCTGCCCACAACGGGCGGAACGCCTGCCCACAACGGGCGGAACGCCTGCCCACAACGGGCGGAAGCCTGCCCACAACGGGGGCGCCGGCGCGCGGGACCGAGTCCGAAAGGAACCCCATGCGCAGCACGCTCGACCGGCTCCTCCGTGCCCAAGCCACCGCCCACCCAGACACCCCCGCCGCACGCTTCGGCGACGAAACGCTCAGCTTCCGCGAGCTGCACGACGCCGCAACCGCCCTCGCCACCCACCTCCGCGCCCTCGGTGCCGGCCGAGACGACCGTGTCGGTGTGCTCCTCGAGCCGTCCCTCGACCTCATGACCGGCATCTGGGGCGTCGTGCTCTCCGGCGCCGCGTACGTCCCCCTCTCCCCGGAGTACCCCGAGGAGCGCCTGCGCTACATGGCCGAGGACAGCGGTGCGAAGATCCTCGTGACCCAGGACCGCTTCCGGGACCGCGTCGCGGACCTGGCCCCGCCCGGGACGACGGTCGTCACGCTCGGGGACGTACCCGAGGGAGGTCCCGCCCTCGAACCGCCCGCCCCGCACGACCTCGCCTACGTCATCTACACCTCCGGCTCCACGGGCAAGCCCAAGGGCGTCATGGTCGAGCACCGCTCGATCGTCGCCCAGATGCGCTGGATGGCCGAAGAGCACCACCTCGGCCCCGGCGCCGTCGTCCTCCAGAAGACGCCCATGTCCTTCGACGCCGCGCAGTGGGAGATCCTCGCCCCGGCCGTCGGCGCCCGCGTCGCCGTCGGGCCGCCCGGCGTCCACCGCGACCCAGAGGGCCTGATCGACGCGGTCCGCGCGCACGGGGCGACCATGCTCCAGGGCGTGCCGACCCTCCTCCAGGCCCTCGTCGACACCGAGCGCCTCGGTACCTGCACCAGCCTGCAGAGGGTGTATTCGGGCGGCGAGATCCTCTCCCGCAACCTCGCCGTCCAGCTCCTCGCCGAGCTCCCGGCCGCCGAGCTGATCAACCTGTACGGACCCACCGAGTGCACCATCAACGCCTCCTCACACACGGTGGACCGCGCCACGGTCGCCGGCGGACCGGCCGCGATACCGATCGGCAGACCGGCCTACGACACGACCTTCCACATACGCGACGGCGAGCTGTGCATCGGCGGGGTCCAGGTCGCGCGGGGGTACCTGGACCGCCCCGAGCTCACGGCGGAACGCTTCATCACCGGTCAGGACGGCGAGCGCCTCTACCGGACCGGCGACCTGGCCACCTTCAACGACGACGGCACCGTCCAGTTCGCCGGCCGCGCCGACAACCAGATCAAGCTGCGCGGCTTCCGCGTCGAGCTGGACGAGATCGCGCTCGCGATCGAGGACCACGACTGGGTCAAGAACGCGGCGGTCATCGTCAAGGACGAGCCCCGCACCGGCTTCCAGAACCTCGTCGCCTGCGTGGAGCTGTCGCCGAAGGAGGCGGCGCTGATGGACCAGGGCAACCACGGCGCCCACCACCAGTCCAAGGAGTCGAAGCTCCAGGTCAAGGCCCAGCTCTCCAACGCCGGCACCCGCGAGGACGCCGAGCTCGCGGGCTGCCCGGTGGTCCAGCTGCCGGGCGCGACGCCGACCGACCGGATGCGCCGTACGGTCTTCGCCCGCAAGACGTACCGCTTCTACGAGGGCGGCGAGGTCACCCGCGAGGACGTCCTCGCGGCCCTGGCCCGCCGCCCCGAGGGCATCGGATCCCGCGCCGTCGCCGGCCTCACCGCGGCCGACATCGGCGAACTCCTCCGCTGGTTCGGCCAGTTCACGAGCGAGGAGCGGCTCCTCCCGAAGTACGGCTACGCGTCGCCGGGCGCGCTGTACGCGACCCAGCTGTACGTGGAGGCGCGGGGCGGCATCGCGGGCCTCGACCCGGGCACGTACTACTACCACCCGGTCCGCCACCGCCTGTATCTGACGCAGACGCTTCCGGACGGCGGCGAACCGTCCCTCCGGTTGGCCTTCCGCGGCAAGCGGTCCGCCATCGAGCCCGTCTACAAGAACAACATCCAGGAGGTCCTGGAGATCGAGACCGGCCACATGATCGGCCTCTTCGAGGAGATCCTGCCCGGGCACGGCCTCGGCGTCAGGCCCTGTGAGGACGCGCTCTGGGAGGTGGTCCCGTACGACGAGGGCGCCCGGACCGAACCCGAGGTGGACGTCTACGTCCAGGCCCACGGCGACCGCGTCCCGGGTCTCCCGGAGGGCCAGTACGTGCACGCCGACGGCGAGCTGACCCCGGTCTCCCGCTCGCTCGTCGAGAGGAAGCACGTCATCGCGATCAACCAGGCGGTGTACGAGCGGGCCTCGCTCGGCATCACCGTCGTGAGCCGCACGGCGGAGACGGACCGGGCGTACGTCGACCTCGGCCGCACCCTGCAGCGTCTCCAGCTCGGCGGCCACGGCCTCGGGTTCATGTCCTCCGGCTACAGCTCCAAGTCGGGGCACCCGCTCCCGGCGGCCCGGCGCGTGGACGAGATCCTGGCGGCGGCGGGGCGGCCGACCGGCCCGTCGTACTTCTTCGTCGGCGGCCGCGTCAGCGAGGAGCAGCGGCTGAGCGAGGGGATGTACGAGGACACGGTCCACATGAAGGGCCCGGCGGAGATGATCCGCGACGACCTCGTCCACCACCTGCCGGACTACATGATCCCGAACCGGGTCGTGGTCCTGGACCGGCTGCCCCTGTCGGCGAACGGCAAGGTGGACACGAAGGCCCTCGCCGACCTGGCCGTCGTCAACGCCGGCCTGCACGGGCGCCCGCACGTCCTGCCCCGTACGCGTACGGAGAGCAGGCTCGCGGAGATCTGGGCGGCGGCGCTCAAGTACGAGGAGGTCGAGGCGGTATCCGTCCTGGACGACTTCTTCGAGTCCGGCGGGAACTCGCTGATCGCGGTCGCGCTGGTCACCCGCCTCAACCGCGAGTTCGAGGCCTCGCTCCCGCTCCAGATCCTCTTCGAGCGGCCGACGATCGAGAAGCTCGCCCATCAGCTCGACGGCGCTGCCGCCACGCCCGCGTCCCGTCTCGTACGGCTCCACGCGGCCGGTGCGCAGTCGCCCGTGTTCTGCTGGCCGGGGCTCGGCGGCTACACGATGAACCTGCGGCACCTGGCCGAGGAGATCGACATCGACCGGCCCTTCTACGGGGTGCAGGCGCACGGCATCAACCGGGGCGAGGAGCCGTACGCCACGATCCGGGAGATGGCCGCCGCCGACGTGGCCGCGATCCGCCGCCGCCAGCCCACCGGCCCGTACACCCTGTGGGGCTACTCCTTCGGCGCCCGCGTCGCCTTCGAGTCGGCGCATCTGCTGGAGGCGGCGGGGGAGCAGGTGGAGAACCTGTTCCTGATCGCCCCCGGCTCGCCGAAGGTGCGCTCGTCGGAGACCGGCGGGGCGGCGTACGACAACCCGGCGTTCGTGACGATCCTGTACTCGGTCTTCGCGGGCGCGATCGACGCCGCGGTGACGGCGGACGACCGGGAGAGCTTCGTCGCGTGCGTCGCGGAGAACTTCCCGGCCCTCGACCCGGACCTGATCGGCCGGATCGTCGCGATCGTCGAGGAGACCTTCGAGTTCACCTACACGTTCCGCGAGTTGACGGAGCGGCAGGTGAGCTGCCCGGTGACGCTCTTCAAGGCCGAGGGGGACGACTACTCGTTCCTGGAGGGCGCCACGGGCTGGTCGACGCGTCCGCCGACGGTCGTGGAGCTCGACGCGGACCACTACAGCCTGCTGCGTCAGCCGGATCTGACGGAGCTGGTCAAGAAGATCCGCTACCGCCTGGGTCTGTGACCTCGTCCCCCGTGGCCGGGGGCTTCGTGTGGAGGACGGCCCGGGCCTGTTCGGCGGCCCGGGCCGTGCTTTCGGAGACGAAGTCGAGGAAGCGGGCGACGTTCTCCAGACGGTTGCCGGCGGGGGTGCCGGAGCCGAGGACGGTGACGCCCTGACGCGTGGTCTCGACGATCTGTGCGATGGCCCGGGCGGAGGCCATCATCGACTGGTACCAGACGTCGTCGTCGACGGTGTAGCGCTCGCGGCGGCGGTCGTCGCGTTCCCGGCGGATGAGGCCCTGGCCGTCGAGGTACGCGACGGCCTTGGACACGGAGGCCGGGCTGACCTGGAGCCGCTCGGAGAGCTCGGCGGCGGTGAGGCTGCCGCTGTCGGCGAGGGTGAGGCTCGCCATGACGCGGGCCATCATCTTGGGCATGCCCGAGCCCGTCATGACGGTGGTGAAGGTCTCCTCGAAGGCCCGCACCTCCTCGGCGTCGCGCCCATGTGCCTGCGGGGCGGCGGCCGTTCCCTTGGGGGTGGCCGGCTTGCGGCGGTGGGCGCGGTGCTCGGTGGCGCGGTGAGCGAGGTCGGCGCGGTAGCCGGTCGGGCCGCCGTTGCGCATGACCTCCCGTGTGATGGTCGAGGTCGGGCGTTCGAGGCGCCGGGCGATCTCCGCGTACGCGAGGCCGTCGGCCAACCCCAGCGCGATCTGCTGGCGTTCGGGCTGGGTGAGTCTGCCTCCCGGCATCGCGGTCTCCTTTGTCCTCCGTCGCCCTCCGTTGTGCCGTCAGCATAGCGTTCACCGGCAATCCATTGCAACGCAACGGGGGCTGGTTGTTGCATTAGATTCAGAACCATTGCAATGAAATCCCGTAACTGACCTGCAGTTACGGGGTTTTCTCGTGATGCGATGCTTGCCGGAGTCTCGAACGCAACGTAGCTTTTCCTTCATCGGAAAGAGCGAGGCGAACAAGCGCCCGCTCCATACGAAGGAGAAGCACCATGCAGAAGTTCGACACCGCCGCCGCCGTCGTCACCGTCCTCGCCGTCCCCGCCGGCCGCATCCGGCTCGTCGCCTCCGACCGGACCGACACCACCGTCGAGATCCTCCCCGCAGACCCCTCCAAGGGCCGCGACGTGAAGACCGCCGAGCGCACCGAAGTCACCTACACCGACGGCGTCCTGACCATCGAGGTCCCGAAGGCCAAGAACGGCATCCTCGGCGGCACCGGCTCCATCGAGGTCACGGTCCAGCTCCCCGCCGGCTCCCGCGTCGAGGGCCGGGCCGCGGCCGCCGAGCTCCTCACCGCCGGCCGGCTCGGCGACATCGCCTTCGAGGGCGCGTACCAGCAGATCAAGATCGAGGAGGCCGCCAACCTCCGCCTCGGCGCCGTCGACGGCGACGTCGAGGTCGGCCGGATCACCGGCTCCGCCGAGATCAGCACCCAGCGGGGCGACATCCGCGTCGCCGAGGCGGTGAGCGGCACGGTCGCGCTGAACACCCAGATGGGCGACGTCACCGTCACCGCCGCGGCCGGAGTCTCCGCCTCCCTCGACGCCGGTACCGCCTACGGCCGCGTCAGCAACTCCCTGAAGAACGACGGCACGTCCGCCCTGAACATCCAGGCCACGACGGCGTACGGCGACATCGCCGCCCGCAGCCTCTGACGCCCACGTCCCACCCACTTCCCCGACGCGCAGCCCTCCAGGAGTACGCATCATGACCACCCAGGCCATCGCAGCGAACGGGCTGCGCAAGTCCTACGGCGACAAGACCGTCCTCGACGGCATCGACCTGCACGTCCCCGAGGGCTCGGTCTTCGCCCTCCTCGGCCCGAACGGCGCGGG
>NZ_JBEOVH010000069.1:0-5192 GCF_040295385.1 Streptomyces sp. NPDC002825
GTGAGGACCTTCACGGTGTTCTCGCCGCCCGGCAGCGCGTTGTCGAGGCCCTTCTCGAACTGGACGGCCGTCCGCGCGCCCCGCCGGGTGCCGGCCGGCTCCGGACCCGGAGGGTCATCCGGGCCATTCGACGAGCAGGCTCCGGGGGCCGCGGAAGGAGACGTTCGCCGGGAAGTCGAAGTCCTGGTCCTCCACCAGCCGCATCTCCGGTGCCCGCTGTGCCAGCAGGTCGAGGGCGATCCGGGCTTCCATTCGCGCCAGCGGGGCCCCGATGCAGTAGTGGATGCCCTTGCCGAAGGCGAGGTGGCGGCGGGCGTCGCCCCGGTGGATGTCGAACGTCTCGGGCTCCTCGAAGTGCTTCGGGTCCCGGTTGGCCGCGCCGAGCAGGATCAGCACCTTGGCCTGGGCGGGTATCTCGACACCGCCGACGTCCACCGCCCTGGTGGTGATGCGCCGCCAGGCGGGAATGCTGCTGTCGTACCGCAGGATTTCTTCGACCGCCTTGGAGATGAGGCCGCGGTCGGAACAGATCGCGGCCCACTGCTCGGGGTTGGCCAGCAGCTGTCGGATCGCGTTCCCGGTGAAACTCGTCGTGGTCTCGTGGCCGGCGAAGCTCAGCCCGTAGGCGACGTTGGTGATGTCTTCGAGCGACAGGCTGTCGGGATTCTCCTGGCGGATCCGGATCAGGTCACTGGTGAAGTCGTCCACCGGTTCCGCGGCCCGCTTGGCGACGAAGTTCTCGCAGTACTCCCAGTAGTTCGTCATGTTCGTGGCGATCTCGCGCTGCTCGTCCGCGCTCGGGCGTCCCCAGCTGAAGGCGATGCGGTTTCCGCACCAACTCTTCAGCATGTCCATGTCCTCGTCCGGGAAGCCGATGAACGTGAAGATCATGTACGCCGGAAGCGGATAGGTCAGCGCGTTGACCAGGTCCACCCGCCCGGGCCTGATGGCGTCCACCAGCTCCGTGGCCTTGGCCCAGACCTTCGGCTCCAGCGACGCGATCCGCCGCGGTGAGAAGCCCGTCATGTTGTGCTTGCGAATGCGGGTGTGCCGCGGCGGGTCGCAGTCCGACATCACCGGGTAGGCGCGGAATCCTTTCTTCAGAATCTCCTGCGCCTCTTCCGAAAGGGGGAACACCGGCTTCTGACCGACCCGCGCGGAGAAGGTCCCCGGGTCCTTGAGAACGGCCTCGATGTCGTCGTACCGGGTTATCACCCACATGTCGATGGCCGATGCGTAGAACGCCGGGGCCTCCTCCCGCACCGCGGTGTGGATCGGATACGGATCGGCGATGTAGGCGTCACCAAGCGGGTCGAAACCGTGATGCACAGGGCAGCCGGCCGTTTCGTTCATCGGCATCATTGCGAAACCTCCTTGACTTGGTACTCCAAGTCTCCGCCACGACCGTCGAATTGAAAACGAAGGAATGGTGAGGTGCGTTATGGGATTCCCTAATGACTGAACGGATCAGCCTTCGCCGGCTGCACGCCTTCGTGGCGTGCGCCGAGGCCGGAACCATGACGGGCGCTGCGCGGCAGCTGTTCGTGACCCAAGGCGCGGTGTCGGTCGCGATCTCCCAGCTGGAACGACAGATCGGTGTGCAACTGCTCCTGCGCTCCAAGGCGAAGGGGCTGACGCTGACCGAGGCCGGCCGCCTCCTCCTGCCCGAGGCCCGGTCCCTGCTGGCCCGGGCCGACGCGCTCCAGGCGGGCATGCGCGACCTGGGGAACGCCCCTTCGGGCAACTTGGTGATCGGCTGCTTCACCACCATCGCCCCGTTCCTCCTGCCCCGCGTCCTGGAGGAGTTCCAGGCCGCCCACCCCCAGGTGACCCTGGACTTCGTGGAGGGCTCGCTCACCGACCTGCAGCAGCTCCTGCTCGACGGGGCGTGCGAGCTGGCCGTCCTCTACGGCGTCGACATCCGGGCCGGCATCGAGTACGACACCCTGTATCCGACCCAGCCGTACGTCCTGCTGCCGCCCGCCCATCCGCTGGCGGAGAAGGAGGAGATCCGGCTCGCCGACCTCGCGGATCACGACATGATCGCGCTCGATGTCCCGCCCAGCCTTCGCTACTTCAACGAGGTGCTGAGCTCCGCCGGGGTGTCCCCCCGCATCCGGCACCGCACGGAGAGCTTCGAGATGGTGCGCAGTCTCGTCGCCCGGGGCGTCGGCTACTCGCTGCTCATACAGCGTCCCATCGCGGACGTCAGCTACGAGGGGCGCGGCCTGGTGATCCGCCGGATCAAGGACGAGATACGGCCGCTGGACGTCGTCCTGGCACGTCCGGCGGGCGTCCGGCTGACGCGTCGGGCGGCGGCGTTCAGCGCGTTCTGCCGCGCGTCGGCGCCCCGCCGCTAGGGCCTGTCTGACAATGCGCGCCGGATCAGGCCGGGGCGTCCGGTGCGTGCGATCGGCGTGCGGCCGGGACGCCCTCGATTGGGGTCTCCCCTGCTCGAGCGAAGCCGAGAGCTTGGGGAAGGAGCTACTTGGGCGTTTCGGCCGTGCGGCGAGCGTGCGTGCCGGGCGGGCCGGACCCGGCGGGAATTGTCAGACAGGCCCTAGGAGGCGTGCGGCCGCCGGGACACGGCGGCCGCACGTACGGCCCCCTCCCCTCATGCGTACTCCCCCGCTCCGCGTACGGAACGGGGGAGTACGGGTGCGGCCGGCGCCGGGGGCTCGTCCTCGGGGTGGCCGCGGGCGGGGGACGGCGGGCGCCGTCCGCTACGGCATGAGGCGGACGAATCCGGCGGACGCTTCGCCGAGGGCCGAAACGAGGCTGCCCACCACGGTCTCGGGGACGTCGATGTCGACGGACATGGCCGCCATCGCCCGGCCGCCGGACCGGGCGACCTCCATGTCGGCGATGTTGACGCCGGCATCGCCCAGGATCCGTCCGGCCTTTCCGATGGCCCCGGGTTCGTCGGAGTACCAGAGGAAGAGCATGCGGTCCGTGAGGTCCAGGTCGATGTCGTACGCGCCGATCTCGACCAGCTTGTGGGTGCCCCTCCGGGCGGACAGGGCGCCGGCGACGACCAGGGGCCCGCCGTCCGGCAGTACACCGCGGATGGCGACGGCGTTGCGGTGGTCCGGGCTCTCGGAGCTGGTCGAGAAGCGCACGGGGACGCCGATCTCACGGACGAGTTCCGACGCGTTCACCAGCGAGGGCTTCGTGGGGACGAGTGCGGCGAGGATCCCTCGGAGCGCGGCGGCCTCAAGGACCGTGACGTCCCGTCGGGTCACCTCGCCGCGGACCTCGATCTCCAGGTGTGTGGCCGCCCTGCGGCCCGCGAGCTCGGTGAAGACGTGGCCGAGGTCGTCGGCGAGGGCCAGGTAGGGGTGGACCTCCTCCGCGACGGGACCTCCCGGGGCGTTCACCGCGTCGGGCACGAGCTCCCCCGCGAGGGCCCGGCGCACCGAGTGGGCGACGGAGGTCCCCGCCTTCTCCTGGGCCTCGTGGGTGGAGGCGCCGAGGTGCGGGGTGACCACCACGTTGTCGAGACCGAACAGCGGGGAGGCGATGCACGGCTCCACCGCGAAGACGTCGAGCCCGGCCCCCGCGACGCGCCCGTCCTTCAACGCGGCGGCCAGCGCCTCCTCGTCCACGATGCCGCCGCGCGCCGCGTTGACGATCCGTACGGTCCGCTTGACGAGACCCAGCTCCCGCTCGCCGACGAAGCCCACCGTCTCCGGTGTCCTCGGCAGGTGCACGGTGACGAAGTCGGACTCCCGCAGGAGCGTGTCGAGCGGAACGAGGCGTGCGCCCGCGCGCAGGGCCCGCTCCTCCGTGGCGTACGGATCGTGGGCGAGGATCCGCATGCCGAACGCGGACATCCTCTGGGCCACCAGGGTGCCGATGCGGCCGAGACCGATGACTCCCAGGGTCTTGTCGGCCAGTTCGACGCCGGTGTACTTCTGCCGCTCCCACTCCCCGCTCCTGAGCGAGAAGTCGGCCTGCGGGATGGTGCGGGCCGTGGACAGCAGGAGTCCGCAGGTGAGTTCGGCGGCGCTGACGACGTTGGAGAGGGGGGCGTTGACGACCAGGACGCCGGCCTTCGTGGCCGCGGGGACATCGACGTTGTCCAGGCCGACGCCGGCCCGCGCCACGACCTTGAGGCGGCGGGCGGCGTCGATCACCTGGGCGTCCACACAGGTCGCGCTGCGCACCAGAAGGGCGTCCGCGTGGGCGACGGCGGACAGCAGGGCCGGCCGGTCGGTCCCGTCGCAGTGCCGGATGTCGAAGTCCGGACCGAGCGCGGTGACCGTGGTGGGCGAGAGCTCTTCGGCTATGAGGACGATGGGCTTGGCCATGGGGAGAACTCGATCCGTGAAAGGCTCGTGAGACGGAAAGGGCGGAAGGGACCGCGGGAGCCGGACCCAGCGCGGGACGGCTCAGGTCTGGGACGGCACGGGCACGGCGTCGACCACCGCGTGATCCGCCGCGAGCGGGGCGTGGTCGCGCGAACCGCCGGGCAGGCCGATGCCGTCGAACACCTCGCGGTCCGCGATGCGGTACTCGCTGAAGGCCTCCGGGAGGTCGTCCTCGTAGAAGACCGCTTCGACCGGGCAGACCGGCTCGCACGCCCCGCAGTCGACGCACTCGTCCGGCTGGATGTACATCTTGCGCGGGCCCTCGTAGATGCAGTCCACCGGGCACTCGTCCAGGCAGGCCTTGTCCTTGATGTCCACGCAGGGTTGAGCGATGACGTATGCCATGAGGGTCTCCTCCGGTGTCGGTGGTCCGTCGGGGTGTCAGCCGACGACGGACCAGGTGTCGTTGCCCGCGAGCAGCGCGGCGAGGTCGCTCTTCCCGTACCGCTCGACCGCGGCGTCGAGCTGGCCGGCCATGAGGGTGTCGTAGACGGCCCGCTCAACGTCGCGGAAGACGCCGATGGGGGTCTGGCGGAGCGTGTCCGGGTCGGCCAGGCGCGAGAGCGCGAAGGCCGTGGTCGGCGACGAGGCGTGGGCGTCGTGGACCAGGACCGCGGACTCGTTCTCCGGCGTCACCTCGACGACCCGCAGGTCACCCGTCGCCGGATCGCGGACGACGCCCTTGCGCAGGTCCGTGCCGAAGCGGATCGGCTGCCCGTGTTCGAGTCGGATGACGGCCTCCTTGGCCTGCTCGTTGTCCTTGAGGACCTCGAAGGCGCCGTCGTTGAAGATGTTGCAGTTCTGGTAGATCTCCACCAGGGC
>NZ_JBEOVH010000070.1:0-5187 GCF_040295385.1 Streptomyces sp. NPDC002825
GAACAAGACCGTGCCGCTCTTCAACGAGCTCGCGACCTCGGTCCGGCTGCTCAAGACGGAGGTGGAGTTCACCCAGCACCACCCGGGTCTGGGCCACGGTTTTCCCCCCTCGGTTTCCCCCGCACCCACTCTGTCCCGCTGAGCCGCCGAAATTCACCCCATCGGGGAGGCGCTCGGAGTGAACGGGGGAGTGTCGGGGGGCGCGTTTTCCCGCGAGCGCCTCCGGGTGATCACCGGCCGCCTACCGTCGACACCATGGGAAGCGGGGACCTGGCGACGCTGGTGCGCATCTGCGATCCGGCGGGCCGGCCACGCGGCACCGGTTTCCTCGCCGACCACCACGGAACGGTCGTCACCAGTCACGAAGCCGTCGACGGGCTCAGCCGTGTCGTCCTGCACGCCCCCGGCGACCGGACCTGGCTCGCCGAGGCCGAGGCCGTCACGCCGCTGCCCGAGAGCGGCCTCGCGCTCGTACGGACCGAAGGACTCGGCGGCCGGCCGCTGCCGCTCGCCACCCGGCCCGAGATCGAGCCCGGCACGTACGTGCGGATCGCCGCCCAGGGCTGGCGCGAGGCCCGCGTCCTCGGCCCCGCCTCTGTCACGTACACCGCCACAGACCGCTTCCACGCCCTCGCCGACGCCCTCGAACTCGCCATCGGCACCGAAGGCGCCGACGCGCTCCGCCGCGGCGGACAGGCCGCCGGAGGCCCCGTCCTCGACACCGTCACCGGCACCGTCCTCGCCGTCCTCGGCACCGCCCTGCGCGGCGACCGCCAGGCCGCCGGATACGCCGTCCCGCTCCGCCCCGCCGGACCGCTCACCGCCCTCCTGCGGCGCAACGCGGCCACCGTTCCCGCCTACGGGCCCGATCTCAACCTCGCCGCGATCCTGGAACTCACCGCCACCTCCACCGGGCCCGTACGCGAGCCCGACCCCTGGCCCGAGCCCGTCGAACGGCCCGACTGCGTCCGCGAGTTCGCCCGCTTCACGGCCGGCGACAACCCCGTCCTCGCCCTCGTCGGCGCCCCGGGCACCGGCCGCACCACCGCCCTCGCCGCGCTCTGCGCCCGCCGCGCCCGGGGCGTCGCACCCGCGCCCACCGTCCGGCTGCGCGGCGCCGACCTGAGGGCCGAGGACCACTCGCTCGCCGACGCCGTCGGCCGCGCCCTGCACGAGGCCGGCCGGATCGTCGCCGCCTCCGGGGCGCTCGGCGACACCACCACCGCCACCCCGGAGCGGGCCGCCGCCCTCGCCCGGGACGCGGGCCGCCCGCTCCTCGTCGTCCTCGACGGCCCCGAGGAGATGCCGCCGCTCCTCGCCCACCGGCTCGCCGACTGGACCACCGCCACCGAGGACTGGCTCCGCGCCCACCGCGTCCACCTCGTCACCGCCTGCCGCCCCGAGCACTGGGAACAGGCCGGCACGCTCTACACCCCGGGCGCCCTGCACCGCCCGGCGACGGACGCCGACGACGGCCTGCCCGCCGCGCTCGCCCTCGGGCCGTACTCCACGACGGAGGCCCGTGCCGTACGGGAGGGGTACGGGATCGGGGAGACGGACCTCGCCCCGGCGGACGCCCGCCACCCGCTCGCCCTGCGGCTGCTCGCCGAGGTGCGGGCGGCGCTGCCCGGCGAGGTGCCGGGGCGGCCGGGGCGCGAGGAGATCTTCACCGCCTACCTCGACCTGGTGTGCCTGCGCGCCGCCGTCCGGATCGCCGCGGGCTCCCGGCCCCTGCTCCGCGGGACCGCCGTCCGCCGGCTCGCCGCGCGCGTGACCGGCCGGCTGCACGAGGCGGCCCGCCGGTGCCTGGGCCCCGGGCACGGCGTCCTCGACCGGGCCTCCTTCGAGGAGCTGTTCCCCTGGCGCGAGGGGTGGGCCCCGGCCGTCCTCACCGAGGGCCTCCTCGTCCCGGCGGGCTCGGGCTACCGCTTCGCCCACGAGGAGCTGGCCGACTGGGTCCAGGCGGCCCACCTGGACCTGGACACGGCCCTTGACGGCCTGGTGCACGCGCGCCACGAGGACCCGCCCCGGAGCGACCCCGACACGGCGGCGCCCGGCGGGAGCCCCGTCCCCGGCCTTCCCCGACAACGGCCCGCCGGAGACGCGGCAACGGCCGGGCAGCTGCCCGTGCCACGGCACCGCATCGGCCCCGTCCTGCAGGCCTTGCTGCTGCTGCACCGGGAGCGGGGCCCCGCCGGCCTCGCACCCCGGCTCGCAGGCCTCGCCGAGGCGCTCGCGCGGTTCGCCGCGGAGGGGGACGGCGGGGACGGCGCCTGGTGGGCCGCCCGGCTGCTGCGGGAGGGCGTGCTGCGGGTGCCCGACCCGAGGCCCTACCTCCCCGTCCTGAGACTGCTCGCCGACCACATCGGGTCCCTACCGGGCCCGCACCCGGTCTTCGCCTCCTTCGGAACGGCGTTCTGGGTGGGCCTGCCGCTGGGCGAGGACGAGCGGATCGACCTGCTGCGACGCCTGGTCCCGGCGGACCTGCCGCCGGGGAGCGCCGCGCTCGGGGCCGCCGCGTTCGGTGGTGCCGGGGCCGGAGGTGCCGCGTCCGGTGGCGAGGTGCCGGGCGGTGCCGCGTCCGGTGGCGAGGTGCCGGGCGGTGCCGGGCCCCGTGGCGAGGTGCCGGGCGGTGCCGGGCCCCGTGGCGAGGTGCCGGGCGGTGCCGGGCCCCGTGGCGAGGTGCCCCGCAGGGTCCGGAGCCTCGACGCCGTCGCCGCGATGCTCGTCGCCGATCCCCGGAGCGTCCAGCCGCTCCTCTGCCGTTGGTTCGGCGACCCCCGGCCCACCGTCGCCGCCGCCGCCCAGGCCCTCCTGCACAGCCACCGGGCGCTCGCAGTCGACGACCTCTGCGAAGCGCTCGTCGCCACCGCCCACCCGCTCGCCGACGGCCTCCTCGCCACCCTCGCCCGGGACGAGTCCTCCGCGCTCTGCCGGGCCGTCGACCGCTGGGCCCACGACGACGGGCGCCCGGAGCGGCGCGTCGCGGCCGCCGCGTACGGACAGCTCGTCGCCGGGCACGTCACCACCTCCGCCGACCGCGAGCTCCTCCGCTACGCCGCCCTCGCCCTGCTCGCCCGCCCCGGCGACCAGACCCTCCACGGCGCCGCCCTCGGCCTCCTCGTCCGCGACCCGCACAGCCGCGCCCGGCACCTCCCGCGCGCCCTCGCCGAGCCCCGGGTCCCCGCGCCGGCGCTCGCCGAGGCCCTCGCCACCCACCCCGAGGAGATCCTCATCGGCTTCCGGGCCCGGCTGATCGGCACCGGGGAGGCGCCGGCCGCCGCCCTGCTGGCCCTTGCCGAGGTCGACACGCCCGCCCTCGCCCGCCGGATCGCCGCCCTCGTCCGCGACTACGCGGCCCGTCACCCCGAGGGCGCCCCCCACGTGGCCGCCTTCGTCGACCGCCGCTTCGAGGACGGCCCGGCCGCGAGGGCGGTCCTCTTCCCGCTGGTCACCGGACTGATCCGGGGCCGCCCCGCCTCACTCAGGCGCGCGCTCGCCCCCGTCCTCGCCGCCCCCGGCACCGGAGCCTCCCGGCATCTGCGGGCCGAGCTGCTCGACGTACTCCTGGAGCACGAGCGGTACGAGGCCGAGACCGGAGAGCTGACCGTCCTCGAGGTGCTCCTGCGGGCCGCCGCGGAGGGCGCGGAGCGGCGCAGCGCGCCCCGCACCCGGGAGCTCGTCCTCAGGGCCGGCGCCCTGTGCATCCGTACCCCCCAAGGCGCCTGGCGGCTCGACCGGGCCCTCGCCGGGGCCGTCCGCGAGCAGCCCGCATTCGCCGCGCTCCTCGCCGCCTGGACGGTCGCCGCCCCCGGCGAGTGGGCCCCGCTCTTCGGTCCGGAGACCCTCCAGGCGCTGCGGAGTCCCGGCACTGCCATGCCGATGCGTACCGACGGCCGTGGACATGGCAGTCTTAGACCTGCGTAAAGGCGAACAGGGCGAACAGGCGGACGAGGAGCGGTCACAGTGCAGCGCTGGCGTGGCTTGGAGGACATCCCCCAGGACTGGGGACGCAGCGTCGTCACCATCGGCTCCTACGACGGGGTGCACCGCGGACACCAGCTGATCATCGGGCGTGCCGTCGAGCGCGCCCGTGAGCTGGGGATCCCCGCCGTCGTCGTCACCTTCGACCCGCACCCCTCCGAGGTCGTGCGCCCCGGCAGCCACCCGCCGCTGCTCGCCCCGCACCACCGGCGTGCCGAGCTGATCGCGGAGCTCGGTGTGGACGCGGTGCTCGTGCTGCCGTTCACCGCCGAGTTCTCCCAGCTGTCCCCGGCCGACTTCATCGTGAAGGTGCTGGTCGACAAGCTGCACGCGAAGGCCGTCATCGAGGGCCCCAACTTCCGCTTCGGGCACCGGGCGGCGGGCAACGTCGCGTTCCTCACGGAGCTCGGTGCCACCTACGACTACGAGGTCGAGGTCATCGACCTGTACGTCAGCGGGGCCGCCGGCGGCGGCGAGCCCTTCTCCTCCACCCTCACCCGCCGTCTCGTCGCCGAGGGCGACATGACCGGCGCCGCCGAGATCCTCGGCCGGCCGCACCGGGTCGAGGGCATCGTCGTCCGCGGCGCCCAGCGCGGCCGCGAGCTCGGTTTCCCGACGGCCAACGTCGAGACCCTGCCGCACACGGCGATCCCCGCGGACGGCGTGTACGCGGGCTGGCTGACGGCGGCGGGGGAGCGGATGCCGGCGGCCATCTCGGTCGGCACGAACCCGCAGTTCGACGGCACGGAGCGGACGGTCGAGGCGTACGCGATCGACCGCGAGGGTCTGGACCTGTACGGGCTGCACGTGGCCGTGGACTTCCTGGCGTACGTGCGGGGGATGCTCAAGTTCGACACGCTGGACGATCTGCTGCTGGCGATGGCGGGGGACGTGAAGCGCTGCCGCGAACTGACGGAGGAGTACGACCGCACCTGACGCCGCGACCCGCGCCCGGGCGGGCGGTCGCCCACGCCCGTGTGGGCCCGCGCCCGGCGGGACGGTGCCCCCCCCGCGTGTGCCCGCGCCCGGCGGGGCGGTGCGCCGCTGCCCGTGTGGGCATTCGTCCCTCCCCCAGACTTCGTCCGGGGGGACCCCCAGGGCGGGACGGGTGGGCACACGGGACGGCGCCCTTCAGCGGCGCCTCCGCGTTCCGAGCCTGGACCCGCACCCCATGTGCACCGAGCGGGTGGTGCGGGACGATCC
>NZ_JBEOVH010000071.1:0-5003 GCF_040295385.1 Streptomyces sp. NPDC002825
ACGAACGGTGCCAGGGCCGTCTCGCACTCGCCGATGACGCGGGCGAACTCCGGCGAGGAGTCCAGCAGGGCCGTGGCCATGCCGACCCACTGCGAACCCTGCCCGGGGAACACGAACACGACGGGCGCGCCCGACGTGCGGCCCGGCTTCGCGCCGGAGACCGCCGCGGTCACGCCGTCGAGTTCCCGGGAGGCCAGGGCGTCCAGGCCGGCGAGAAGCCCGTCACGGCCGTCGGCGGCGGGGACCACGGCCCGCGACTCGAAGGCGGAGCGCCCGGTGGCCAGGGAGAGCGCCACGTCGGCGGGGCCGAGCCCGGGCCGTTCCCGTACGTACGCGGCCAGCCGCCCGGCCGCCTCGGCCAGGGCCTCCGCCGTACGCCCCGACACCAGCCACGGCAGGCCGGATCCGTCCAATCGGCCCTCGTCCTGCGGAACTTCGGGCGAGTCCACGGCGGGGGCTTCCGCCAGGATGACGTGGGCGTTGGTGCCGCTGATGCCGAAGGAGGAGACACCGGCGCGCCGGGTCCTGCCTTCCTCCGCGGGCCACGGGCGCGGCTCGGTGAGCACCTCGACGCCGCCGCCGGCCCAGTCGACGAGTTCACTCGGCGTGCCGACATGGAGCGAAGCGGGCACCTCGCCGTGGCGCAGGGCCATGACCATCTTGATGATGCCGCCGACTCCGGCGGCGGCCTGGGCGTGTCCGAGGTTGGACTTGAGCGAGCCGAGCATGAGCGGCTGCCCGTCGCGCTCGCTGCCGTAGGTGGCGAGCAGGGCCTGCGCCTCGATCGGGTCGCCGAGCACCGTGCCCGTACCGTGCGCTTCGACGGCGTCGACGCCGGCGAAGGTGACCCCGGCGTCCTGGACGGCGGCGCGGATCACCCGCTCCTGTGCCGGGCCGCTGGGCGCGGTGAGTCCGTTGGACGCGCCGTCCTGGTTCACGGCCGAACCGGCCACCACGGCCAGGACCTCGTGGCCCAGGCGCCGGGCGTCCGACAGCCGCTCCACGACGAGCACACCGACGCCCTCGGCCCAGGCCGTGCCGTCCGCGTCCGCCGAGAAGGACTTGCACCGGCCGTCGGCCGCGAGACCACGTTGCCGCGAGAACTCGATGAAGGTGTTGGGCGTGGACATCACGGCGGCGCCGCCCGCAAGGGCGAGCGAGCACTCGCCCGAGCGCAGGGCGCGCACGGCGAGGTGCAGCGCGACGAGCGAGGACGAGCACGCGGTGTCGACCGTCAGGGCCGGGCCCTGCAGACCGAGCGTGTAGGCCACGCGGCCGGTGGCGACACTGCCGGCGGTGCCGGTCAGGAAGTGGCCCTCGGCCTCCTCCGGAAGCCTGCCGCCCCCGCCGTAGTCGTGGTACATGACCCCGGCGAACACGCCGGTGTCGCTGCCGTGCAGCGAGCCGGGCGTGATGCCCGCCCGCTCCAGGGCCTCCCACGACACTTCGAGCAGCAGCCGCTGCTGGGGGTCCATCGCGAGCGCCTCGCGCGGGGAGATCCCGAAGAAGGCGGGGTCGAACTCGGCGGCCTCGTGGAGGAACCCGCCCTGCCGGACGTACGACGTCCCGGAGTGGTCCGGGTCGGGGTGGAAGAGGCCGTCCAGGTCCCAGCCGCGGTCGGTCGGGAACTCCGAGATGACGTCGCGCCGTTCGGCGACGACGCGCCACAGCGCCTCGGGCGAGTCCACGCCGCCCGGGAAGCGGCAGCCCATGCCGACGATCACGATCGGGTCGTCGTCCGTCCGCGGAGCGACGGCCGCGAGGGGCTGCGCGGGGGCGCTCTCGGCGCGTTCCCGCGCGAGGGCGAGCGTGAAGTCGACGACGGCGGCCGGTGTGGGGTGGTCGAAGACCAGGGTGGCCGGAAGGCGGAGGCCGGTCGCGGAGTTGAGGCGGTTGCGGAGCTGGACCGCGAGCAGCGAGTCGATGCCGAAGCTCTTGAACGGCTGGTCCGGGTCGATGCCGTCCGTCGACGCGCTGCCGATGACCGCGGCGAGCTGGGCGCGGACGACGTCGAGCAGCAGGCGGCGGCCCTCGTCCTCGGACATCCTGCCGAGCTTTCGGCGCAGGCCGGACTCGCCGGCGCGGCGCTGGGGGACCCGTACCAGGGAGCGGAGCAGCGGCGACAGGGTTCCTGCGAGGGCGTCGGAGCGCAGCGAGGCCGGGTCGAGGCGGGCCGGTACGAGCAGGGCGTGGTCGTCGGCGAGCGCCCGGTCGAGGAGTTCGAGGCCCTGTTCGGTGGTGAGCGGGGCGACACCCCGCGTCGAGAGAGTGTCGTCGTCCAAGTGGCCGGTCAGCCCGGTGCGTTCGGCCCAGAGGCCCCAGGCGAGCGAGGTCGCGGGGCGGCCCGCGGCTCGGCGGCGGGCGGCGAGCGCGTCGAGGAAGACGTTGCCGGCGGCGTAGTTGGCCTGGCCCGGGTTGCCGAGCACGCCGGCCACCGAGGAGAAGAGAACGAAGGCCGCGAGGTCGTCGTCGGCGGTCAGTTCGTCGAGGTGCGCGGCGGCGTCCACCTTGGGTCGGAGCACGGCCGCGAGCCGGTCCGCGGTCAGCGACTCGACGACGCCGTCGTCGAGGAGGCCCGCGGTGTGGACGACGGCCGTGAGCCGGACGCCGTCGAGGAGCCGGGCGAGCGCGTCGCGGTCGGCGGTGTCGCAGGCCGCGAGGGTGACCTCGGCGCCCAGCGCGCTGAGTTCCGCGACGAGTTCCCCGGCTCCGGGGGCGTCGGCGCCGCGTCGGCTGACCAGGAGCAGACGCCGGGCGCCGTGCCCGGTCACCAGGTGACGGGCGACCGCGGCGCCGAGGACACCGGTGCCGCCGGTGACGAGCACGGTGCCGTCCGGGTCGAGCGGGGTGGCACCGGCCGGGTCGGCGACGTTCGTGTGGCGGACCAGCCGGGGGGCGAGCAGCGCGCCCGCCCGCAGGGAGAGCTGCGGCTCGGTGAGCACGGCCCCGGGCACGGTCCCGGCCTCGTGCGCCTCGTCCGTGTCCAACAGGGCGAAACGGTCCGGGTGTTCGGACTGCGCGGTACGGATCAGGCCCCACACGGTGGCCTGGGCGGGGTTGTCGACCCCGGGGCCGGCGGCGCCGTCGGTCAGCACCAGCAGGCGGGAGCCGGCGAAGCGGGCGTCGGCCAGCCACTCCTGGACCAGGTCGAGCGCCCAGCGCGCCGCGCGATGAGCGGCCTCGGCGAGAACGGTTCCCGTGCCGTCGGAGCCCTGTGCGGTGTCCGGACATCGGCCGGTGCCGGGACATCGGACGGCGACGACCTGCGGCACCGCGTCCGGTACGTCCGCCAGGTCCGCGACCAGGCACGCGTCGGCGTCGGGCGTGGCGGCGGTGACCGGCTGCCACTCGACGCGGAACAGCGCGTCGGTGCCGCGCCCGGCGGCCAGGCCGGCGGTGAACGGCCGCATCGTGACGGACTCGGCGGACAGTACGGGCTTCCCCGAGGCGTCGGTGACGCGCAGGGCCACCCCGTCGCCCCGCGGGCTCAGCCACACCCGCAGGGCGTCGGCGCCCTCGGTGTAGCGGCTGACGCCCGACCAGGAGAAGGGCAGCACGGTGCCGCCGTCCTCGCGGAGCAGACCGACCGCGTGCAGGGCGGCGTCGAGGACCGCCGGGTGCACCCCGAAGGACGTGGCGTCCAGCTCGGCGGGCAGGGCGACCTCGGCGTAGACGTCGCGGCCTGAGCGCCAGGCGGCGCGCAGGCCCTGGAAGGCAGGGCCGTAGTCGTAGCCCGCCTCCGAGAGGATGTCGTAGCGGTCCTCGACGTCGATCTCCCGCGCGCCGGGCGGCGGCCACTCGACGAGGTCGAAGTCCGCGGCGTCGTCGTCGAGTTCGAGCGTGGCGGCGGCGTGCCGCGTCCACGGGGCGCCCGCGTCGGCGTCCTGTGGACGGGAGTGCACGGCCAGCTCCCGCTGCCCGTTCGCGGCCGGCGGCTCGAGGGTCACCCGCAGCTGTACGGCTTCGCCGGCCGGGAGCAGCAGGGGTGCCTGGAGGGTCAGCTCGGCGAGCCGTCGCCAGCCCGCCCGCGCCCCCACGGCCATCGTGAGTTCGAGGAACGCGGTGCCGGGCAGCAGGACGGTGCCCTGCACGGCGTGATCGGCGAGCCAGGGCTGCGTGTCGAGCGCGAGGCGGCCCGTGTAGACCAGCCGGTCCTCCTCGACCAGCTCGACCACGGCGCCGAGCAGCGGGTGCCCGGCCGAGGCCAGACCGAGACCGCGGGCGTCGGTGGAGGCGGGTTCCGGCTCCAGCCAGTAGCGCTGCCGCTGGAAGGGGTAGGAGGGCAGCTCGACGGCGTGGGCGCGGTAGGCCCCGAGGACGGCCGGCCAGTCGATGGTGATGCCGTGGGACCAGGCTTCGGCGGCGGACTGGACGAAGCGTGTGAGTTCGCCTGTGTTGCGGTGGAGGGTGCCGACGACGGCGCCGGTGTCGCCGATGGTCTCGGTGATGCCGGAGACGAGGACGGGGTGGGCGCTGACCTCGATGAAGACGATGTCGGGGGCGGTGAGGTGTTCGATGACCTCGGCGAGGCGGACCTTGCTGCGCAGGTTCCGGAACCAGTACGCGCCGTCCAGTTCGGTGGTGTCGAGTGCGGCGCCGGTGACGGTGGAGTGGAAGGCGATGTGGCCGGTGCGGGGGGCGACGCCTGCGAGCTCGCGGGCGAGGGTGTCCTGGATCTGGTCGACGTGGGCGGAGTGGGAGGCGTAGTCGACGGGGATGCGGCGTGCCCAGAGGTCGGAGGCCTCGCACTGGGCGAGGAGCTCGTCCAGGGCTTCGGGCTGTCCGGCGACCACGGTCGAGGAGGGCCCGTTGGCCGCCGCGACGGAGATGCGGCCGTTCCACGGTGCGAGCAGTTCTTCCGCCTGTGCCTCGGGGACGCCGAGGGAGGCCATGCCTCCGCCGCCGGACAGGACGCGCAGGGCCTTGGAGCGCAGGGCGACGACGCGGGCGCCGTCTTCCAGGGAGAGGCCGCCGGCGACGACCGCGGCCGCGATCTCGCCCTG
>NZ_JBEOVH010000072.1:0-4959 GCF_040295385.1 Streptomyces sp. NPDC002825
TCGGTACGCAGCGGGTTGATCTCCGAGACGGCGCCGACGAACGTGGTCTTGCCCACGCCGAAGCCACCCGCCACCACGATCTTCGCGCTGGTGGTTGAACGGGCCGCGCCGCCGCTAGAGCTTGCGAAGTCCACTGAGCACCCTTTCGAGCAGTGTCACGTCTGGCTGACCGCCGGCGGCCTCGTCGCCGCCGGGCTGGTGGATGGCGACAAGTCCGGCCTCGGCCAGGTCGGCGACGAGGATTCGGGCGACGCCGAGGGGAATGGAGAGAAGTGCCGAGATCTCCGCGACCGACTTGATCTCGAAGCAGAGCCGGCAGATCCGCTGGTGCTCGGGCAACTGCCCCTGCAGCCGCGCGGGATCGGCCGTCGTACTGACCAGTGCCTCGATGGCGAGCTGGTAGCGCGGCCGGGTCCGGCCGCCGGTCATCGCGTACGGACGCACCAGCGGGTTGTGCCCGCCGGAACCGCCCGCGGCGGACCCGCCGCGCGGGGCGGCCGGCGAACCCGCGGCCGTCGACGGGACCTGAGGCTGCGCGTAGGGCTGCGGGACGCCCTGTCTGCTCGGGGCGGAGGGAAAGTTGAACCGGTTCTGCGCGGTGTCGCCCAGCGGCGTCTGGTGCGCGTCATAACCGTTGTAAGGGCTCGCGCCCGGGGGTGTACCCACGTCTCCTCCTCCGACTGCCTCGCGGTCCATGTCCCTTGGACCCGCGCCACCGCACCCTACGGTGCGGTGGCACGAAACGCACTGTCTGTCTGTTAGTTGAGCAGACTTCCCTGAAGTTCCGCCCGGAGGTCGGGGGTCAGAACCGTGCCCGCGCGATCCACGAGCAGGGCCATCTCGTAGCCCACGAGACCGATGTCGGCCTCCGGGTGGGCGAGGACGGCCAGCGAGGAGCCGTCCGAGATCGACATGATGAAGAGGAAGCCGCGCTCCATCTCCACCACGGTCTGGTTGACCGCACCGCCCTCGAAGATCCGGGACGCGCCCGCGGTCAGCGAGGTCAGTCCGGAGGCGACGGCCGCCAGCTGGTCGGCGCGGTCACGGGGGAAACCCTCGGACATCGCCAGCAGGAGTCCGTCGGCGGAGACCACCACCGTGTGCGACACCCCGGGGGTGTTGTCCACGAAGTTGGTGATCAACCAGTTCAGATTCTGCGCCGCCTGGCTCATGCTCACACTAACGCTCCTGGTTGTAGGT
Source organism: Streptomyces sp. NPDC002825 (assembly GCF_040295385.1). Classification (NCBI taxonomy): domain Bacteria; kingdom Bacillati; phylum Actinomycetota; class Actinomycetes; order Kitasatosporales; family Streptomycetaceae; genus Streptomyces; species Streptomyces sp. NPDC002825. The sequence goes on from NZ_JBEOVH010000072.1 coordinate 1,201, forward strand.
ACTGCCCGGGCCGAGGCCCGATCCGTTCGTGTCCGTTCCCGCGTTGCGTCCCTGCTGGACGCCCCGGCGCAGGTTGCTCAACCTGCCCCGCACGTCCTCGGGTGCGCGGGAGACCTGGGGGCCGCCCTGCGGGGTCTGCTCTGCCGTGCCCTCGACCAGGTTGGCCTTCGGGACCCGCCGGGGGAGACCGGACGAGGTGACCCCGCCCGCCTTGGGGTCCTTGAGCTTCCCGGCCCGCTGCCAGCGCTCGTCGTTGGTCGAGCGCCATTCGTCGGAGCCTTCGGCCGTGTCCTGCTGCTGCACCGGCTGCGCGGGCTTCGGCTGCTGCGGCGCCTGCTGCGGCACCTGCTGCGTCTGCGGGGCGACGCTGCCGCGGCGCGGCAGACCGGCGTCGGTCAGCGCGTGTCCGGCGTCCGGGGCGGGACTCGCGGTCGGACCCGGACGGTCGAAGCCTACGCGGTCGGGGGCCTGTTCGGGAGCGCTCGGAGCAGATTCCGATTCCGCTCCGAAATCCTGTCCGTAGCCACCCTGGTAAGCGTTCTGATCCGGCCACTCTGCCTGGTGGGGCTGGGGATCGAACGCATTGCCGTACTGCTGGTGTTCGGTTCCCGGCGTCTCGTACGAGCCTTCCGCATAGCCCTGCTGCGGGTACGCCTCGTAGCCCTGCTGGGGGTAGCCGTAGCCGTCCTGCTGCGGGTAGTCGGCCGCGTACTCCTGGCCGTACTCCTGCGCCTGCTGGGGCTGCGCGTACTCCTGCGCCGGGTACTGCTCCGCCGGGTACTCCTGGGCCTGCTGCTGCCCGTACTCCTGGCCCTGGTCGTACTCCTGGGCCAGGCCGTACTGCTCCGCCGGCTCCGCCTCGTCGCGGAAGAGCGGACGGTCACCGCCCTGCGCCTGCGCCTCGAGGGCGGCACGCCGCTCCTCGCGCTGCAGCGAGCGGTTGACCGGGTCCAGCTGACGCTCGTCCTCGGCCGGCTGCTCGTAGCGCGAGTCGTCGAAGCCGAGGTCGGCAGCGGTGAGCATCGGCTGCGGGGCGCCGCCCTCGAAGGCGTTCGGCTGCTGCTGCTGCGGAATGATCTGCGAGACGGTGAAGTCGTCGTGGACCGGCTGCTCGCCGCCACCGCCGTGCGTGATCGCGTCCGGCAGCATGACCAGCGAGGTCGTCCCGGCCTGCTCGCCCGAGGGGCGGAGCTGGACCCGGATGCCGTGCCGGTCGGCGAGCCGGCCGACCACGAAGAGGCCCATGCGCTGCGAGACGGCGACGTCGACGGTCGGCGGGTTCGCCAGCTTGTGGTTGATGTCCGCGAAGTCCTCGGCGGTGAGGCCGATGCCCTTGTCGTGGATCTCGACCATGACGCGGCCGTCGGGGAGACGGGTCGCGGTGACGCGGACCTTGGTCTGCGGGGAGGAGAACGTGGTGGCGTTCTCCAGGAGCTCGGCGAGCAGGTGCACGAGGTCGGTCACGGCCTGGCCGTGGATCTCGGCCTCCGGCACGCCGGCGAGCTCGATGCGCTCGTACTGCTCCACCTCGGAGGAGGCGGCGCGCATGACGTCGACCAGCGGGACCGGCTGGTCCCAGCGGCGGCCGGGCTCCTCGCCGGCGAGGACGAGGAGGTTCTCGCCGTTGCGGCGCATACGGGTGGCCAGGTGGTCCAGGCGGAAGAGGTTCTCCAGCTGGTCCGGGTCGGCCTCGTTGTTCTCCAGGTCGGTGATGAGGGTCAGCTGGCCCTCGATCAGCGACTGGTTGCGGCGCGAGAGGTTGGTGAAGATCGCGTTGACGTTGCCGCGGAGCATGGCCTGCTCGGCGGCGAGCCGGACGGCCTCGCGGTGGACCTGGTCGAAGGCGCGGGCGACCTCGCCGATCTCGTCCCGCGAGTCGATCGGGATGGGCTGGACGCGGGTGTCGACCCGGCCCGGCTCCGTACGGGAGAGCTGGTCGACCAGCATCGGCAGGCGCTGCTCGGCGATGCCGAAGGCGGCGGTCCGCAGCTGGCGCATCGAGCGGCTCATCTGGCGGGCCATCATCCCGGCCAGGATGAAGGCGGCGAGCAGGGCGACGACGACGATGCCGCCGTTGACCCAGGCGTCCCGCTTGGCCTCGTCGGAGATGTCGGCGGCCTCGGTCACGGCCTTGTCGACGAGGGTCTTCTCGACCTCGCTGTAGCCGTCGAACTTGGCGGTGGCGACGGCCATCCAGGTCTGGGGCGTGATCTTGTCGGCCTTCAGGGCCGCGATGCCCTCGGCGCCCTTGGCGGTGCCGATCCGGGAGGCGACACCGGAGTAGACGGAGCCGTCCTTGCCCTTGGGGAGCTCGATGCCGGCGGCGGACATCTTCTTCTCGCCGTCGGCGGCCTTGCCGGCCATGACCTTCTTGAGGAGGTCGACGTCCTCGGGCAGACCGCCGGAGTTGAACTCGCCGAGGGCGATCTGCTCCAGGTAGTTGTACGAGTTGAACGCCACGGACTGCTGCGCGAAGACGGCGTCCTTCTGGCTGGGGCGGACCAGCAGCTGGGTGCCGATGGAGCGCTGGAGGGACTCCGCGCCCTTCGAGAGCTGGATCGCGTAGACGGTGCGGCCGTAGCTGGTGATGTTGCCGGTGCCCAGGCCGAGCTCGTTGGAGAACTCCATCAGGTAGTGCTGCACGCCGGTGTACTGGAGCTGCGTGTTCACCGGGTCCAGGCCCTCGCTGTACGCCGCCTTGCGCAGGTTCTCCAGCTTGGGCTCCTCGTCCTGGAAGAGCCGCAGACGGCGCTCCAGGCCCTGGCCCGAGGGCATGTTCTTGACGGCCTCGTCGAACTTCGCCTTGGCGGCGTCGGTGGAGGCGTACGCCTGCTTCACCTCGTCGCTCTCCCGGCCCTTCCCGCTCAGCAGCGGTCCGGCGGTGAGGTCACGCTCGTTGAGCAGGGCGGTGCTGTACTCCGAGGCGGCGCGCACGATGAGCGCCGTCTTCTCGGCGTCCTGCGCCTCCTGCCAGGTGTCGATCGCCGCCTTGACCTGGAAGCTGCCCATGACGAGGCCGACGAGCACGGGTATGCAGAGGATCGCGTTCAGTCGGGTGGGCACCCGCCAGTTGCGGGGCGACAGCTTGCTGGAGCTTCCCTTGGGCGCCTCGGTGGGGACCGGCGTCACGGGCACGTCCGCGGGCGACACCGCCGTACGCGACGGCGGCGTGAAGTTGCCCCGCGTCTCCTGCTCCGCGGAGCTTTCCTTGCTTCGCCTCACTCGACCAACAACCTCTCGGCGTCGGCACCTACGTTGTGCCGGTGTTTCGTTCAGGGCCGTACTACTCGGGAGTTCATGAATTGCAGCACGTGAAGGGGGTCCGTTCCAAACAGTGGGAAGCGGACGCTTTCAGTGGTCCAGGCCTCGTATAAAACGGGCATAAAGAGCGAGCCCCGCCAAATGGCGGGGCTCAGTTGAGCGCAGTGACACCGATCGGATGCGTCGGGTGTCCGAGCCGTCCCAATTCTCTGTCGAAATGTTATGAACGCGCGGGCGGCCGTGTCGAAGGACACAGACCGCCCCTGGCAGCGGCATATGACAACCGCCCAGCCCCGTCCCCTACTTGAGCCGCGCCATGAGGGCGTGCTCGACGAGCGTGATGAGCGCGCTCTTGGCGTCCGCGCGGTGGCGGGCGTCGGTGGTGATGATGGGGGTGTCGGGACCGATCTGGAGCGCCTCGCGGACCTCTTCGGGCTGGTACGGCTGGTTGCCGTCGAAGCCGTTGAGGGCGATGACGAAGGGGAGGCCCGAGTTCTC
>NZ_JBEOVH010000073.1:0-4424 GCF_040295385.1 Streptomyces sp. NPDC002825
ATCACCGACCGGGACATCGTGGTGAAGTGCCTGGCCAAGGGCAAGGACCCGCACCACATGACGGCCGGACTCCTCGCCCAGGGCAAACCGATCACCGTGGACGTGGACGCCGACAGCGAGCAGGTGCTGCGCACGATGCAGGACCACCGCATCCGCCGAGTGCCCGTGATCGACGACCACCGCCTGGTCGGCATGATCAGCGAGGCGGACCTGGCCCGGTACCTTCCGGAGGAACGGGTGGGCCACTTCGTCGAGGAGATCTGCCGCTGACAGCACCGGAACCGTGGCGCCACGGCCGGTCGGTCCAGGTGCGGCCCGTTCGGCCCCGTCGGACAACAACCCCCTTGGACGCTGCGCCACGTGACCTCGCGGGCGGACGATGGGGTTACGGAGTCGGACCGGCCCCGTAGCCCGGTCCACCGCCCGTCCGTACCGACTCGGCTCCACGACGACAGTCCGGGGCCCCGGAACGAGGAGCAGAGCAATGGCCGGAGGCAGGGTGGAACGCAGGCGCAGCCTCTTCCCCGACTTCAATGACTGGTTCAACCGCGAGTTCCCGGGGCTGCCCGGGTGGCGACCTGCGACGGCTGCCCACTCCATTCCTGTGGAGGTGTCCAGCGACGCCGGTGGGTACGTGTTGCGGGCCGAGCTGCCCGGGATGGACCCGGACGACTTCTCCATCACCGTCGACGACAACCTGATCACGGTGAGTGCGGAGCACAGCGAGAGCGAGGAGGACAAGGAGCACTCGGAGTTCCGCTACGGATCGTTCCGCCGGACCGTGCGTCTCCCGGCCACGATCCCGGCCGACGACGTCGAGGCTTCGTACGCGGACGGCATCCTCACCATTCGCGTCCCGATGCCCGAGGAGGAGAGCAGCACCGCACGCACCATCCCGGTGAAGCGAGGCGGCACCCCGCCCGAGGGAGCCACGGGCGTGAACCCCTAGCGAGTCCTGGTCGCATAGGGCAGCAACGTCGGCGCGACCGCCGGACTTCCCAGGCGATCGACAACACGCTCCGGGACGACGGCTTCGACGCGGTCGTGCTGCCGGGCGGTGACCTCCGCAATCAGGAACGGATCCGGGCATGGGGCGCACCACATCGGAAAGGAACTCGACACCACCCCCCGAGCGGTGCCCCCGGTCCTTCGGCCAGCCACACCCGACGGGAGGTGCGGCATGTCTCACCAGGAGTCTTCGAACAGCGATACCACCCCGCTGGCGAAAGGATCCCGCGGGCGTGCCGTCTTGGTCCTCACCGCAGGCCCTCGCCCCGCGGTGTGGGAACAGCCAGAGCACGTCCGCCGCTCCGGGACCATCCCAGTTCGGCCCGGGACGCCCCCGGGCCACATCGTGACGATCTGGGTGGACGACGCAGGGTCCCCCGCCCGACCCCCGAGCAGCGCTGCGGACCGAGCTTTCACCTCCCTCTCGGGCGGTATTGCGGCGGCAGGTGCCGTCGGGGTGACGGGAGCCGGCGGGGTCTTCCTCGTACGGCGGCGGAGCGAAGGGCAACGGCTCGCGGCCTGGGAACGGGAGTGGGAGCAGGTGGAACCCGTGTGGTCCGGCCGCCTGTACCGGGGCAGCGAAGCCGGGGGCGACGATGACTGACCGCGCCGCCGGCCGAACCGCAGCGGATCCGAGCACCACCCCTACCGATGCGCTGCCCTTCGACCCCAGCGAGCCCCTGCCCAGGTTGCGCCGGGAACTGGCCACCGGTCCGGATGGACTGTCCGCTCGCGAGGCGGCCCGCCGACTCGCCGTTCACGGACCGAACGAGGTACGGCGCAAGGCCCGCTCCTCCTTCGCGCGAGAGCTCGTCGGACAGTTGATCCATCCGCTGGCCCTTCTGCTGTGGGCCGCGGCCGCGCTGGCCTTCGTCGCGGACCTCGGAGTGCTCGGCTGGGCGATCCTGGCGGTCATCGCCGTCAACGCGGCGTTCGCGCTGCTTCAGGAACGGCAGGCCGAGCGGGCGGTGGAGACCCTCGCGCGCTATCTGCCCGAGCACGCCCTCGTCGTACGAGACGGCCAGCCGCTCACCGTGGAGGCCCGCGACCTGGTGCCGGGCGATGTGATCGTCCTGGAGGAGGGCGACAAGGTCCCTGCCGACGCGCGCGTCACCGAAGGTGGGGTGGAAGTCGATCTGTCGATGCTCACGGGGGAGTCCGTACCGGCCGAGCGCATGGCCGCGGCGGGGCTCCTCGGCGCTCCGTTGCTGGAGGAGCCGAACCTCGTGTTCAGCGGGACGACCTGTGTCGAGGGGCAGGCTCGGGCCGTCGTGTTCGCCACCGGCAATCACACCGAGCTCGGCCGGATCGCCGCGCTCAGTCAGCGGACCCGGCGCGAGGCGAGCCCGTTGGAACGACAGGTCAAGAAGGTCGCTTGGCTCATCGCCGGCGTCGCCACCGGCATGGGGGCCCTGTTCCTGGTCCTGGGCGTGGCCGTCGGACTGCCGGTGGCCGACTCCCTCATGTTCGCCATCGGGCTTCTCGTCGCCAATGTCCCCGAGGGGTTGCTTCCGACGATCACGCTGGCCCTTGCCGTGGGCGTCCGCGCACTGGCCCGCCAGGGGGCATTGGTGAAACGGCTCAGCGCCGTGGAGACGCTCGGCTCCACGAACGTCATCTGCACGGACAAGACCGGCACGCTGACACGCAACCGCATGCGTCTGAGAGCGCTGTGGACCGTGGGCCATGGAAAGGAACCCGGGCCCTGGGCGCAGGAGCTGGTGCGGACGAGCGCCTTGTGCACCACCGTCACCCGCGATGAGGAGGGTGAGCTGCACGGCGACCCGACCGAAGCGGCACTGGTCACCGCGGCTGCCGACCGCGCGACTCCCGTGGATCTCACCCGGCGCGACGCGGGACGGCGCAGACTGTTCCGCTTCGATCCGCGGCTGCGGATGATGTCGGTCGTGCAGGACGACGAGGCGACGGGTCGCCTGCGGATCGTCACCAAGGGAGCACCGGAGGCGGTGCTCGCCCGCGTCCTGCCCGGCTCCGCCTCGGACGCGGCCCGCTCGGCGGCGGAGGAGCTGGCCAAGGGTGGCATGCGGGTCCTCGCCGTCGCCGTACGCGACCTGCCGCCGGGGGCGGAGTCGCCGTCACGCCGTCAGGACGCCGAGTCGGGGCTGACACTGCTCGGTCTGGTCGGGCTCTACGACCCGCCGCGCCCCGAGGTGGCGGAAGCCGTCCGACGCTGCCACGAGGCCGGGGTGCGCGTGCACATCGTGACGGGCGACAGCGGAGCCACCGCCGCGGCGGTCGCCCGGGAGGTGGGCATCGGAGTTCCCAGCCTGCACGTGGTCGCGGCGTCCGAGTCGCTGGGCGACGACGAGCTCGACCGGTTGCTCGTGGAAGGCGACGCCGAGATCGTCTTCGCCCGCTCCTCGCCCGAGACGAAACTCAAGGTGGCCGACACCCTGCGAGCCCACGGCCGGATCGTCGCCATGACAGGTGACGGGGTCAACGACGCCCCCGCGCTGCACCGCGCGCACATCGGGGTGGCCATGGGACGCTCGGGTACCGATGTCGCGCGTGAGGCCGCCACGATGGTGCTCACGGACGACGACTTCGCCACCATCGTGACAGCGATCGAATCCGGCCGCCGCGTCTACGACAACGTCCGCAAGTTCATCGTCTACATCTTCGCCCACGCGACCCCGGAGATCGTGCCCTTCCTCGTGTTCGCGCTCTCCGCCGGGGCGGTTCCGCTCCCGCTCACCGTGCTCCAGATCCTCGCCATCGACCTGGGGACGGAGACGCTTCCCGCCCTTGCCCTTGGCCGGGAACGCTCTGAGCCCGGAGTCATGGAACGTCCACCCCGGTCCCCCCACCAGGGCGTGATCTCCCGCGACATGCTCGTCCGCAGCTGGGGCTACCTGGGCCTCGTGTCAGCGGCCCTCGTCATGGTGGGCTACTTCTACGTGCTCTGGCGCGCGGGCTGGCAGACGGGCGATCCAACGGGCTCGGGGAGCCCCTTGCACCACGCCTACGTGACAGCCACGACCGCCACCTTCGCCGGCATCGTCACCTGCCAGGTAGGCACCGCCTTCGCTGCCCGCACCGACCACGCCGCGCTGCGCGACATCGGAGTGTTCTCGAATCCGTTGCTTCTCGCCGGCATCGTCTTCGAGCTCGCGTTCACCGCCGCCCTCGTCTACGCGCCCCCGCTCCAGCATCTCTTCGGCACGGCCGCCCTTCCTCTGGACGTCGTCCTGCTCATCGCGACGTTCCCGGTCCTGGTGTGGGGCACGGACGAGCTGCGGCGCGCCGGGCGGCGCCGTCAGCGGCCGTCTGCCGCGCGCTCGGTCCCGGCCGGCTCGTGACGTGGGGGATGGCGAGCAGCCACCATTTGACCAGGACCTGCGAGCGGGAGAGCCGCTCCGGGTGGGAGATGTCGAGCCGGGCCGGGTAGTCGGGTT
>NZ_JBEOVH010000074.1:0-2913 GCF_040295385.1 Streptomyces sp. NPDC002825
CTCCTGGACCGCCGAGGAGAGGAGCGTGTCCTTGGAGGAGGGGATGTTGCCGTTCACCGCGAACACCTTGGCGTGCCCGCGCCGCACCGCTCACTCGAACTCGGGCAGATCCCCGACGGTCGTCTTCTCGTCGATCACGGCGAAGGCGGCGCCCTGCGGGTCCACGATCGCCGCGAACCGGCCGAAGGGGCTGTCCATCGGCCCGAACACCTTCTTCCCCTTGAGCGCCGCGGCCCGCTCGACCGCCTTGTCGCAGTTGTCGACGGCGAAGTAGATCTGGATGTACGAGGGGATCTCCGGCGGGAAGTCCCCGTCCGACATCACCATCCGCCCGAGCACCGGCTGCGGACCGCCCAGGTCGAAGACCCGGTAGTCCATGTGCTCGTCCTTGATCTTCTTGGAGCCGAAGCCGAAGACCTCGGTGAAGAAGGCGTCCGACTTCGCCGGCTCACGGGTGAAGACCTCGGCCCAGGCGTACGCACCGGGCTCGCCCTCCCGCTCGAAGCCCTCGTGCGCACCGGCCTGCCAGACGCCGAACGTGACGCCCGACGGATCCTGCGCGAGGCACATCGAACCGAAGTCGCCGACCTGCATCGGCTCCATCAGGACCGTGCCGCCCGCGCCCCGGATCTTCTCCGCCGTCGCCGCGACGTCCAGCGAGGCGAAGTACAGACACCAGGCCGACCGCGGCTCCCCGTCCTGCCCCGGCATCGGCGGAACGACGGCCGCGACCGCCTTGCCGTTCTTGTACGCCTGGGTGTAATTGCCGAATTCCGAGGACGCCTCGCCGAAGTCCCAGCCGAGCACATCGCCGTAGAACGTCTTCGCGCCCTCGACGTCGGTGAACATCGCGTCGGTCCAGACAGGCGTGCCTTCAGGTCGTGCGGCCATGACGGTGACTCCCACTTCCGAATCGCTGACGTGTTCCTCTGGCCACGCTAGCCACGCTCGCCGGGGCCCGCGCGGTGACGCACCGCGGCTCCCGGCCTCAGCCGGGCAGCCGCCCCAGGGCGTAGCGGTGGAACGGCGCGTCCGGGATCGGGAGGCCGGGCCGCCACAGCCGCAGCACCTGCGCCGACGGCAGGAACAGGGCCTCCGGCAGCCGGTCCGGGTCCGTCCACTCCCAGCGCTCGATCTTCTCCGGCTCGGCCACGGCGGGCACGCCCCGGAAGCCGCGCACGACCGTGGCCGCCGTCATCCGGGTCAGCCGCGCCGAGGTCACGGTGTCCATGAGCAGCCCGAGGACCTCCACGTCGGCGGCGTCCGCGAGGAGCGTCGTCTCCTCGGCCAGTTCGCGCACCGCCGCCTCCTCGATGGACTCGCCCGGCTCGACCTTGCCGCCCGGCAGCTCCCACACTCCGGAGCGGTCCAGGCCCAGGAGGACCCGGCCGGCCTCGTCGGTCACCACGACCCCCGCGCCGAGCGAGGCTCCGGCGGACGGCGGCTGGACGTTGCGGCGGGCGGTGGCGGCGTGATCTGCGGTCGTCATGGGCCTTGTGTACCAGGCGCCACCGACAGGCACTCCCGGCGGCAGCCGCGCCCGTGCAAAGCGGCTGCCCTCCCCCCGAAAAGCGGCAGCCCTCCCCGTAATAAAAAGTGCAGAAACCTCTTGAAACGGGCGAAAAAGGGAGGACACTCGTTCTTACACCGGATAACCGGAGAGAGCCGCACTCGCCAGCGGAGACGTCCGAAGGCCCCTGTGACCCTGATCCAGGCTCTGGCCAGGCCCCCGGCGGGACCGGTCGGGCACGGAGCCGTCGGTGACGGCCGACGACCGCGCGAACCGACATGGACCGCCGGGGACTGTCATGTCCGGGGCTCGGCCCCGGCGGGCGGTACCACCGCCACCGGACAGTGCGCGTGATGCAGCACCGCGTGGGCGACGGAGCCGATGAGCAGCGTCCCCAGGCGGTGCCGGTGATGCCGCCCCACCACCACCAGGCCCGCGTCGAGCGAACCCTCCACGAGCCGGCCCGCCGCGTCTCCCGGCACGACCCTCGGGACAAGCTCCACCCCCGGCCACCGCTCCGCGAACGGCCGCAGGCGCTCCCGCTGCTCCCGCTCCGCCTCCGTCATGACCTCCTCCGCCTCCTCCGCCTCGTCCGCGAGCGGCAGCGGCGGAGGCACCTGGAGCGCGGGTGAAGGCGTCGGCAGGAGGGCCGCCTGCGGCGGCGGCAGCCGGAAGGAGGTCACCACCTCCAGCGGTACGCCCCGGTGGTGGGCCACCTCGAACGCGAAGTCCAGCACCTCGTCCGAAGTCTCCTCCGGGTGCAGCCCCAGCAGCACCCGGCCCGCCTCCGCCCCGTCCCGGAGGGCGGCCGCGCGCGCCTCGTGCGGTACGACGATCAGCGGGCAGGGCGCCGTCATGGCCAGCGTCCGGCTCGTCGAGCCGAGGAGCAGGCTCGCGAAGCCGCCGCGCCCCCGGGAACCGGTCACCAGGAGCCGCGCGCCCCGCGCCGCCGCCGGCAGCGCGTCCGTCACGGACCCGTCCAGCGATTCGTACCGCACCGGAAGGCGGTGCCCCCGCTCCTCGACCACCGTCCGTACGGCCCGCGTGACCGTGTCGGGGAGCTCCGGCGTCCTGCCCAGGGAAGCGATACGGGCGGCGCCCAGCTGGAGCGCCTCCGAGCGCACGTGGGCCACCACCAGCGGCGCGCCCAGCCCCTCCGCGGCGCCCAGCGCCCACTCCAGGGCCCGGAGGCTGTGCTCCGAGCCGTCCACTCCGACGACGACCGGCGGCTCGTACGCGGTGCTGGTGTCACTCATGCGGGAATGCCTCCCGCGCGCGGGCGCAGATGGTGAGCGCGTCGGGGTCGCAGCCGGCCTCGCGCGCCGCCTCCCGGACGGCCTTGACCATCCACTCGGTCAGGAAGGGGTCGGCGAGCTGGAGGATGAAGCCGTCCGCCTTCTGTC
>NZ_JBEOVH010000075.1:0-2302 GCF_040295385.1 Streptomyces sp. NPDC002825
AGCGCACCCCAGAACTCCAGGCTGAACGCGTCCCACGACACCGGCGAGCACTGCAGAAACACCTCACCCGGACCGAACAACCCGTACGACTGACCACTGACCGTCGACACCAGATTCCGGTGCGACGACAGAATCGCCTTCGGCCGCCCCGTCGAACCCGACGTGAACATCAAGCACGCCACGTCGTCGGGACCGAGCGGCAGACCGAGATTGGCCGCGCTGCGGGCGAGGAGTTCGCTCGGCCCCTCCGTGTGTGGCCGCCAGGGTCCGTCGACGCGTTCCGCGAGCGCCGGCGCGGCGACGAGGTGGCTGATGCCGGCGTCGTTCGCGGCCGAGCGCAGCCGCTCGTCGGGGAAGTCCGGGTCGAGGAGCGTGTAGCCCGCCCCCGTCTTGACCACGGCGATCACCGCCGCCGCGAACTCCACCCCACGCTCCCACAGCACACCCGCCATGTCGCCGCGGCCCAGACCGTGGTCGCGCAGCTGGTGGGCCACGCGGTTGGCCATCGCGTTCAGCTCCGCGTACGACACCCGACGGTCACCGTCGACGAGCGCCGTTTCCTCCGGGCGGCGGAGCACCTGCTCCTCGAACCTCTCGACGAGGGAGGTGTCGCCCGCCTCGGCGACGGTCCCCGCCCACGGGCCGGTGAGCAGCTCACGCTCCGCGCTCGACAGCACCTCCAAGGACGCCAGCGGCAGGCCGGGGTCGTCGAGCACCTGGGCCAGCACCTGACCGAGCACCGCCGCCGTGCGTCGTACCGAGTCCTCGTCGAACAGCTCGGACGCGAAGAGGATCGAGCCGTGCAGACGCCGGCCGTCGTCGGAACGGAGCAGGAACTCGAGGTCGAACTTCGCGGCCCCGTTCACGAGGCCGGAGATCTCGGCGGTACGGACTCCGGGCAGGTTCAGCTCCGGAACAGCGCCCACTTCGAGGCCGAGGCAGATCTGGAAGAGAGGGTGACGTGCGAGGCTCCGGGTGGGGTTGACCGCTTCGATGACCAGGTCGAAGGGGGCTTCCTGGTGCGCGTAGGCGTCCAGGTCGACCGTACGGACTCGGCGCAGAAGTTCGCGGAAGGTCGGGTCACCGGCGGTGCTGGTCCGCAGCACGAGCGTGTTGACGAAGAACCCGACGAGATCCTGCAGCGAGCGCTCACCGCGCCCGGCGACCGGCGTCCCGATCGCCAGATCGGACCCCGCGCCGAGCCGGGCCAGCGCCGCGACCAGGGCCGCGTGCACCACCATGAACGGCGTGCACCCCTCCGAGCGGGCGAGCAGCGCGACGCGCTCGAACACGTCCGCGCCCAGGTCGAGTTCGACCTGTCCGCCCCGGTGGGAGGCCCTGGCCGGCCTCGGGCGGTCGAGGTTCAGCCCGTGCTGCTCCGGCAGCCCGTCCAGCGCTCCGCGCCAGAAGCTCAACTCGCGGCCGAGCACGCTCTGCGGATCGTCCGCAGAGCCGAGTACGCGCCGCTGCCAGGCCGCGTAGTCGGTGTACTGGACGGCCGGCGGCTCCAGGACACGCCCCTCGGCCCCGGCGAGCCGGGCCTCATAGGCCCGCTGGAGGTCCGCGAAGAAGACACCGTTCGACAGCCCGTCCGTCGCGATGTGGTGCATCACCAGCGAGAGGACAACCGTGTCGTCCCCCAGCTCGAAGGCCACCGCCCGCAGCGGAAGCTCCACGGCCAGATCGAAGACGCGCCCGGACAGCCGCGTCAGCTCCGCAGCGACATCGGAGGCGGCGGCGCGCCGGCGTTCCACCGACACGCGCGCCTGCTCGGGCGGCAGGACCCTCTGGTGCGGCTCGCCCTCCACCGACTCGAACACCGTCCGCAGCGGGGCGTGCCGCTCCACCACATCGCTCAGCGCGGACTCCAGCGCCTCCAGGTCGAGCCCGCCCTCGCACCGCACCACCATCGGCACGTTGTAGGCCGCACTGTCCCCCTCCAACTCCGACAACAGCCACAACCGCCGCTGAGCGAACGACGCAGGAACCAGATCCCCGGCCCCCTCCCCCGCGACCAGCGGCGGGAGCGCATGTCCGTCTCCCTGTCCGGCGACGAGCTCCGCAAGCCCCGCCACCGTGGGACGTCCGAACACATCCCGGATCGTCAGACGTGCGCCCAGTGCCTGGGCGATGTGGTTCGTCAACCGAGCCGCGAGCAGCGAGTGGCCGCCGTGGTGGAAGAAGTCGTCGTCGATGGTGAGACCGGCGGGGGTGTCGAGGGTGCGGGCGAAGAGACCGAGGAGCGTCTCCTCCAGCGGGGTGCGCGGGGCGCGGCCGGCGGAGGCGGCGGGGGTCGGCGCGG
>NZ_JBEOVH010000076.1:0-1788 GCF_040295385.1 Streptomyces sp. NPDC002825
CTAGTGCTCTGACCGCATAGGTTCGCCGGGTTGGTGGTCGTGGCGGTTGGATGTGCGGTGACGTCCGATCCGACTGCTGGAGGTGCGGTGGCCGAGCCTGTCCGCGTACGCAGACTGACCGACCAGGAGGGGCAGAAGCTGCAGCAGATCGTGCGCCGTGGCAGCACCAGTTCGGTGCGCTACCGGCGCGCGATGATGTTGCTGGCCTCGGCCGGCGGGAACCGGGTCCCGGTGATCGCGAAGCTGGTGCAGGCCGACGAGGACACCGTGCGGGATGTGATCCACCGGTTCAACGAGATCGGCCTGGCCTGCCTGGACCCTCGGTGGGCGGGAGGCTGTCCCCGCCTGCTCAGTCCTGACGACGAGGACTTCGTCGTCCAGACGGCCACCACCCGTCCGACCAAGCTCGGTCAGCCTTTCACCCGCTGGTCGCTGCGCAAACTCGTCGCCTACCTGCGCAAAGTCCATGGCCGGGTGATCCGCATCGGCCGTGAGGCGTTACGCGGCCTGCTGGCCCGCCGCGGTGTCACCTTCCAGCGCACCAAGACCTGGAAGGAGTCCCCCGACCCAGACCGCGAGGTGAAGCTGGACCGGATCGAGGAGGTCCTTGACCGCTTCCCCGACCGGGTCTTCGCCTTCGACGAGTTCGGCCCGCTCGGGATCCGGCCCACCGCAGGCGCCGGCTGGGCCGAACGCAAACGTCCTGACCGGCTGCCGGCCACCTACCACCGCACCCACGGGGTGCGCTACTTCCACGGCTGCTACTCGGTCGGCGACGACCGCCTGTGGGGCGTCAACCGACGCAGGAAAGGTGCCGCGAACACGCTGGCCGCGCTGAAGTCGATCCGCGCCGCCCGGCCCGACGGCGCCCCGATCTACGTGATCATGGACAACTTGTCCGCCCACAAGGGCGCCGACATCCGCCGCTGGGCGAAGAAGAACAAGGTCGAGTTGTGCTTCACCCCGACCTACGCGTCCTGGGCGAACCCGATCGAGGCACACTTCGGACCGCTGAGGCAGTTCACCATCGCCAACTCCAACCACCCCAACCACACCGTGCAGACCCGGGCCCTGCACGCCTACCTCCGCTGGCGCAACGCCAACCACCGCCACCGCGACGTCCTGGCCGCCGAACGCAAGGAACGCGCCCGGATCCGCAGCGAGAGAGGCATCCGCTGGGGTGGACGACAACTCGCCCCGGCGGCGTGAGGATCCTCAGGGCTCTTGTTCCCCAGGGCTCCATACGTATCGGATGTCCGGCTCGCGCTCCTCATTGCGGTGCCCATCGGTGGACTCGGCAGCGATGAAACCATGGCGCTCATAGAAGCGACGTGCCGACGCGTTGACCTGGAATGTCCACAGTGCCAACCCGGCCGGGCGACGCTCCTTCGCCAGATGCACGAGCTGGCTGCCAATGCCCTGGCCCTGCCAGGCCGGATCGAGATAGAGCTGATCCAGGTCTTCGCCGTCCAGCACCATCATCCCGACCACGGAGCCATCGACCGTCGCCACCCACGTCTCCTGCCCCGGCACGACCACCTCCCGGAACCAGGACCGGACCTCGTCGTCCGTATGCGCCCGGCGCACGCCCGGAAGCGCCGCCGCGAAAGAACGCAGCCACACATCGGCCACCGCAGCAGCGTCGGAGGCGACCGCGCGTCGGACGACAGAGTTGTTGATCTCCACAACGACGCATGCTCGCAGACACACGATGCGGCTGCATCCGACTTCTCCGCAACGCTCGAACCAGAACGGAACCCGGTGAACCTATGCGGTCAGAGCACTAGC
>NZ_JBEOVH010000077.1:0-1536 GCF_040295385.1 Streptomyces sp. NPDC002825
GTAGTAGGTAAGCGATGGGGTGACGCAGGAAGGTAGTCCAGCCCGGGCGGTGGTTGTCCCGGGGTAAGGGTGTAGGGCGTGTGATAGGCAAATCCGTCACACATTAAGCCTGAGACCTGATGCCGAGCCGATTGTGGTGAAGTGGATGATCCTATGCTGTCGAGAAAAGCCTCTAGCGAGTTTCATGGCGGCCCGTACCCTAAACCGACTCAGGTGGTCAGGTAGAGAATACCGAGGCGTTCGGGTGAACTATGGTTAAGGAACTCGGCAAAATGCCCCCGTAACTTCGGGAGAAGGGGGGCCACGCCTGGTGATCGGATTTACTCCGTGAGCTGGGGGTGGCCGCAGAGACCAGCGAGAAGCGACTGTTTACTAAAAACACAGGTCCGTGCGAAGCCGTAAGGCGATGTATACGGACTGACGCCTGCCCGGTGCTGGAACGTTAAGGGGACCGGTTAGCTCTGTTTCGACAGGGCGAAGCTGAGAACTTAAGCGCCAGTAAACGGCGGTGGTAACTATAACCATCCTAAGGTAGCGAAATTCCTTGTCGGGTAAGTTCCGACCTGCACGAATGGCGTAACGACTTCTCGACTGTCTCAACCATAGGCCCGGTGAAATTGCACTACGAGTAAAGATGCTCGTTTCGCGCAGCAGGACGGAAAGACCCCGGGACCTTTACTACAGTTTGATATTGGTGTTCGGTTCGGCTTGTGTAGGATAGGTGGGAGACTTTGAAGCCGTGACGCCAGTCATGGTGGAGTCGCCGTTGAAATACCACTCTGGTCGTGCTGGATGTCTAACCTCGGTCCGTGATCCGGATCAGGGACAGTGTCTGATGGGTAGTTTAACTGGGGCGGTTGCCTCCCAAAGGGTAACGGAGGCGCCCAAAGGTTCCCTCAGCCTGGTTGGCAATCAGGTGTTGAGTGTAAGTGCACAAGGGAGCTTGACTGTGAGACCGACGGGTCGAGCAGGGACGAAAGTCGGGACTAGTGATCCGGCGGTGGCTTGTGGAAGCGCCGTCGCTCAACGGATAAAAGGTACCCCGGGGATAACAGGCTGATCTTCCCCAAGAGTCCATATCGACGGGATGGTTTGGCACCTCGATGTCGGCTCGTCGCATCCTGGGGCTGGAGTCGGTCCCAAGGGTTGGGCTGTTCGCCCATTAAAGCGGTACGCGAGCTGGGTTTAGAACGTCGTGAGACAGTTCGGTCCCTATCCGCTGTGCGCGTAGGAATATTGAGAAGGGCTGTCCCTAGTACGAGAGGACCGGGACGGACGAACCTCTGGTGTGCCAGTTGTCCTGCCAAGGGCATGGCTGGTTGGCTACGTTCGGGAGGGATAACCGCTGAAAGCATCTAAGCGGGAAGCCTGCTTCGAGATGAGTATTCCCACCTCCTTGAGAGGGTAAGGCTCCCAGTAGACGACTGGGTTGATAGGCCGGATGTGGAAGCCCAGTAATGGGTGGAGCTGACCGGTACTAATAGGCCGAGGGCTTGTCCTCAGTTGCTCGCGTCCACTGTGTTAGTTCTGAAGCAA
>NZ_JBEOVH010000078.1:0-1494 GCF_040295385.1 Streptomyces sp. NPDC002825
AACCCGACTACCCGGCCCGGCTCGACATCTCCCACCCGGAGCGGCTCTCCCGCTCGCAGGTCCTGGTCAAATGGTGGCTGCTCGCCATCCCCCACTACCTGGTGATCGCCTTCTTCACCGGCGGCACGCGCGTCGGCTGGTGGAGCGGCGGCCTGATCACCCTGCTCGCCCTCATCGCGGGCTTCGCCCTGGCCTTCACCGAGCGTTATCCGCGCGATCTGTTCGCCCTGATCGTCGGCCTGAACCGCTGGGTCCTGCGCGTCGCCGCCTACGCGAGCCTGATGACGGACGTCTATCCGCCCTTCCGCCTCGACCAGGGTGGTCACGAGCCGGCCGTGGATGCCATGCGCTGACGGACCGCCGGGGCAGGGGTGGTGCCCGGACCCAGTGCGGTCCGGCCGGCACCGCGGTCAGTCGTCGTCGCCCCCGGCATCACTGCCCCGGCGCAGGCGGCCGGACCACACGGGTTCCACCCGCTCCCACTCCCGTTCCCAGGCAGCGAGCCGGTGGCCTTCGCTCCGCCGCCGTACGAGGAGGACCACGCCGGCTCCCGTCACCCCGACGGCACCTGCCACCGCGATACCGCCCGAGAGGGCGGTGAGTGCGCGGTCCGCGGTGCCGCCGGGGGGCCGGGCGGGCGACCCGGCGTCGTCCACCCAGATCGTCACGGTGCGGCCCGGAGGTGTCTTCGGCGGGACGTGGATCGTCCCGGAGCGGCGGACGTGCGCCGGCTGTTCCCACACCGCCGGAGCGAGGGCCTGCGGCTTCGTGCCGTACCTGGCCGCGACGGGTGTCTCCTCGGCCGGCCCTGTGGTGGTCGCCCGCACCTGATGACGGTGGGCGGCGAGTGCGCGATCGGCCCTCGCTCCGGCGTCCCACATCCTTCCGCCGGCCACGGCGCCGCAGACCACGGCGATGATCAGGACGAGGGCGAAGACGGCACGCCCGCGGGATCCTCGCGCCGGCGGGATGGACCCGCTGCTCGAAGACTCCTGGTGAGACATGCCGCACCTCCCGTCGTGGGGCCGACCGAGGCTCCGCGACACCGCTCAGCGGGTGGTGCCGAGCTCCGTTCCGAAGTCGTGGGGCCATGCCCGGATCCGAGACCGGGCGACGGGGGCGGTCCGACTCCGTAACCCCATCGTCCGCCCGCGGGGTCGGGTGGCGCAGCTTCCGAGGGGGCGGTGGGGCCGACCGGCTCACCGCGCCACGGTTCCGGTGCTGTCAGCGGCAGATCTCCTCGACGAAGTGGCCCACCCGTTCCTCCGGAAGGCTCCGGGCCAGGTCCGCCTCGCTGATCATGCCGACCAGGCGGTGGTCGTCGATCACGGGCACGCGGCGGATGCGGTGGTCCTGCATCGTGCGCAGCACCTGCTCGCTGTCGGCGTCCACGTCGACCGTGATCGGTTTGCCCTGGGCGAGGAGTCCGGCCGTCATGTGGTGCGGGTCCTTGCCCTTGGCCAGGCACTTCACCACGATGTCCCGGTCGGTGAT
>NZ_JBEOVH010000080.1:0-1084 GCF_040295385.1 Streptomyces sp. NPDC002825
GCTCTCACTTACCGGCATTCGGAGTTTGGCTAAGGTCAGTAACCCGGTAGGGCCCATCGCCTATCCAGTGCTCTACCTCCGGCAAGAAACACACGACGCTGCACCTAAATGCATTTCGGGGAGAACCAGCTATCACGGAGTTTGATTGGCCTTTCACCCCTAACCACAGGTCATCCCCCAGGTTTTCAACCCTGGTGGGTTCGGTCCTCCACGAAGTCTTACCTCCGCTTCAACCTGCCCATGGCTAGATCACTCCGCTTCGGGTCTTGAGCGTGCTACTGAATCGCCCTATTCGGACTCGCTTTCGCTACGGCTTCCCCACACGGGTTAACCTCGCAACACACCGCAAACTCGCAGGCTCATTCTTCAAAAGGCACGCAGTCACGAGATACAGCAAGCTGTATCCGACGCTCCCACGGCTTGTAGGCACACGGTTTCAGGTACTATTTCACTCCGCTCCCGCGGTACTTTTCACCATTCCCTCACGGTACTATCCGCTATCGGTCACCAGGGAATATTTAGGCTTAGCGGGTGGTCCCGCCAGATTCACACGGGATTTCTCGGGCCCCGTGCTACTTGGGTGTCTCTCAAACGAGCCGTACAGATTTCAGCTACGGGGGTCTTACCCTCTACGCCGGACCTTTCGCATGTCCTTCGCCTATCCATACGGTTTCTGACTCGTCCTGTCGCCGGCAGACGACAGAAGAGAGATCCCACAACCCCGCATGCGCAACCCCTGCCGGGTATCACACGCATACGGTTTGGCCTCATCCGGTTTCGCTCGCCACTACTCCCGGAATCACGGTTGTTTTCTCTTCCTGAGGGTACTGAGATGTTTCACTTCCCCTCGTTCCCTCCACATGCCCTATGTGTTCAGGCATGGGTGACAGCCCATGACGACTGCCGGGTTTCCCCATTCGGAAACCCCCGGATCAAAGCCTGGTTGACGGCTCCCCGGGGACTATCGTGGCCTCCCACGTCCTTCATCGGTTCCTGGTGCCAAGGCATCCACCGTGCGCCCTTAAAAACTTGGCCACAGATGCTCGCGTCCACTGTGTAGTTCTCAAACAACGACCAGCCACCC
>NZ_JBEOVH010000081.1:0-1073 GCF_040295385.1 Streptomyces sp. NPDC002825
TACATGGCCTGGAGGAGGTCGGCCTGCTCGGTCTTGGTGGGCAGACCGGTGGACGGCCCGCCGCGCTGGATGTCGACGATCAGGAGCGGCAGCTCCAGGGAGACGGCGAGTCCGATGGTCTCGGACTTCAGCGCCACACCGGGGCCGGACGTCGTGGTGACGGCCAGCGAGCCGCCGAAGGCGGCGCCGAGGGCGGCGCCGATGCCGGCGATCTCGTCCTCGGCCTGGAAGGTCCGCACGCCGAAGTTCTTGTGCTTGCTGAGCTCGTGCAGGATGTCCGAGGCCGGGGTGATCGGGTACGAGCCGAGGTAGAGCGGCAGGTCCGCCTGCCTGCTCGCGGCGATCAGGCCGTACGACAGGGCCAGGTTCCCGGAGATGTTCCGGTACGTGCCGGTCGGGAAGGCCCGGGTCGCGGGGGCGACCTCGTAGGAGACCGCGAAGTCCTCGGTGGTCTCCCCGAAGTTCCAGCCGGCCCGGAAGGCGGCCACGTTGGCCTCGGCGATCTCGGGCTTCTTCGCGAACTTCTGGCGCAGGAAGCTCTCGGTGCCCTCGGTCGGCCGGTGGTACATCCAGGACAGCAGCCCGAGCGCGAACATGTTCTTGCTCCGCTCGGCCTCCTTCCGGGACAGCCCGAACTCCTTGAGGGCCTCCAGGGTGAGCGTCGTCAGCGGCACCGGGTGGACCCGGTAGCCGTCGAGCGAGCCGTCCTCCAGGGGCGAGGAGTCGTACCCGACCTTGGCCATGGCGCGCTTGGCGAACTCGTCGGTGTTGACGATGATCTCGCCGCCGCGCGGCACGTCCCCGATGTTCGCCCTGAGGGCGGCCGGGTTCATCGCGACCAGCACGTTCGGGGCGTCGCCCGGGGTCAGGATGTCGTGGTCGGCGAAGTGGAGCTGGAAGGACGAGACACCCGGCAGGGTCCCGGCAGGTGCCCGGATCTCGGCCGGGAAGTTCGGCAGCGTGGAGAGGTCGTTCCCGAAGGACGCCGTCTCCGAGGTGAAACGGTCACCCGTCAGCTGCATGCCGTCACCGGAGTCGCCCGCGAAACGGATGATCACCCGGTCGAGCCGGCG
>NZ_JBEOVH010000082.1:0-1007 GCF_040295385.1 Streptomyces sp. NPDC002825
TCGGTGGTGACCTCCATGGCGACGTCGGAGGCGAAGCACTTGGCGGCGGCGCCGAAGAAGGTGAGGGCCTCCTCTCCACCTCCGGCGGCAACCCGCTCGGACTTGGCGGCGGCGGCGTAGGTGAGCTGGCGGGCGGCCTCGAGCTTCATGGCCATGTCGGCGAGCATGAACTGCACGCCCTGGAAGTCGGCGATGGGCTTGCCGAACTGCTTGCGCTCCTTGACGTAGCCCTTGGCGTAGTCGAGGGCGCCCTGGGCGATGCCGATGGCCTGGGCGGCGATGGTGATGCGGGTGTGGTCGAGGGTCTTCATGGCGGTGGCGAAGCCGGTGCCCTCGGCGCCGATCATGCGGTCGGCGGGGATGCGGACGTTGTCGAGGTAGACCTCGCGGGTCGGGGAGCCCTTGATGCCGAGCTTCTTCTCCGGGGCGCCGAAGGAGACGCCCTCGTCGGACTTCTCCACCACGAACGCGGAGATGCCCTTGGAGCGCTTCTCCGGGTCGGTGACGGCCATCACGGTGTAGTACTCGGAGACGCCGGCGTTGGTGATCCAGCGCTTGACGCCGTTGAGGACGTAAGTGTCGCCGTCGCGCACCGCGCGGGTCTTCATGCCGGCCGCGTCGGAGCCCGCGTCGGGCTCGGACAGGGCGTAGGAGAACATCGCGTCGCCCTTGGCGAGCGGGCCGAGGTACTTGTGCTTGAGCTCCTCGGAGCCGGAGAGGATCACCGGCAGCGAGCCGAGCTTGTTGACCGCGGGGATCAGCGAGGAGGAGCCGCACGCGCGCGCGACCTCCTCGATCACGATCACCGTGGCGAGGGCGTCGGCGCCCGCGCCGCCGTAGGTCTCGGGGACGTGCACGGCGTGCAGGTCGTTGGCGACCAGCGCGTCCAGGGCCTCCTGCGGGAAGCGGCCCTCCTCGTCCACCGCCGCCGCGAACGGCACGATCTTCGCCTCCGCGAGGGCACGCACCGACTCCCGGAGCATGTCGTGCTCCTCGGAAGGCCGGTA